>JANYBT010000008.1 GCA_025360645.1 Acidobacteriaceae bacterium | reverse complement strand
ATGACAGTCTTAACCGCATTGCCCTTCTTTTTTTCCCGCTGAGCTTATTGTTGACGGCAGGGATCTCCGCCCTCTACGTCGGCCGAAGCTTGGCGCCGATTCGGGCTCTGACCGAGCACGCGGCTGCCATGGCTCAACAGGTCAAAAACCCCAAGGGATTTTGGACGCCGCTACCGATTGCCACTCCCGACGACGAGCTGGGACGTCTGGCTGCGACCTTCAACGATCTGCTGCGGGGAATCGATTCCTCGGTTCGCCAGTTACGTCAGTTTGTGACGGATGCTTCGCACGAGCTGCGGACCCCGCTTGCCGTTCTGCACGGCGAAACGCAACTGCTGCTGTCCAAACCTCGGAGCGCCGAAGACTACCAGAAGGTTCTCTACGTTTTTGACGACGAATTCAAAAAGCTCACGCGGATTGTGGAAGGCCTTTTTACTCTGTCTATGGCCGATGCCGGACAACTCCACCTGATGTGGGAACCGTTGTACGTGAACGAAATTCTGGAAGAGGCGTGCGCGTTGGCGACCTTCCGGGCGCGCACCAAAAATATCGTCATTCTGCGGGAACTCAGCGCGGAGATTGCCTCGTTCGGCGATGAGGCCTTCCTGCATCAAATGTTCCTGATTCTTCTCGACAATGCCGTCAAATATTCGTCCGACGGCACGCAAGTGCATGTGACCTTATCCCAGCAGGATGGCATGATCCAGGCGCGCTTCGAAGATCAAGGCATCGGAATTGCGAGCGATCACATTGGGCTGATATTTGAGCGATTTTACCGCGCCGCGCCGCGCGGCAATGGAGAAGCTCACAGCGGAGGACTGGGTTTGGCCATTGCCCAGGCGATTGCGAAAGCGCAAGGCGGATCGATTGAGTGTCAGAGCAGTCCGGGCGTTGGGTCGGTTTTCACGGTCCTCCTGCCCATTGCGTATCCCGTTTTGAATCTATAAAAACAACCTAAACAGAAATTAATGTTGACTTAAGGGCGAACGGGCGTACATTGGCAACCGCGGCTATCCGAGGTGATCTTTGTACAGGCAAAACTTTCCCAAGACCCATTCGATTTTGCTTTCCGCCGCAATTGTTGCGATGGGAGTGATGCTACTTTCGGTTCCGGCGCCGACTCAGGTTGCAGGAGCGACGCTGACGGGATCGATCACGGATCCCGCGGGACGTGTGATTCCGGGGGTGCAAATCGTAATTACGAATGAAGCGACCGGGGTCGTTACCAAAGTTGTCACCAACTCCAACGGGCTTTACACCGCCGGCAATTTGCTGCCTGGGGACTACTCAGTTTCCATTTCCTCGCCGGGCTTCAATACTGAGGAACGTACCGGCATTGAGCTTACGGTCGGCGGCCTGCAAGTCTTTGACCTGGCACTCAAGGTCGGCGCATCCAAAGTCTCTGTCGAGGTGACCTCCGAGGCACCTGCCATCCAGCTCAGCAGTTCCGACATCAGCGCGGTGGTGAACGCTACCACGGTGCGAGAACTGCCTCTGAACGGCCGCAGTTGGACCGACCTTGCGACTCTTCAGCCGGGCGTAAATGCCATCCAGACTCAGCCCAACTTCGCGGCAGGCACGGATCGCGGCAATCGCGGGTTTGGACAACAGCTGACTATCTCGGGTGCGCGACCACAGCAGAATAATTATCGTCTGGACGGGATCAGCCTCAACGATTACGCCAACGGCGCCCCAGGCAGCGTGCTGGGAGGGAGTCTGGGCGTGGATGCGATTCAAGAGTTCTCCGTCCTCACCAGCAATTATTCTGCGGAATACGGCAAGACGTCTGGGGGAGTCATCAACGCCATCACGCGGTCGGGAGCTAACCAGTTTCACGGGAGTGGATATGAGTTCGTCCGAAATAGCGCGTTGGATGCCAGGAATTTTTTCGATCAGGCTGGCATTCCGCCGTTTACGCGGAATCAGTTTGGGGGAACGATCGGCGGTCCGATTTTCAGAGACCGGACGTTCTTTTTCGCTGACTATGAGGGGATTCGGCAGTCCAAGGGAATTACCACCGTCGCGTTAGTGCCTTCCGCTGCCGCCAGGGCGGGCACGTTGTGTACCAATCCTGCGGTCTGTAGCAGCACGACGCAAGTCACAGTCGATCCCGCGGCGCAGGCGTACTTCACGTTCTTCCATCTTCCGAATTCTCCCCCAAACACTCCTTTGGTGGGAAACGGCGATCTTGGGACCTACTCTTTCTCCGGCCAGCAAGTCGTCAACGAAAATTTCTTCACCACCCGCGTCGACCACAACTTTTCCGAGAAGGACCGCCTGTTCGGCACCTACGTGTATGACAAGACTCCCTACTCGTCGCCGGACGGCCTGAACAACGTTCAGTTCGACACCCTCACATCGAGGCAGATTGTTGCGATCGAAGAAACCCACCTCTTCACACCTAACCTGGCGAATTCGATCCGGCTGGGGGGGAACCATGAGGCGGTGAACAACAACCAGAGCCAGAAAGCGATCAATCCCGACGCGGCCAGAACCGATCTAGGCACGGGAGGCACAGCGTTCGCCGGGCGGGCCGCGTCCCAGGTGATTATCGGAGGTGGAGCCTCGCCGTTTTCCGGGGGGGTGGGAGGCAGCCCAACATACTTGTACCATTGGAACTCGTTGCAGGCTTATGACGACGCCTTGCTTACGAAGGGTACGCACTCTTTGAAGTTTGGCGCTGCTTTCGAGCGTTTGTTGCTCAACGTACTTGCGGACACGGACCCCAACGGAATTTGGAAATTCGCAGATTTGGCTGGTTTCTTAACGAATAATCCAACCAAGTTCCAAGGCGGAATCGCAAGTACCCTGTCACCGCGCAATCTGCGACAGAATATCTTCGGGCTCTACTTGCAAGACGACTGGCGCTTTCGGCCAAACCTGACGCTCAACCTCGGACTGCGCTATGAGATCTCCTCTGTGCCCGGCGAGACGTCCGGAAAACTCGCTAATTTGCGCAATCTTTCAGACCCCGTGGCCCACACCGGCAGCCCGTTCTTCAGCAATCCCACCCTGAAGAATTTTGAACCGCGCATCGGCTTTGCCTGGGACCCGCTCCACAATGGCAAGACGGCGATCCGCGGCGGCATCGGGATGTTCGACGTACAGCCACTGTTGTACCAGTTTGTCCTGCTTACCACCCAAGCGTTTCCCTTTTTCCAGTACACCGCGGTCAACAACCCTGGGCAGGGCGAGTTCTACAATTTCAAGGGAGTGAATACGACCTTCCCGGCAAATACCCTGCGCTCCACATTTGTCGATTCTCAACCCAAGCGCAACTATGTGATGCAGTGGAACCTGAACATACAGCAGCAGTTTACGCCGAACGTGACTGCCCTGATCGCATACGTAGGCTCGCGCGGCGTGCATCAACCCTTTCGGGTTGATGAAGCGAATCTGGTCCTCCCCACGAAGACGACTTATGGATATCTCTTCCCGCAGGTCGATGCCAGCGGCAATCTGACCACGGGACCCGGCGCGGGGAGCCCTCCCAATCCCATCAATCCGAACTTTGGTTCGGTTCGCGGATTGTTTTACGTGGGACACTCCTCCTACAACGCCCTACAAGCCCAGTTGGCCAAGCGCATGAGTCACGGTCTGCAACTGCAAGGCACCTTCACCTGGAGTAAGAGCATCGATACCAGTTCGGCATCGGTTGCCGGAGACACTTTCGGAAATTCAATCTCGAGTCTGGCTTGGTTTGACACCCGGCTGAGCCGCGGCCTCTCGGATTTCAACGTGGGCCGCACATTTGTCATGAACGGCGAATGGGAAGTGCCCACGCCCAAGTCACTCTCCGCTCCCGCGCGATGGGTCCTCGGAGGTTGGCAGTTGGGTCTCATCTTCAGCGCCAGCGGTGGAGTTCCTTTCAGCCCTACCTGGGGGACTGGCGCGGATCCCCAAGGCTCACTCAGCAGCGACGATTGGGCGTTCCCTACGCGCCTGAGTGGCTCTGGATGCAAGACGCTTACCAATCCAGGGAGTCGAACCGATTACATCAAGACGCAATGCTTTCAAGTTCCGACCGCCCCGAATCTTGATTTCTGGACGGCCAACTGTAACGTATCGCCATTGAGCCTGGTGGACTCAAACAATAACCAAATTACTTTGAACCACCCGTTAAACCCGGCGTTGGACGGAGCGCCCTGGCTCCCTGCTCTGCCTTGTTTCAACCTTCGCGGGAATGCCGGTCGCAATAGCTTAATTGGTCCTGGACTGACATCGTTGGATTTCTCTTTGTTCAAGAATATGCCGATCAAGAGAATCTCGGAACGTTTCAACGTTCAGTTCCGCGCTGAGATTTTCAATATTCTCAATCACCCCAACTTCGCGCCGCCCACCACCCCCGACAACACCGATATTTTCAACGGAACTGGGGTCCTCGCTGCACCAGGGTTGCTGTCGAAGACCACCACGACCGCTCGGGAGATACAGCTCGCGGTCAAAGTGACCTTCTAGGGTTAGGGAGGTCTCGGTGTCGGAGAAAGTGTCGGGCCGACTACGCAGATCTCCCCTCCTTCCCCTGGCTTGTAACGGCCCCGGCGCGCTAGAATCCGTGGTCACCAAGTATCGATAAGATCTTTATTCCGAGGCAGAAGACGTGAGCTCAGATCGACCCGCACAGCCGAGAGTGCTCCAACCGCGAACCCTTACCCGGCGAGGCCTGTTGCAAAACTCCGCTTGGATTGCCGCGGCTGCTATGTTTCCGCGCCTGGCATTCGCAGGCGCCCATGACGTCAGCCCGGTGATGGAAAAGCTGAGCGCGTACATGGCGGAGGCCCGCAACCGCGCGCTTCCTGACCATGTCCTGATGGAGACCAAGCATCACGTGCTCGACACGATCGCCGCCATGGTCTCAGGCTCAGAATTGCTACCCGGCCGTAAGGCCATTGAGTTCGCCCGCGCCTACGGAGGCGAGAAAGTTGCCACAGTCGTGGCGTCGAAAATTTTGTGCGGCCCCATCGAGGCCGCGTTGGCCAACGGCCAATTGGCGCACTCGGACGAAACCGACGATGACTTCACCACCGGAGGAGCGCATCCCGGCTGTGCGGTCGTGCCGGCGGCGCTTGCGGCTGGCGAGCAGTTCGGCATTAGTGGAGCTCACTTTTTGCGTGCGGTAGCGCTCGGCTATGACGTTGCCATGCGGGCCATGAAGACCGTCGGACCGGGAATGAAAGAGACTCACCCGCTAGTCGGTACGGTCGGGGCTGCGGCGGCCGCCGGTTGCGCCGTCAGTCTCAACGCCCAGCAAATGCGGTGGCTTCTCGATTATGCCGTGCAACAAGCTGGGGCCGGCATTGGCTCGTGGCGGCGGGACACCGACCACATTGAGAAAGCCTTCGTATTCGGCGGCATGGGAGCACGCAATGGCGTGAATGCCGCGTTGGTGGTCCATTCCGGTTGGACTGGGGTGGATGACGTTCTCTCTGGCCCCAATAATTTTATTGAATCCTACAACTCCAAAGCTGATCCAGCTGGGATGATCGACAAGTTGGGCGAAGTATATGGCGTGACTTCGACCACCCTCAAGAAGTGGACCACGGGAGGCCCCATCCAGGCGCCGCTGGACGCGCTGCAGAAAATTCTCCAGCGCCATCCCTTCCAGGCCAATCAAGTGAAACAAGTTCTGGTTCGAGTCGCGACCAGCGCGGGCTATACGGTCAATAACCGTGACATGCCGGATATTTGCTTGCAACACCTGGTCGCGGTGATGCTGCTCGACCATACCGTCTCCTTCCGCGCAGCCCATGACAAGGCTCGCATGGAGGACGCATCGGTTCTGCGGGAGCGCGTTAAGGTGAATCTGGTCCCCGATGAGGAGTTGGAAAAGCTGATCCCGTTGCGAGTCGCTATCGTGGAGGTCACGCTCAATGACGGCACGCATTTGAGTGAGCGGGTCGAGCACGTGCGCGGCACTCCTGAAAATCCAATGACGACGGAAGAGGTGGTGGCCAAGGCCCGCGAATTGATGACGCCTGTACTCGGCGTCGCGAACAACGCCAAGTTGATCGAGCGCGTGCTTGGACTCGAGAATGCCAAGGATATTCGCGAACTTCGACCCTTGCTCCAGCGCCTTGTTGCGTCTTAGCCATTCCGAATCGCGAGGACCATGAGATGAAGCATCTGATGAAAACCAGTCTGGCGTTGCTGGTGATGGCCGTGACGGGCCTGATTTCGCCTGCCAGAACGGTTGCGGCTTGCTCGCCAGACGACCCGTCCAGTCAAGCTTCTATACCGCCACGTCGCCTCGACTTTGGGACCTATCGCTCCCGTATCGAACCGATCTTCCTCAAGCGCCGGGCAGGCGGCGTGCGTTGTTACGATTGCCATTCGGTTCTGGCAACGCGCTTCCGGTTGGAGTCGTTGCCGAACGGCGATTCTTCCTGGACAGAAGAACAATCGCGTCGAAACTTCCAGGTCGTCTCCCGGTTGGTGATCCCTTCGCAGCCGCTACAATCCCGCTTACTTCTTCACCCTCTAGCACAAGGTGCCGGCGGAGACCCCACCCACAGGGGTGGCAAGTTCTGGGCATCGCAGAACGACCCGGAATGGAAGATGGTCGCCGACTGGGTCGGCTCCAGCCACGGGGCGCCAGGCTCCCCATCAGTTCCATCGTCCGCCATAACCAGCACCCTCGATTTCCAATTCTTCCAGACTAAAATCCAGCCTATTTTTTTGAAGGAGCGTGCCGGCCATGCCCGATGTTACGGTTGTCACACGCTGTCGAACCGAGCCTTCCGTCTGGTGACGTTGACGCCGGGAAGCAAGGAATGGACGGACGAACAATCGCGACAGAATTTTGATAATGCTGTCCAACAGGTAGTCCCTGGAGACCCGAACCTCAGTCCTCTCTTGATTCATCCCTTGGCTCCGGAAGCAGGTGGCGACCCTTTTCATTCCGGGGGCAGGCAGTTTGCATCTCAGGACGACGCTGACTGGCTGGCGCTCGCAGACTGGGTACGTGGCGAGGGCCGTCCACCTGTCGCGCACCCGTTACCGAACTCGATGGCGCGGATCTACGTCACCAACAGCGCCGGCAATACAATTGACGTGATCGATCCCGCGTCCAACCATGTCGTTGACGTAGTCCGCGGAATCGAACTGCCCCACGGTATTGTATTCTCCCCGGAGGGGGCCAGAATCTACATCAGCAACGAGTCCGAAAATGTCCTCGATGTGGTGGATCGAAAGAGTGGCGAGGTCCTCAAAAAAGTGCCTCTCTCTAGCCGGCCAAACAACCTGGCGATTACTAAAGACGGAGGCCGAATCCTTGTGGGCATACGGGCGGAGCCGGGCATCATCGACGTCATTGACGCGGCTTCCCTCACTCGAGTGAAGAGCATTCCCGTGGACGGTAGCGTCCACAACGTCTTCGTCACCCCCGACGGAAAGTTTGCGGTCAGTGGCTCCATTGAAAGCAAGGCAGCTACGGTCGTCGATCTGCAAACCGAACGAGTGATTTGGGAAGTGAAATTCGACCGCGCAGTGCGACCCATGACCTTCGAGACGAATGCGGACGGGTCGACACGGCGAATTTTTGTTCAGCTATCAGGGCTGAATGGATTCGCGATCGTGGATTTCGCGAAACGCACCGAAGTGGCAAGGGTCCAATTGCCTGATCAACCCGGCGGCTTCGGAATCGCAGAAGGGCGCACCGGCACACCGTCTCACGGCATTGCCGTAAGCCCCGATCAGAAATCGCTTTGGGTCAACAGCACCTTTGCTAACGCCGTCTTCAAGTATTCACTGCCAGATCTCCAGTTGGTTGGATACGCGGCTTTGCCCGAGGTTCACGCGATGAACCATCCACCATCCGGCGCCGTGCCCGAGTGGATCACCTTTTCGCCCGACGGCAAGGTGGTGTATGTGTCGAATTCGGGAGCGGGGTCGGTATCCGCCATCAACACCGAAACCTTGAAGGGAATAGCCTTGATACCTGTCGGAGAGGTACCGAAGCGGATCAATACCTTAGTGATTCACTGACCCAGAGGGAGCCAGCTCACATTCTTGTCAGCCTATCCCCAAATTGTATGAGTGCTTCGCGGTTCCGGCCAACCCCTGGTCGGGCCGCTTTTTTAGATCGGAGCCAGGCTGGCACGCGGCCTCAGTGCGAAATGTCTTCCAACGCAAGCCCGCGGGTGCGCGGACCGAGGATTCCGATGGAGAGCACCACGACCACCATGGAGGCGGCAATAAAGGCGAAGACGCCTGCCACGCCAAAATCGCGGAGGAAAAACCCAATCAGAAAGCTGCTGAAAATGGCGCTGAGGCGGCTCCACGAATAGACGAAGCCAACCGCTTGGGCCCGCACCCGGGTGGGAAACAGTTCCGGCTGGTAGGCGTGGAAGGCTTGCGACATCCAATTGTTGGAACAGGTCAACAGCACGCCGAAGGCGATCAGCCCAGCCGCCTGGGTCTGTTGAGCAAACGCCAGGCCGAAGATGCCGATGGCAATGGCGGCGCCGACGATCTGCCACTTACGCTCGAAGCGATCCGCGTATTTCATGGCGACGATGGGTCCGACCGGAGCCGCGATGGCAATGATGAAGGAATAATGCAGGCTGTTGGTGGTGTTGACACCGGCTGCAATCAACAGGGTTGGCACCCAGGAAGCGAAACCGTAGTAGCCGATGGTCTGGAAAGTGTTGAAGACCATCAGCATCGAAGTGCGGCTCAAATAGGGCGCGCGCCAGATGTCGGAAAACCTTCCGTGGGTCTCTTCGATGGGAAGCGGGCCGAGCGGAGGTAAGGGTCCGCCAAACTCGGCTGCGACCCGTTGCTCCATGGCCGCCGTGACGATTTCCGCCTGCTCCAGCTTGCCGTGCGTAATCAACCAGCGCGGGCTCTCCGGCACGGCTCGCCGGATGAACCACACGAAGATGGCGCCGACCGCCCCGATAAGCACGACCCATCGCCATCCATCTAAGCCAAAGGGCTGCCGCGGGACCAGCAGCCACGCCAACAAAGCGACCAAAGGGACCACGCTGAACTGGATCACCTGATTGACGGCAAAGGCGCGGCCGCGCAGGTGTTTGGGGACCAATTCAGTGATATAGGTGTCGATGGTCACCAGTTCGACACCGATGCCAATGCCAGCGATCATGCGCCAGGCGATGATGCCGAGCGCCGTCCACTGGAAGGCCATGATGATGGTCGCGGCGGTGTACCACAACAAGGAGCAGGTAAATACCATCTGCCGTCCAAACTTGTCTGCAGCGAACCCGAACACCATGGTCCCCAGAAACAGGCCGGCGAAGGTGGCGGCCACAAAGCTGGCCAAGCCGCTGAATCCGAAAACGGAGGCGGAGGCGGCGGTGAACAATCCGCTGCGCACCAGACCCGGACCAATGTAGGCGGTAAAAAACAGGTCGTACACTTCAAAGCATCCGCCCAAAGAAAGCAGGAGGACCAGCTTCCAGACGTAGCGCGTGGCTGGCAGCCGGTCGAGGCGGGCACTGATGGCCGCGGCGGTTGTGTTACAACCGCCGGGATTCGCAACTACGATCTCGGGCGTCTTCACGCATTTCCCCTAGCTACCAAAATGAATGCCGGCTTTCTCGCGCCCCAGTGCGGTGACCAGCGCGGCCAGCGCGAACACTACCAACGCCGTGATCGCCATGGCATTCGCATAACTGATCTTCTGAGCCAGAAGCGCCTCCACATAACCCACCGAACCAGCCAGCAGCACGCCGCATTGATAAGCAAATCCGGGTAGGAAGCCACGGACCGAGTCGGGCGACAGCTCGGAAAGGTGCGCCGGGATAATGCCCCAGGCGCCTTGCACCATGAACTGGATAAGGAATGCGCCGGTCACCAGAAGCGGGATGGAGGGGGCATAGGCCCACAGTGGAATCATCAGAATCGCACTGAGCAAGGCCACGATCATGGCGCGGCGACGCCCGAAACGGTCGGAAAAAAACCCGAACACCAGGCCGCCCAGGATGGCACCCACCATCGAGATGGCAGTGATCCCTGCCCGCTGGGTGGAACCCATTCCCCAGTGACGCTGTAGAAATGTTGGATACATGTCCTGGGTACCGTGAGAAGTGAAGCTCATCATCATCATAAGCACCGTCAAGTACAGAAACAGTTTCCAGTGGGAAGCGATCTCGCGACCCAGGTTGGCCCAGCTACGCTTCTGCTGCTGCTCCCAAACGGCCGACTCTTTCACATGGAAGCGGACATACAGGCCGAGCAGCGCCGGGAGTCCACCGATAAAAAACATGGGCCGCCATCCCCATCGCGGAAAGACAAAGAAGAAGCAGACCGCAGCCAGTAGATAGCCGAGCGCATAACCCTGCTGCAACATGCCGGAGAGCAAGCCACGAAGTTTGGGTGGAACTTTCTCCATCGCCAGGGATGCGCCCACCCCCCACTCGCCGCCCATGCCAATCCCAAACAAGGCGCGCAGCACCAGGAAGGTAGTGAAACTATGGGCGAAACCGGTGGCCACTTCGACAACGGAGTAAAAAACCAGATCAATCATCAAGGGCAGGCGGCGTCCATAGCGGTCCGCCAGCAGCCCGAAGATAAACGCGCCCACCGGACGAAAGACCAGCGTCAGGGTGATGGAAAGCGCAACCTGCGCATCTGACTTGTGAAACTCTTGCGCGATGGTGGTGAGAGCAAACACCACCAGGAAGAAATCAAAGGCGTCGAGGGTCCAACCCATAAAACCGGCGAAAACAGCGGCACGGTGATCGTCGGTCGGGGGCCGGATGGGATCAATGACCGTGATTGTAGCCGAAGCGAGAGTCAAGCTGGTTTCCTTGGCATTCTCAAAGTCTTGGACCTGCATGGAGTCCCCGGTGGGATGCTTTCCCGAACCCAGGCGACTTTAGCGTGGACAAGAATGCGATCCAGTGCCTTGGGGCGGACTGACAACCGAGCCCGGCCTCCCCAAGTACGAGTCCCTTAACTGCTGCAGAGCGCGGTCAGGGTGCGAATGTCCTGCACGGACTCCAGATCCTTCACCATCGCAATGATCTTCACTGCCTTGACCGGCGGCCATCCCGCATAGTCGGCGCAGCCTTGGAACTTCTCCGCCACTTCGTCGTAGCTCATGGGATTGGCCGGACTACCCTTGCCAAAATCGGCCCGACCGGCAATGATGCGGCCGTCTTTGAGGTGAATCTTGAGAATGCTCGTCATCTTGTCGTATCCCGCCGCTTCGGCTTCCGGGTCGATGTAAAATCTTACTCGCCGCATCATCTCTTGTACGTCTTGGCGGTTGACCACGGCGTCGGTGAACTGGCTCAGGCCTGCCTTGCCATCGATGAGCAGGATCGCCATGCTGAATTCCATGCTGAACTTGGCTTGCAAGTTGTCTTTGGGCTGGTGATGGATCAGCGTATTGGGGAGATTGCGGTTGGTCCCGACTTCCACCAGTGCCACGTCGGAAGCGGTAATTTTGTCGTTGCGGATCAAGCGCTGCATCTCGGTCATGGCGGGATGGGTCAACGAGCCGCAGGGGAAAGGCTTGATCGATATTCCCGGCGTAGCGAACGTCCACGGCTGGCCCAGACGCAGCATCACTGCAGGATCATAGCTGCCGCCGGCGGCGTGGAAAAAGCCGCGGTTGGCCTCCAGTATCTGGTCCGCTGCAGTCCACCCAAGCGAGGCCAGGTCGGTGGAGAACACCCCGGTTTCCGCCGCATGGCCGGCATGGAAGGACTTCATCATGGTGCCGAAATTTTCTCGCAACCCAGCGGCCTGGCTTGCGGCAATGCCGAAGGCGCGCGCAATCCTGGCCGCGTCAAACCCACGCAGTTTGGCTGCGGCTGCGGCGCCGCCAAACACGCCGCACGTCCCCGTGGAATGGAAGCCATCCTCATAGTGGCGAGGCGAAATCGACTCCGCGATTTTGCACTCGACCTCGACCCCCAGATGGTAGGCAAGCATCAAATCTTTTCCGCCGCACAAGATGGTCTCGCCAACCGCGAGCGCGGCGGGCAACACCGGCACCGTGGGATGAACCAACAGCCCATACTGACGATCCTTGGCCACTGCCAGCTGGGTGTCGTCGAAGTCTTCGACGTGAATTGCCAAGCCGTTGGCAAACGCCGCAAACCGCAGCGGCAGTTTCAGAGCCGTTCCCATGACGGTAGCGCCGCGCGGGGGAAGACCCCATGTGCCGATGTACTCTCGGAACAGTTTCCCGTTTTCGGCTTTCGAACCGGCCAGCGCCAGACCGAGCCCGTCCAAGATTGATTTCTTGCCCAGCTCGACCACATCGGGAGGAAGGTCGGGATACTGCGTTTTCTGAACAAATTCGGCAACCTGATGCGTCAAGCCTTCGACATGCGGGAAGGGGGGAGCAGCACAGGGTGGTTTTTCATCGCGATCCAGTGCAGACGCTGGCCAGACGAGGGAAGCAACAGCGGCGCCCAGACCGACAAAGGTTTCCAGAAAGGCTCGACGTTTCATTTGCCAAATAGTATCACTGGCAAACTCATCGTGTCCGGTGTCCTCGCTCGACCGGAAGCGCCAGCAGCACGCCCAGGACTTGCGCCAGCTGCTTCCCTTCGCGGTGGCGCGCCACATGACGATTCTGAGCTTTACAGCTACAATGCGCTGCTAGTGTAGTGCGTCAAACAAATTGACCTGTATTGAGGGTGCGGACGGCGCGTTTGACTTTTTCCAGGGTGTCGGCGGCTCGGGCGGTACAGATGAATGGTTTAGGACTTTGATTGTGGCGGTCGATGTAGGTGCCGATGGCGGTGATGAGTTCGTCCAGATCGCGGAAGACACCACGCCGAAGCTGATTCTGGGCGCTCGGTTGTGACCACATTTTCTGGTGTCGCGCCTGCGTAACACCGACGGGCATTCGAAAACGCGGCCCTTAGCCACCGACATGATGAAATAGAGCAACGGGCGAGGACGCCGCTCGGCCGGCGCTCGCCGCCGAGTCTCAGGCTGGAAGAGAAAAACTACTGTGCCTAAAATTGTGCCCAGTGCCGGTTTGTTCGCCTTCGTATGCGAGCTGGAACGAACCCCGTAAACCCTCATTTCTACTGGTGAAACTCAAGCTTTACAAACTTCGCTAAACTGTTGATTCTTCGTTCCATAAGTACTCTTAATCAGTAGGTTTTAGGTTCGATTTCTACCGCGCTCACCAAACTCCTGGCTGGCGGCCCAAGGGTGGGTTCATCAGCCTTACATTTCCGACACATTGGCCATCGTTGGTTGCGATAGCTGCAGAACTCACAGCCGCCTCGCTGCACCATTGCTGGCAAGGAGTTCGCTCATAGCTCAGAGTACTTCCTGCCTTGGGATGGACGCATTCCCGCCCAAAGCGGCTACATAACAAGAGCTCTTCAGCTTCCGTACTGCGCCCTCGGCAAGGGCTCGCTTGAGCCATACCTGGGCTTGGGCTCGAACCACGCCGAGGACTCGGGCAAATGCGTCTGCGTTTTGTGGCCTTGACAACAATCGAGGAATTTCCTGAAGCACACAGGCATAGAGATCCAACGGTGGAATTTCGCTGGCCAATTCATGCGTCGCCATCACGAACAGCGAGGCTACCGCCGATTCTGCGACATACCGAATCGGTTTTTTTAAACGCTGCACTTGGCCATCCTCAACCAGTCGCTTCAGCCACGCCTTGGATTGAGCTGGTACAAGAAGGAGCGTCTCGGCGAAAGATCTCTCGCTCTGCGGTTCCCGAAGCAGTCGCGGAGTGGCTTGGACTACGCAAGCATAAAGATCGAGCTTGGGCGATCCAAGGCAGGTTGCGGGTGAATCCTCGATGATCGATTCAACTTCCTCAAGATTGCCTGCCTGGGTGCTCGTGTCAGTGATCGCCCCGTCCAACGCCTTTTCACAAGCTTCACTATGCCGGGAACCTTGTTCAAAGAGAGGTGCGGAAACTGGAGCGTACTGAAATAGTGTGGAGAGGTCACTCCATCTCTCGTCGGAGAACGCACGCGCCCCCGCTTGGATCAGCTTTCGATTCCCGGGGGGCACTTCGTCTCCGTCCCGCACATACACAGGTATTCGCTTTCGCTTCAGAGCTTCTTTAGCGCCGGTCCAGGTGCCTCCGTCTTCATCCCCGGAGGAAACCACGAGGGCGGCTTCGGCAAGACCATACACCAACTTGTTTCGATCCATCGCCGCGTAGATCAACCATCTTGCATCCGGCTCGTACGGTGAGGTTAGAGTAAGGTGGCCGTCCAATAATGCATTGCGATAGAGGGCAGAAACTGAGGCTCGACCCAGTCCTTCCGCCAGCACGCCCACCGAGTGCCCCCCCTGGTCCACTGCCGACTGCATCGCCTCAGCATCGATGCCCTTGGCTGCACCGGAGACGACACAGATTCCCTGTTCTGCACACGAGCGGCCCGCCCGTTGCGCGAACTCACGTTCCTCCTCGGATATGTTCCTGGATCCCACGATAGCGAGGCCCCCGCTGTTGAGAAGCGACACTTCTCCCACACCGTAAAGCACCGGCGGCGCGAGCTTCTCCAGATATGTCAGGTAGCGGGTCGGGTATTCCGGATCATTGCGGCAGATTACCCATAATCCTTGACTCGTCCACCGCTCCACTAGCAGTGCCAGCGCAGCGCCGCGGTCGAGCAGCAGCTCCAACTTTTCCGGCAAGATGCCATTCAACTCGATATTAGCGACCTGGTCTCGTCCCGCTTGATGAAGGAAATCGCTCGGTTGCAGTGACCGATCGCGCAGCCAATCCTCCAGCAGAGAATACTGCCGAGCGGTGAGCGGCTTAGCGGAATCCAGTTCCCCTTCCCGCTGTCCCAGGCGCGAGCACAATAGCAGGGCGACCTGCGTTTCCGGGGTCAGTGCAGGCATTGCTTAGTTGTCTCCTTCATGGGAACTGTCGGCGAGAGCAAAAGGATACACCGGCCCGCTTCCCGCCTGCCGTAGTTTCGCTCCCAGCACGGTCATGGTCCACCGCGAATCCACCATATCATCCACCAACAAGACTGGCTCATGTCGCGTGAGTCGTCGATCCACTTCGAAGGAATGCTCCAGATTGTGTGCTTGATGGCTCGTGTTTTGCAGAGTTTTCTGGGGCGCTGTCTCTTTGATCTGTCGAATGCATTCAACGAACGAAATGCCTAGCGCTTCGGCCAATCTCCGCGCGAAATCGGGCACAAGGGTTGGGTGACGCTGGGACGGTACGCAGGTGACCCACAGAGGTGGAGGCTGGGGGCACCACTGCTGGCGGATCAACTCCGCAGCCGCCTCCACCAACCGTTCTGAGAACTTTCCGGTTTGCCACTTGGCTGTTCGAACCAGTTTGCCAAGATCGGGATCGCCCCAGTGGCACAGCGCGCGCCCGGGGCTCGTCCGCAGTTCCTCGGCAATCATCCCGCGCTGGCCTTCAAAGCCTGGTGCGCCCGGCCATCTCTGTCTCGGAACGATATGGAATGCATCGCCGCTTAAGAATGCAAGGGCTGCTTTTTCCAACTCCTCAGGCGGTTGCGTGGGTAGACCCTGGCCACGGCAGTTCACGCATTTGCCGCACCGAGCGGCGCTGCGGTCATCCAATTCTCGCACGAGAAATTGCATCAAGCATTCGCTGGTTGCCATGTATTCTTGCATGCGCTTCTGTTCAATGCGCCGCAGCGATGTGATCTGCTCCATCCTCACTGCGGGGATGGTCCAGCGCACCGGATTCAAAACAAATCCAGCTTCCGATTTTCGAATGGGCGAAGGCGACTCGACGAGCAGAAACTTCAGAACATTCCGCAGCGTGCCTGAGCTCAAATTCACCCGATTTTCAAGGGCCCCCAACTTCACGGGACCATCGGAATCACGCAAGATCCACAGAACTTCTTCGATTTCATCCTCTGTCGGAAATGCGGTGCGAATAAAGTAATCCGCAATTTCGTCATCTTCTTCGCCGCCTAGCAGGATTCCATGCGCATGTTCGAGAGCTCGTCCCGCGCGCCCTACCTGCTGGTAGTAGTGGATCACCGACGCGGGTCTTTGAAAGTGAATGACAAACCCTAGATCCGGCTTGTCAAATCCCATCCCCAGGGCCACTGTGGCGACTAGCGCTTTCACTCGATTCTGCAGTAAAGCATCTTCCATATCCAGCCGCTCGTGCGGCTTCAAGCCGCTGTGATAAGGCTGCGCATCAATCCCTCTCGATTGCAGCCAGCCAGCCAAAGTGCGTGCATCTCGCTTGGTCAATACATAGATGATGCCAGTTCCGGCGAAGTTCGGCACCTGGTCCGCAATCCACGCCATCCGCGCCTCTGGCGCAGGAAGCATGATGTTCTGCAGACTCAGACTGGTCCGGGCCAGCGGGCCGCGCATCGTTCGCAAATTCGGCCCCATCTGTTTTTCGACATCGGCCACTACGCGACGGTTCGCGGTGGCCGTGGTCGCTAATACCGGAACGTTTTTCGGAAGCGCCTGCAACAGGCGGACGATTCGTTGATAGTCCGGACGAAAGTCGTGTCCCCAATCGGAGATGCAGTGTGCCTCGTCCACCACCAGCAGACCAGCTCGGCCTGCGATTGGCAAAAGACAGCGACGGACGAAATCGTCATTGGCAAGCCGCTCCGGAGAAATAAGGAGGACGTCGACGCGGTTCTGGGATAGGTCCCTCTTAATGGTTTCCCACTCGGCGCTGTTTTCGGAGTTGATGGTTTCTGCGCGAACCCCGATCCGCTTTGCCGCTTCGATCTGATTGCGCATGAGCGAGAGCAGCGGCGAAACCAGCAAAGTGCATCCCGCTCCGCGTTGCCGCAACAGTCGGGACGCCAGAAAATACACAACACTTTTGCCCCAGCCGGTTCTCTGCACGACCAGCAGCCGCTCCCGGCGAAGAAGTGCTTCGATGGCCTCCCACTGACCAAGGCGAAAATCGGCAACGTTTGAGCCTACAGCCGTGCGCAATAGCTCCAGTGCGGCATCTTTCGGGTCTGGTTGGATTGTGATCGCCGCCACGCAGCCTCCGGTCGTCGCCTTGGTAAGGGGCAAAATCATCGTCCCTCGAGGGGCAGATCTTCCCATCTGTCAGCGAAGATAATCCCAGTGTCGCACCGAAGCGACAATATATTATGTGATGGCCGTCGTGCAAAATGTGACATAGGCAGAGTCGGCAAGGATTGAGGAGGGGGAAGCAGGTGTCCTCATCGCCAGTCCTGGCCTGAAAAAACTTGAATCTTTTCGCGCAACGGTGTATCTTATCGGTATCAGCTAAGTTTGATTCCACGCAGTTGACAATCGGTTCCGCTAACCGGCGACACCTCTTCTCACCGCCCAAGATCTTCTCGGCAGAAATTTAACACAGAAATAGGAACAACAATGGAACAAGGAACAGTGAAATGGTTTAACGACGCCAAAGGCTTTGGCTTCATCAGCCGTCAGACCGGCGAAGACGTATTTGTGCACTTCTCGGCGATTCAGGCGGGCGGCTTCCGCAGCCTGCAAGAGGGCCAGACCGTGCAGTTCGAAGTGACCAAGGGGCCGAAAGGTTTCCAGGCCGAAAACGTTCAGGCTGTGTAGTTCGCTCCAGCCCTAACGCAAGCACCGAAGCCCGCAGTCCACAAGGATTGCGGGCTTCTTTTTGTCTACACTCCCTCGTGGCTTGTTGACATCCCGCCTGCCACCGGGTACTTTCAAGATTCATGACTGTGAAGCCCACTCAGCGCCAGTGGTGGTGTCCCGACAAGCATAGCGGGCCCTGCGCGTAACTACGTCAGGAATGATTTCACAGCCCGCCTCGTGCGGGCTTTTCCATTTTTGCAGCCTTATCGAAAGGGAATTGCATGATTATCGTACTGAAGCCTACGGCTACCGAAGCTGACGCTCAAGAAATTCTCGCCGACATCGAGCGCCTCGGTCTGAAGCCGCTCCATATGCCCGGAGTGGAACGAGTGGTCATCGGTGCTCTCGGCGACGAACGCGTCCTGCGCGAGCTTAACTTGGCCAGCCATCCCGCGGTCGAGTCGCTCAAGCCCATTCTGACTCCTTACAAGCTCGTCGGTCGCGAGCTCCATCCCCACGATTCAGTCGTGAATGTCGGCAACGTCCCGATCGGAGGCCAGCGCTTCGTCGTCATTGCGGGGCCGTGTGCAGTGGAGACGCCGGAACAACTTCTGGCTGCGGCCCAGGCGGTCAAGGCCAACGGCGCGCACTTGATGCGGGGCGGCGCCTTCAAGCCGCGTAGCAGTCCCTACAGCTTCCAGGGTCACGGCGAAGACGGCCTGAAGATGCTGAAGTCGGTCTCCGAGCAAACCGGCTTGCCCGTCGTCTCTGAGATCGTGGATGGCCACGATGTCGACTTGATGGAGCCCTACGTCGCTGCTTATCAGGTGGGGGCTCGCAACATGCATAATTTCACCTTACTGAAGGCGCTCGGGCGGACTCGCAAGCCTGTCATCCTCAAGCGCGGTCTGGCGGCCACCATTGAGGAGTTTTTGCTCGCCGCCGAGTACATTGTCGCCGCTGGCAACGAGAATGTAATTCTCTGCGAGCGTGGTATTCGCACCTTCGAGACGGCTACGCGTAACACCCTCGACCTGAATGCTGTCGCTTATATCAAGTGGAAGTCGCATCTGCCTGTGTTAGTGGATCCCAGTCACGGTACTGGCGTGCGCGAGCTGGTCATTCCTCTGGCGCGAGCTGCCGCGGCTGTAGGTGCCGACGGTATCATCGTCGAAGTTCATCCCGACCCGCGCAAGGCTTTGTCCGACGGTCACCAATCGCTCTATCCCCACGAGTTTGCCGCTTTGATGGCCTCCATCAAACCCTTTGTAGAAGCTGCGGGAAAGGTTCTCGCCTGATGACGCCGCTCGCTGAGGGTGGAGTGCGGTCGCTGGTCAAGCGGCTGGATACCGTGCCTTCGCTGCTCGCCGTGTTTCGCCGGCTGACCCAAGGTGGCCGGCGGCCCCACACCGTCCTGCTGGAGTCTGCCGAACCCAGCAGCCGCCAGACGCAGAAAAGCCTGCTGGTGCTGTCCTCTGCGCTAGAAATCATCTGCCGCGGGCCCTCCGTGATGGTAAGGGCGTTGAACAGCAATGGCCGGAGCGTCCTGCCGTTCTTGCAACAAGAATTGGCGACGTTCACCCCGCAACTCTCTCGTGATGAGTTGTGCCTGATGGTGTCAAAGGTAATCGGCCTGAGCGACGAGCAGGAACGCCTTCACGCGCCCTCCGTGCTCACGGTTCTGCGGACCATCGCCCAGGCATTGACGCCGGAGACCTCGGATCTCCCCGAGGCCGTTTTTCTCGCTGGCATCTTCGCTTACGATCTCGTGGAACAGTTCGAGCCGCTGCCCGAACCTAACTCTGGCGACAGCTTTCCAGATTTCCTCTTCTATCTCGCCGATCAACTGCTGGTGATTGACCATCTGGCGCAACGAGCATTCGTGGTGGTGAACGTCTTTGGCGGCGAATTTGCCGGTGCGAACTATTATTCAGCCGTGCAAACGGTGACCGCCATAAGTGACGCCGCCAGCGAAGTCAAAGTGGAGGATCCTCTGCCGACAATTGGCTCGGGAGCAGCTGACAGCTTGGCCGCAGTCCACGTGGATCACTCCGACGAGGAGTTTGAGCGCACCGTCCAAGCCTTGCAGCAGCACATCGTGGTTGGAGACGTTTTTCAAATCGTGCCTTCACGAACCTTCTCCCTGCCTTGTGCCGACCCCTTTTTGTCGTACGAATCGCTTCGCACGCTCAATCCCAGCCCTTACCTCTTCTATGTCAACGCGGGCGACTTTGTTTTGTTCGGTGCTTCTCCTGAGTCGGCAGTAAAGGTGGACGGTCACTCCCGCCAGGTGGAAATCTCGCCTATCGCCGGAACCCGCCCCCGGGGATTGCATCCCGATGGGTCCGTGAACCCGGATCTGGACAGCCGATTGGAAGTGGAACTCCGTCTTGACACCAAGGAAAATGCCGAGCACATGATGCTGGTGGACCTGGCCCGCAACGATGTGGCCCGGGTCAGCAAGCCCGGCACTCGCTTCGTCGCCGAGTTGCTGCGCGTCGGGCGATATTCGCACGTCATGCATCTGGTATCGCGCGTGTGCGGCGAGTTGCGCGATGGCCTCGACGCTCTTCATGCTTACCAGGCCAGCATGAACATGGGGACGCTCACCGGCGCACCCAAGATTTGCGCCATGCAACTCTTGCGCAAATATGAACTAGGTCGCCGCGGTCCTTATGGCGGCGCGGTCGGCTATCTGCGCGGTGATGGCAGTTTTGATACGGCGATTGTGATTCGCTCAGCTTTGGTAAAGGACGGGGTGGCTCGGGTGCGCGCCGGGGCTGGCGTAGTCTATGACTCGGTCCCCGCTCTCGAAGCCGATGAAACTCGCCGCAAAGCCGAAGCGGTGCTCCGTGCCATCGCCCGCGCCAATCGTCAGAGCGCGACACCTAGCGCTGGAAGCGACCATGGCCGGTAAACCTCATCTGCTGTTCATCGATAACTTCGACTCCTTCACCTTCAATCTGGTGGACGCGTTGTGCGTCCTGGGAGCGGAGGTCGAAGTCCATCGCAACAGCATTACAGCGCCCGACGCAGTGGCGATTGCCGCAGCCCGGCAAACCCGGCTGATTGTCTTGTCTCCCGGCCCAGGCGCGCCCGAGGATGCGGGCTGCTGCGTGGATCTGATTCGTGCTGCTGCCGGAAGGTTTCCGCTGTTCGGTGTGTGCCTCGGCCACCAGGCCATTGTGACCGCTCTGGGGGGTGTGGTGGGCCCCGCCGGCGAGATTGTTCACGGCAAGAAATCTCGGATTCGACACACTCAACATCCGCTGTTTGATGGCCTTCCCGAAGAAATCGAAGTCGGGCGTTATCACTCGCTGGCCGCGCTCACTCTGCCCAGCGAACTGGAGGTCATCGCGAATTGCGGCTCAATCGTCATGGCCGTGGCCCACAAGAAATTGCCCGTGTACGGTGTCCAGTTTCATCCCGAGTCAATTCTCACTACCCACGGTCAGCGGCTGCTCAGCAACCTTTTTCATCTCGTGATTAACCCGAAGCCGACCAAAGATCCAGCCGATCGAAACTGAACAGCCGCCTGAAGACGCCGCAGCGCTCCGGCCCGTCGACTCCGGCCCGTCGGCTTCGGCCTAATGATAGATGGGGTTTCCCGGTTTCGGCGCGTCGTAGTCTCGTCCGTACTTGTCTTTATGCGGCGGCCGAACTGGGGCCGCCGCGGTCAGATGGATGACTCCCAGCGATTGGGCTGCCGCAGAGAGAGTCACTTCCCGCGACCCCGATTTCAATGACTCCGGGATGGCCGCTTCGTCCCAGATCTGAAGCATGTACCGTCCCGGCGGAACCTCCCCAATCGAAAACTCGCCGCTTCGGTTGGAAACCGCATAATACGGCGTGCTCAACGCGATGACCACCGCGCTCATTTCGGGATGGATGTTGCAGAAGATATAACTAATGCCAAGCCGGTCAAAGTGAACCAGCCGTGAGCCCCCCGCCTCGTAGAGGCCCAAGTCGAAGCGCTTACCCTCAAATAGAGAAAACACATTATGGAAGAATGGGTCATGGTTGGGAAACTCGACCTCCGCCCCCACTGGCACCACCAGTAAGTGGGGCTCGAACGCCTTGCCGTGCTGCACCAGACGCAGGTGCGAATCCGGATTGTCCCGAAACTTCACCCCAGAATTGTTGAGTGGGGTGAGCCACACCACTGCGCTTCTGTTCTCCACTCCGCGCGCTTTGCCGACTACCGCCACTTCCACTCTGCCTGTGACGGTCAGAAGTTCCTGACTCCAGAGGGGTGCCGCATACAAACACGCCAGCACCACCGCCGCCAGACTGTATCGTAGCTTTGGGGAGGACGAAATCATCTTGACTAGAACAGGATTCCCATGCTCAAGTTCAATTGGCCCGTTGTCTGAGCTGCATACGTAAGGTAGGACGACCTGAAGTACCGATACTCGCCTGAGAATAGCAGGTTGGAACGCGGGCGATAGATGAAGTTGGTGAAGGACCCGAGGTTGCGATTCAAATTCGGATCGAAGTAGGCCATGGGATTCTGAAACGCTCTCAAATCCTTAGCAAAAGTGCTGTCCTGCCCGAACGCCAGGTTGAATTCCAGCGTGGGCGAGAACTGGTATTTCAACTGTGACCAGCCTCCGATCGCATTCAAGCCACGAACCTTCGCCGAAGGCAGATTGGGATAGTCGCTGAAGATCACGCTGCGGCCCAGGCCGCCACCAATTCCTCCGATTGCCCGGCCCCTATAGAATGCCCCGCTCAGCGCCCATTTTCTGGCCAGCGACAAGTCCCAATCCAGGGTGCCTGCCCAGCCATCCTGCTTGCGATTGTAGCCGTAGTTCTGGCGGCTGTAGTAACCACCGCTCCCTATACTCCAGAGTCGTTCGCCGGCGCGATGCTGCCAGCCGATTCGAGTGGCATATGCCGGTTGCCGCGATTGTTCCCCGGCCTGGGCGGCGCGGTAGGAAGAGTACAAGGGCGGCTCGCCGGTCAGATTGTCTAAAATTCCGGCCTGCACCTTTACTTCGGATGCTTCCGAACTCCACAGCCGCCGCTCCACTCTCACCTGAGGGGTCCAGCTCCACAGGTTGCCCGCATAGGAGAGCGCGGGAACGGCCAGCGACGCGAACGAAGTGGGTGCTCGGGGCGAGAAGAAAAGCTGGTCCTGTCCCGCGACAATCGACGTCCGCTCCCAATCCACACGGAATGTTCCGGTCCGCAGCCTGACCAGTCCTGAATTCGCTCCGTTGGCTGTATTCGGGAAACCCCCGGCGAAGTCTAGTTGCACGTCGCCGCTGGTGCGCGCTCCCAGCAGTCGTGGCCCAAACACCTCCAGCCCTATTTGCGATTGCCGCAACGACGCCCCAAAACTTCCCGCCGGGTCCCCCGGACTGCGCTGCAGCGCGTAGGTCGGGATGTCCAGATTGTCGGACAGCCCCCGATTGCTGAATACACTCAGCAGCACGATCCCCGACAGCCGCATGCGGTATTTCGACGCACTCTCGATTTTCGTCTGATGTTGTTCATCCACCACGCTGGTGAGGAACTGGAACTGCTCCCACAGTTTTGCCAGCCGCGCCTCGACACTTCCCGCGGAAGACACATCGGCCTCCGGCGCAGCCGCTTCCGCCTCGGGAGTGGCCAGCGACGTAGGCAGCACCGCGGCCGCTGGGGCAGGTGCTCCGCGCTCTTGCCTGAGTTCCGCTTGCGTGTGCTCCAGCGCTTGCCGCAACTCCTGGGTCTCCTCGCGCGCCGCAGCCGCTTGCGACCGCACTTCCTCAACCGCCGCGCGCAATAGCTGCACTTCCTGCTGCAAACTCCGCACCGCTTCGGTAACTGCCGCCGGCTCTTGCGTCGGCTGGCCTGGCGCTTGCGCCAAACTCAGGCTGGAAAGCGCTAACATCCAACCGGCTAGCTGAAGCCCTGACTTGAACCTTTCGCTGCTTCTGCTGCAAAGCATCCTACACTCCCCTTGGCCCGGCTCACGCGCCGGGCGGCGACTGACAAGGCAACCTGACCGTGAACACCGTCCCTGCCGGAGAAGTTTTCTCCAGTACTACATTCCCCCCGTGGTCCTGCACGATTTTCTGGACCACCGTCAATCCCATGCCAGCACCGTTTTCTTTTCCCACGCTGAAGAATGGCTCAAAAATCTTGTTCTGCACCAGTGCGGAGACCCCGCCACCATTGTCTTCTACCCGGATGTCCCAATACAGCTCCGCCCGCCGCAAGACCACGTTCACCTTGCCGGTAGGGGGCCGCAACGCCTCGCATGCGTTTAACAGCAGGTTGTAGAACACCCTTTCCAGCTTCTTGTGGTCGAACCACCCTTCGGTGGATCCGTTGTTGGAAATGCTGATCTGCACTCCCTGATAGCCAGGATGCGCCTGCACTGAATGGATCGCTTTTTGGATCGTATTCTTCAGGCTTCCATAAGACGGGTGCAGCGACTCGCGAGTCCGGGAGAATTCCAACAACGATTCAATCAGGTCCGTCATTTGATTCACCGCGACTCGAATCTCGCCATACAGCTCTTCCCGTTGCGCCGGCGATAGACTCGCCTCGCACAAGAACTCCGCATTGGCCACGATCGCGGCCAGCGAGTGCCGCAGGTCATGGGAAATCGAACTTGCCATGCGCCCGATCGTGGCCAGACGCTCGGCTTCCAATAGCTCCTGCTGTGTCTTCTGCAGGTCTTGCCGCATGCGTCCGAAGGCGCTGGTCACTTCCGCCACCTCATCTTCACCCCGAGCTTCCAGAGGATAGGAATAGTCCCCCCGGCCCAAGGCCCGTACCCCCTCCACCAGGGTTTCGAGAGGGCGGGTGAAGGTGTGGGCGATCAGCAAGACCAGCAGGCTCCCCACAAACACCGCTGCCAGCCCCATCCCCAGCAGCATGCGATTCAAGCGGTCGAGAAAGGCAGTGGCTTGGTCGAACGACTTCAACACCACCAACTGCACCGCCGGTTGCGAACCCTGGGTGAGCGCCACCGTGGTCATCAGGAACCGTTCTTGGCCCAGTTGCACCAGGCGTGGGGTGGAACCCCTTTCCATGCCGAGCTCGCCAGACGCGAGCAAAGCCTTTTGCTGGGGCGCACTTAGGGTACCCCGCACCGCTTGCCCCGAGTATAGGAACACTACCTGGCTCGCGGCCACGCGGCTCGCTTCCTGGGCAATCTTGTCATCAATTTCGTATCCCAGCGCCGCATAGCCCAGTAACCGGTGGGCGCCCGCGCTGCCAAAGTACACCGGTTGGACGAATACTTCGTACAAATGTCCCGGGCCATACCACCAGCGCCTGGGTTGGTCCTCCGCCAGCGTCTTCTGGAACGATGCCTCGGCCATTTCCACGGTGAAGTCCGCCGCCGCCGCGTGCAGGGCTAGCACCTTGCCGCTCGGTTCGGCTAGCGCCAGCAGATCGCTTCCTACCAGTTGCCAGACCGGCTGCGACGCATCTTGAATCGTGGGAGCATCCCGGGTCGTCATCAGGGCGCGCACGTTGGGCAGGTCGGCCAGGAGTTGGGCCGCGTGCTGCAGGGTATTCCCGCGCTCTTCCTGTGTGTTGCGGAACGCCGCGACCGAGGTCCGCAAGTCTTCTGCCACTTGTTCGCGCACGTGCGCGGTGACGGTGCGGCGCACCAGGAGCAGGGTTGTCCCCGTCAGCCCTGCGGAGACCAGGACCATGGAAAACAGGAACTTCGTTCGTAACCGCAAGTCCTTCACAATGCTTTTCCGCGTTCCGCTGCTGGCGGCGTCCCCGCAGTCTTGATCACAGCTGGTTAGGGCACAAATTTGTATCCGGCACTGTGTACGGTGCGAAAATGCAGCGGATTCGACGGGTCTTTTTCCAATTTCTGGCGCAGCCGCAGGATGTGGTTGTCCACCGTGCGCGTGGAAGGATAGTTTTGATAACCCCACACTTCGTTGAGCAGTTCCTCACGCGAGATCACTCGCCCGGGATTGCCGCTCATGAACTTTAGCACTTTGAATTCTTGCGCCGTCAGCGACACCGGGTTCCCGCCGCGGCTTAACTCCATCTTGGAGAAATCCACCACGACATCGCCAAAACCATAGCTGTCGCCGACGCTGGCGCGAGTCGACCGGCGGATCGCAGCCTGCACCCGCGCCAGCAATTCCCGCGGGCTGAACGGCTTGGTCACGTAATCGTCCGCGCCCAGCTCCAGCAGCAGCACTTTGTCGCTCACTTCGGACTTCGCGCTAAGAATGATCACCGGCAGGCCTGGCACCGCCTCCTTCATCTGACGGCACACCTCCTGACCCTGCATGCCCGGGATCCGTAAGTCCAACACCACTGCCGAGGGAAGCGCCTCTCGGAACATTTCCAGTCCCGCTGTGCCGTTGGAGGCAACCCTCACCCCATACTCCTCCGCTTCAAATAGCCGGGTCAGAGCTTTTTGCACCGCGTGGTCGTCTTCAATAATAAGAATGTTTTCCATCGCAGGAGATGCCATGCACTCCGCCTTCCCTCGGGATTCGGGGGCACGGCTCTCCTACAAATTACCAGATGCGGGGCCTCAGGAGCGGCTCCAGCGAAACTGTGACACTCCCATGACCATTTGTTTACATGCTTCCGGCTTGGCTCTTGAACACGAACTCCATCTTCTGGGTTTCTCCCTGCGCCACGTGCACTTGCTGAGTCAAACTGCCCAGCTTTTCGTGCCAGGCCGTGATGTTGTAGTCGCCGGGCGGTAGATTGCTGAGGTCGAAGGCGCCGTCCTTTCCTGTCACCTGGAAGTAAGGATGCTGGAACACCGCGACATACGCCCGCATCCAGGGATGGATGTTGCACCGCACTGGTATCGCAATCTCCTCGCGCGAGAAACTCTCCTCCACCAACGCTCCAGGAGGCTGGGCGCGGTTCCACTCGCGGTTGTTGGCCGGAAACGGGTGAATGTTGTGGGACGTGGTGTCTTCGTTGACTACTCTTAGCTTCTGATTCACCCGCAACGCGACCACGTGCGGCTCGTAAACGCAACCCTTTTGTTCGATGACCGCCGAGCCGATGGGCGGGTCAAAAGTTTTACCTTCCAGGCCTTTCGATACAAATACAATGACGTTGCTCAGTTGACCGTTGACCCCCTCCACCACATCCTGCGCAGGCATCCCTCCCGGATGTTGTTTCGCGCAAACTGGATCTGCCGTCATGCTCATGCCCTTGCTTCGCGGGGCTGCGCCCACCAGCTTCACCGTTCCCGCAACCGCGCTCGCCTTCGCTGGAGCATCTCCGCTCAGGTTTTTCACTGTACCCACACCCAGCCAACCGAGCGTCACCACTAGCAAACCAATCAGTCTCATGCGTCTGTTCGACTTCGTTCTGTTCGTCTTCATCAGTACCTCCTAGGGACAATGCCGGGAACTTGTGTTCCGACATATCTCGAATTTGCTTTACTAGACCGAGCCTACGAGAGCCATCGCCACCAGGTGTCACGCCCCGGTCGAGGTCAAGTAAACATCTTGTAGAGAAACTGTCAGAAGGTGCGGCGAGAAAAGAACAAGAAGGGAAGGGGTGCCGCAATCATCGCGCGAAAGGAAAGTTCTCGAGCGCAAGTGATGGAGTGAGGAGATGGGTGGGACGCCGGCACTTCTGCAAGTCAGCCGAAGCGGAGGCGTTTTCGCCCTCGATGCCGCCGGCCACTATGCGCGGATCCGGGGCAGCCTTGGCATTCCCCCTGCGGACGCAGTGCATTTGGCTTGCAATGCCCAGGCGGGCACCGACCTATTCCTGACCAACGATAAGCGACTCGTCGGAAAGATCATTCCCGGCATCCAGTTCATTGCTACACTGGACAGCCAGTTCTTCTGATGTGATGGGGGAAAGATCTGGTGGAGGCGGCGGGAGTCGAACCCGCGTCCGAAAAAGTTACTGGTCAGGAGTCTACATGCGTAGTCGCGTTCATGCTCCCGGCCTTCACCGGGAACGTTCGCGGTCGACGCTCAGAACGGACAAGAAACGCCTCTCGCTAGCCTGAGGTCTTAGCCTCCCCGCCCAGACGTAGCGGAGAAGAGCGGCTCACTGTGTGACGTTCTGCTCACCGCCCATGAGCAAAGCGGTGGAGAACGGCTGCCTAACTAATTAGGCTGCGTATGCCATTTGTTGATTGGCAATTATCATTTTGCACGCGATTGCGGGTGTGTGCACCCCGACATGCCTCCTGGCCGCAAGCATCCCCGTCGAAACCGTGACGCCCCCACTAGTGGGTTTAGCCAACTGTAAAGAACTGCTTCTAGGGTAGGGCGTGGCGGGAGGGAAGTCAAACCGAAGGAAGCGATTCCATGAGCGCGCGGAATAGTGATTTCAGCCGTGTTCGCTCTAGCGGTAGGCTTCTCGCCGGTGCCGGACGCCGGTGATGACGATTGCGTTCTCCTCCTTGAGATCAAAGAACACTGTCCAGGCCGAACTCGCGCAGCAGGTCCTCGTGGGCAATGGCCTCTCCGCGTGCAGTGGAATTCCGGGCGCGGTCCAGCGCCACCGCGGTGTCGGCGGTGATCTCTTCTTCTTCCACCGGGACGGACGCCAGCGAACGCGACAACGGTTCCACCATCACCGCAAGCAAGCTGCGCATGGCGGCTAGCTTTTCGGCTGACAGCAAGTCGAGCAGCGCGTGCGCTTGCTCACGTTCTTGTGTCGCATTGGTTCCCATACCGAAATCCTACTACTGATCCAGAGGTGCGGCCAGAAATTTACGCTAACTCCAGATGGGGTGATCCCCTTCTGCAGATGCTTCGTGAGCCGCAGCTGGGGCGAGCGTCCGAAACCCGCTCCGCAGTGCCTGTCATCTCACCGTACCTTCCCGCTCCGTCTCGCCCCCTCCCGGCGCACCGCTCCTCTTTCGGATCCGCGTCCTGCGACCAGCATGCACTCCATCGGCCCTTCCCTGCACCCTCCCCGCGCCTCAGTCATCTGATGACAAGGCGTTCCTTTGTACAATGTTGATGCTGGCAGCGGAAAGCTGCGCCTGATATCCATGTTCACACCCATCCCATGTCGTGCGGAGGTCCGGTGAAGGCGGAGTGTCTCCCGTTCACCCGCATCCCCCACACCACCCGCCTCTTTGCGGATTTCCTCGCCGCATCTCCCGCCCTTCAGCCCTTCTATCCGCGCAACGCCGCATTTGCTGAATGGTTTCAGGATGAGCGCGGGCGCATCGCTTACGACCACGCCCTTCGCGCGAAGGTCGCCGCCATCCTGACCGCGCAGAACCAGCGCTTCGGTTCCGGCGAGAAAACCCTCGCCAACATCGCTCGCCTGCAGAACGGCGCCTTGGCGATCGTCACCGGCCAGCAGGTCGGATTGTTCGGCGGTCCGCTGTACTCAATTCTCAAACTAGTGCACGCCGCCAAGCTGGCCGCCGAAGCCACCGCCGCGGGCGTGGACTGCGTCCCTGTGTTCTGGCTCGCCACCGAAGACCACGACCTCGCCGAGGTCAACCACACTTCGTTTCTTTATCCCGACGGCACCCTGGCCGCACTCTCCACGTCATCACACGGCGTGCCGGAGGCTCCCGTCGCCGCCGTCACGCTGGGTCCTGAAATCGAAACCGTGTTGCAGGAGGCTACCGACCTTCTGGGCAGCTCCGAGGCCGCCGAATTATTGCGCGACGCATATCAGCCCGGCGAAACTCTAGGCACCGCATTCGCGCGTCTGATGGCGCGTCTGGCCGCCGACTTCGGCGTGATCTTGCTCGACGGCGCCGACCCCGCGTTCGATGCCATCGCCGCCCCGCTTTACCGCCGCGTAATTGAAGACGCCGCCGCGCTCGACGACGCGCTGCTGGCCCGCGGCAAGGCGCTCCAGTCCGCCGGATACCATCAGCAGGTCAAAGTCACTCCGCTCTCTACGCTGTTGTTTCTATTGCAAGACGGCGCGCGCCTGCCACTTCGCCGCAAACCCTCCAACGGCAACCGGAATGCCTCCGCGCAGCCGGAATTTATCGCAGGAGCCAATACCTTCACCGCCGCGCAGTTGCTGGAGCGACTCGCCGCCGCCCCGCAAGCCTTCAGCCCCAACGCGCTGCTGCGCCCCGTGGTGCAAGACTACTTGCTGCCGACGCTGGCGTATGTCGGCGGAGCGGCGGAAGTGGCGTATTTCGCACAGGCGGCGGTGGTTTATCAGGCGCTGCTTGGAAGGATCACGCCAATCCTGCCGCGCTTCTCCGCCACCTTGGTCGAACCCAAGTCGCAACGTCTGTTGAAGAAATACTCTCTGGACCTGGAAGACCTGTTCCACGGCGCGGATGCCTTGCGCGAGAACGTTGCGGTGCGGGCGTTTCCAACCGATGTGCAACAGGGATTTGAAGCGGCGCGCACGCGAGTGGCTGAATCGCTCGCCGGCCTGCAAGAGTCGCTTACCCTGTTAGATCCGACTTTGCTCGGCGCCGCCGCGAATGCTTCAGCCAAAATGAACTATCAGTTAAAGCGCCTGCAGTCGCGCGCCGCACGCGCCGAGTTGCGCCGCCAGGTCATTCTCACTCGCCATGCCGATTCCCTGAGCCAGTCACTGTTCCCCAAAAACGCTTTGCAAGAACGCGAGATTGCAGGAATTTATTTTATTTCCCGCTATGGCCGCAGCTTGCTTAACGACATTTACTCCGCCATCGAAACCAGTTGCCACGATCATCATGTCCTGACGATCGAGTAGCGACTCTACCACGCGGTCCGGTTGAGACGTTCCGCCAACTCCTCCAGCGATTCCACCCGAGGCACACCCTTCTCACGATAAGCCCCTGCGACATCCAGAAGCACCGCCTGCATGCCAGCTCCTGTTGCTCCCGCGTAATCCACCGAGTACACATCTCCGACGTACAGACTCTCCTCCGCACGGGCCGACATGCTCTCCAGCGCCATCTGAAAAATCGCCGCGTCCGGCTTTTCGCAGCCCACCATCCCCGAGTCCGTGACGCTCTCAAAACAGTCGGCAATCCCGCACCGCCCCAGCAGCTCTCTCACCGTTCCATCCGCGTTGGAGATCACCGCCATCCGGTACCGCTGCCCCAGTTCTTGCAGCCGCTCGCGCGTCCCCTCACGCGGTTGGTCCCAGTTCTGCGAATTCCGCGCTGCCTGCACCAGCCGTTCGTGCACCCCGGCGTCCTTCAGTTCCAGCTCCTTCAGCAGGAGTTCGTAATACATCCACCAGAAACTGTGGTCGGGCTTGTGACCCGGCCTGAGCTGCTCGTCAAATTCGTTCTTGCAGCGGCGCAAGACCGCGTCCAGCAATTCGGTGCCGGGCTCAATCCCACGCTCCCGCAGCGGCTGCAGAATCACTGCATGATTTGCAAACAGCAACGTGTTCCCAACGTCGAAAAAGATAGTTCGCAGAGGAGAGGGCATATTCGCAATCGTTGCGTGCCGCACAAAACCAATCTTGCCGCGACTAAAGATTCTAACCCGTCCCCGTGCCTTCACGTCCCGCGCCATTGTCTCCCGGAGTATCCTTGAAATTCCAAGCGAACAACGGAGCGAGATGGTGCGGTTCTCCACGGCCAACGAAAACTTTTACACCATGCTCTGGGGATTGGTGTTTGGCTTTGCCACTCTTAATATCCTAAGCTTGAGCCGCTCTCAGTTGCGTTCTACCCGCCCCCGGTTTCGTCTCGGAGAAATCCTGGCGGTCCTGATTGCCATCACCGCGTTGGGTCTGCTCGCTTGGGAATTGCTCCACCAGTTCCACATTCTGCCCATCCAAATTGCCCCCCGATGATTGATTTGCGGTATCATTCGCCTATGGCCAAGCTCTCCGACACCATTGAAGTCACCTGCCCGTGTTGCGGCGCCGCCATGAAAGTCGACACCGGCACTGCCGAGGTGATTTCGCATGTCTCCCCGGTCAAGCCCAGGACTTATAACGACATGGAAGAGGCCGCCCGCGCCATGAAGGAGCGCGACAGCCGCCGCGACTCGATCTTTCAGCAGTCGGTCGAAGCCCAAAAGCACTCCTCTGAACTGCTCGACAAGAAATTTCAGGAAGCGGTCAAGAAAGCCAAAGAGACTCCCGACACCGGTCGCCCGATTCGCGATTTCGACCTCGATTGAACTCCCCGCTCAACCCGCCCCGCCCTCTGCTTCTCGGCCATCGCGGTGCCCGCTCTCACCGCTCCATTCCTGAAAACTCCCTAGCCTCGTTTGACCTCGCCCTGCAACATGGCTGCGACGGCTTAGAATTCGACCTGCGCCTCTCCGCGGATGGTCGTGCCGTCATCTGTCACGATCCCATCTTCGCAGGTCTCGAGATCGCCACCGCGACCGTCGACCAGCTACCACAAATGCCACTCCTCGACGATGTTCTTACACGTTATGGCAGCCGCGCCTTTCTCAACATCGAATTGAAAGTGCCCGGCTTGGAGAATCTGCTGACCGCAACCTTGCGCTGCCATGATCTATTCAGCGATCTATCCGGCGGATGCGTCGTGTCCTCGTTTCTTCCGCAAGTGTTGGTCACGCTGCGTCAACTTGCTCCCGCTCTGCTTCTCGGCTTTCTCTGCGACACCCAAGCCAGCCTAAACACCTGGCGCGAATGGCCCGTCCAATACGTCATCCCCCATCATTCTCTGCTCAGCAGGGAACTGATCGCCGAGTTCCACGTCGCTGGCCTTCAGTGCATCACTTGGACGGTCAATGCTCCCGACCAGATGCGTTCCTTCGCAAGCTGGGGCGTGGACGGAATTATTTCCGACGAGACAGCGCTCCTCGTCTCCACCCTTCATCCCCTCCCGCGCTAGAGACAATTGCCGCCACGCGCAAGCTGAATTACATTAGTTCTTCATGCCCCTTACCACTGGAGAACGTTTTGAGCGCGCCGTCCAGATCATGGCGCGGCTGCGCGGCCCCGGCGGCTGTCCCTGGGACCGCGAGCAAACGTTCGACACCATCAAGCCCTACACCCTCGAAGAGGCCTACGAAGTTTTGGAGGCCATCGATAGCCGCGATTGGAACGAGCTCACCGGCGAGCTCGGCGACCTCCTGCTGCAAATCCTCTTCTACTCGCAGATGGCCCAGGAAGACGGGTCCTTCTCCATTGACGACGTGCTCGACCGGCTGTGCAACAAGCTGGTGGATCGTCATCCCCATGTGTTTGGCGACGCCACCGCCGATACGCCCGCAGAAGTCCTCCGCAACTGGCAGGCCCTCAAGGCGGTCGAGAAAAAGAAAAGCTCTGGCCAATCCTCAGCAGCCCCACACTCCGTGCTGGCGGGTGTCTCTTCCTCGGTTCCTTCTTTGATGGAGGCCTGCAAGCTCAGTTCCCGCGCTGCCACTGCCGGTTTTGACTGGCCCAACATCGAAGGCTTATTCGAAAAGTTGGAAGAAGAAACTCACGAGCTCAAGGCGGAGCTGCACGCCTTTCCCGCGCCCGGCCCTCAACCTCAAAGTCGCGGCATCGCCGGCGCCAGCGGTCAAGCCATCCCGCAGGCCTTGCAGGACCGCATGGAAGACGAAGTCGGCGATCTTTTCTTCGTCATGGTGAACATCGCGCGCTACCTTTCTCTTGACCCCGAGTCCGCCCTGCGCAAGTCCAACCGCAAGTTCAAGCGCCGCTTTCAATGGGTCGAAGACAAGTTGCATCAGTCCGGCCGCACTCCCCAAGCCGCCTCAATGGAAGAGTTGGAATCCCTCTGGCAACAAGCCAAGCAGGCGGAGAAAGACGCATGACCTCCCCCTCCCTCGCATTCCGCAAGTGCGAAAGCCTCGACGATATTAGCGCTTGCTTCGCCTTGCAGAAAGAAGTCTGGTGCTTCTCCGACGTCGAACTCGTTCCCGTCCGCCTGTTCGTGCTGGCCGGCAAAATCGGCGGGCAAGTCATGGGCGCATTCGACGGCCCTGACCTGGTTGGCTTTGCCCTCGCCATCCCCGGCTATCGCGGCGGCCATCCCTATCTTCACTCCCACATGCTCGCCGTCCGCGATGACCACCGAAATTCCGGAGTCGGCCGCCGCCTTAAGCTGTTCCAGCGCGATGACGCCCTCGCCCGTGGCTTCGCCCTCATGGAGTGGACCTTCGACCCCCTCGAAATTAAGAACGCTTATCTCAACCTCGAAAAGCTTGGCGCCATTGCCCGCCGCTACAACATCAACCAATACGGCATCACCACCTCGCCGCTGCAGGGTGGCTTGCCCACGGACCGCCTGGTAGCCGAATGGTGGATGAATTCAGAACGCGTGTCCCGGTTGCTCACCGCCAGCCCCTCCCCGCCCTTCGATCCCGAAGCCGAAATTGTTGTGCCCGCGGAAGTGTCGGCCTGGAAGTCGTCCGCTGAGACCAAGCCGCGCGCCGCCCAAGTTCAAAATGCAATCCGCAGCCAGTTTCTCGATGCCTTCAGCCGCGGCCTCGCCGCCCTCGGCTACCAGCGCGACCAGCACGGCAACGGCAAATTCCTACTCGGCCACTGGTCCGAAAACCTTGCCTACGAGGGAGGAGACCACCCAGCATGAAAATCGAAGCCATTACCCTGCGCGAAATCCAGATGCCCCTGGTCCATTTTTTCGAGACCAGTTTCGGCCGCATCTACACCCGCCGCATCCTGCTCATCACCGCTCACTCCCAGGGAGTCCAGGGCTGGGCCGAGTGCGTGGCCGGCGAAGACCCCTTCTACAGCGATGAGTGGATTGATTCCGCCTGGCCCACCATCACCCAGTACATCGCGCCGCCGGTGCTCGGCCAGGAACTCGCCCAGGCCCGCGACGTGGTCCCTCTCGTCGCCAAGGTGCGCGGCCATCGCATGGCCAAAGCCGCCGTCGAAAACGCCATCTGGGACCTCGAAGCCCGGCTAACTCAGCAGCCGCTATGGAAGATGCTCGGCGGCACCCGCACCCGCATTGCCTGCGGCGTCTCCATTGGGATCCAAGACTCGCACCAACAGTTGTTGCAGAAAATCGAAACCGAACTCGCCGCTGGCTACCAACGCATCAAGGTCAAGGTCAAGCCCGGCTGGGACATCAACGTGCTCGAAAAGATCCGCTCCCGCTGGCCTGACATCCTGCTCAGTGTGGACGCCAACTCCGCTTACCGCCTTGACCAGCTCGAACACCTTCGCTTGTTCGACCAGTTTCACCTGCTCATGATCGAGCAGCCACTCTGGTACGACGACATCTACAACCATGCCCGCTTGCAGAAAGAGCTGAAGACCTCCATCTGCCTGGACGAATCCATTCGCCAGGCCCGCGATGCCGCCTTTGCCCTCGACGTCGACGCCTGCCGCATCATCAACATCAAAGTCGGCCGCGTCGGCGGCTTCACTCAGGCCTTGGCCGTTCACCAAGTCTGCCGCCAGCGCAACATCCCCGTCTGGTGCGGCGGAATGCTCGAGTCCGGGGTCGGTCGCGTCCACAACATCGCGCTTTCATCTCTGCCCGGGTTCCAACTGCCCGGCGACGTCTCCGCATCGCAGCGCTACTGGAAAGAAGACATCATCGAGCCCGAAGTCACCGTGTCCGCCGATGGCTTCATCCCTATTGCCGATGTGCCTGGCACCGGTTACCGCGTCCGTGAAGACCTGATCGAAAAACTAACGGTGCGCCAGCAGACCATTCGCGCCGCATGATGCTACTTCGGCCCGCCTGCCTGACCGACCTGCCTGGTCCCCGCTACGGCCCCTGCTCCCGCGCTACCGGCGCTTGCTTTTCCAGCAGTTCCACGCCTTGCGCGTACGTCAAGTCGCTTGCCACTACCTGATGGTCGCTGTACACCTCGCTGAACTTCGCCTTCAGTTTCTTGAACCACAGCAGCGTGCCGGTCATGTCCAGGTCCGTCCGCGTAGGTGCCCACTTGTCTCCCGCCACCATTCCCTGCTGCAACAGGAAGTGACCCCCCTTATCCAGCCTTCCCAGGATGCCCCAGCCGAATCCCACATCCTGCATCAGCGTCCCTTCCAGTTGCGCCATCCGCTCATGCTGCGCGTCGATCAAGACCGTCCCCACCATCCCGGTCAGCATCTGTTCTACTCGTCCGGGTGGTTCGTACTTTGGATTCGGCCGGAACTTCAATCGGATCAGATCCGCTCCCTCCTCGCCCACTCCATTCGTGCCCACTGCCTTCCCGTCGTACTCGTACAGGAATGCGTCTGGCATGGCTTTGGTGATGGCCTGAATCCGATGCGCATTCTCCCGCTCTTTGCTCTGCTTCTTAGCCAACTCGTCAGGGTTGCCAATGAACCTGCGAATCCGAGCGTCTTCGGCCTGCCTCTGCTCCGCTGTCAACGGAATGCCGTTGTAAGCGATGACCATTCCCGCCATCGCGTCCTTGGTCTGCACATAGCGATGCGTGGTGGCCCCATTCGGCGTTTGCTTCACCGCCGTGAACATCAAGTGCGCCTGCTTCGAACGCGCGTCCGCCAGTTCATGCTCCACCACTCGCTGCACCAGTTGCCCGGCCTCCACGGGGGCCGCGCCGATATTAGTTTGCGCCCAGCCCGGCACCGCCAGGGCAACGATCACGACCGCTCTCGCCAGCACTTTGCTTCTCATCCTCACGCCTGAATTGTAACGCCTCCCTCGCCATGCCTCTCGCCTCGAAACGCCGCATCGGAGCTCCCCATCCGAGCCGAACACCCGCTTCCATGATCCCAACCAGCCGCCCTCCGCGTGCTTGCCTCTCCTAAGCTAAAATGATTCTCTGATCGCGGTGCACCCGTTTCATGGCCTTTTTTCGCAGCTCCACTGATCCAGTCCCGGCTCCCGGCGTCGCCTCGGCGCCACTTACTCGCCACTCCAGCGGTTTGGCTGAGGTCTCCCGCTATTGCGCCGCCAATCCCGCCCTCTCCATCCTCGACCTCGGTCCCACTTCGACCTTGAACCTCCACTACTTTGCCGAGCGCGGCCATCGCATCTACTCTGAGGACCTCCTGCGCGCCTCCGCCGATCCCGCCCTGCTCCTGCCCGCCGAAGACGGCCCTCCCGTCGTCGATGGCAAGCGCTTCCTCGCTGAAAATTTGGCTTATTCGGGGGTGACCTTCGATCTGGTGGTGTGCTGGAATCTCGCCGACTACATGGAAGAGAGTTTGGTCAAGCCCGCGGTAGCCCGCCTCTGGTCGCTCATGAGGCCGGGCGGCATGCTGCTGGCTTTCTTCCACACCCAGGAGGCCGGTCCCAACATGCCCTGTCCTCGGTACCATATTGTGAGCGACGACAGTCTGCAAGTTCAGACGCAGCATGCTGGCTCCGCTTCCTTACCCCTGCAGCGCGTCTTCCAGAACCGCCACATTGAGAACCTATTTCGCGACTTTGCTTCCATCCGCTTCTTCATCGCACGCGATCACATCCGCGAAGTCCTGGCCATCCGCTAACCACCCCAACCCCTACCGCGTCGCTTCCACCATTTTCCGCCGCAAAAATGCGCTGTGTTCCACCATCCCGAGCAAGCCGCTCCTTACTATCCTCGGCAACCCCAACAACTGCCGCAATTTCGACGACGCCCGGTGCACCGGACTCAACTCTCTCCCGTACACCCTCGCGTAACTCTCCACCGCCGCTGCCAAACTGCCCTCGCCGCGAAAAAACGCTTCCAGGTTCTTCGCTGCCATCGCTCCGCTGCGCAACGCCAGCGAAATCCCGTCTCCCACAAACGGATCCACAAATCCCGCCGCATCCCCGCACACCAGCACATGCTCCCGCGCCGGGCCCGCCCTCTCAAATACCACCGGCGATGTCGATAACGGCCCGCCCAGCGCCCGCCAACTCCGGCTCCGCTCCGCCAGCGCCGGATGCAGTGTCAGTACTTCATATATCGTCCTCGCCGCTTCCGCCCGCACTAGCGCGCATGCATGGATCCGCGATACCCCTGCCTCATCGTCCACCATGCGAATCGGTTGCACCCCGCAATATCCGCCCTTGAAAAAATACAAATCGAGTCCCGGCGCCGGAGTCGCCTCCTCGAAAAAGCCTTTCACTCCGATCCACTTGTCTCGCGGAACAGGACGTCCTGCCCGCAAGTTCGACCACCGTCCCGTGGCATCCACCAACGCTCGTGCACTAAGCTTTCCCCTGTCGGTATGAATCTGAAACGGGCCATCTCCAACTATCGTCTGCACCGCGGTGGAGGATCGCGTCTCTGCCCCAGCCGCTTCCGCCGCTCGCCACAACGCATAATCCATGTCGTAGCGCGTGATGCTCGCCGCCGCCGGGTTCACCTCAACGTTCACCACCCGGCCGTCCAGGTTCAGCCGCGCCACTCCCACCGGCACGCTCTCCGCAATCAAACTCTCCCGCTCCCCCAGCAGCGACGCCAGCAGTCCCAGTGCTTCCCCCGAAACAAACTCTCCACACACTTTGTGCCGGGGAAACTTTCCGCGCTCCAACAACACCACCCGGGCTCCCGCGCGCGCCGCCGTGATCGCCGCTGCCAGCCCTGCCGGCCCCGCTCCCACTACCGCCAAATCGTATTCTCTGGTTACTTCCACGCAATCACTCCCATGCGATAAAGGTAGCCCTTATGAATTTCGATGCCACGCGCCCCGCTTCGCGCCAGCATCTCCCTCATTTCGTCCGTCGTGTAAGCCTGTTTCACCGATGCCGGTGCGTCGAATCGCGTCAGCCGGCTGCGATAGATGGGAATTCCGGCATATGCAATCGCCAGGTGCAGCGGGTTGCGGATCAGGTCGTTGATCAACAACCCTACTCGACACACTCTCAGCGCCTCACTCGCAAAGTGGCCCACCCCGTCCGGAGAAAGATGATGCACAAATAAATTGCACGCCACAAAATCAAAACTCTCGTTAGGGAAGGGAAGCAGCCGTGCATCGGCCACCACTCGCGGGTGCCCAGTCCCTAGGTGCGATTGGGCCCGATCCAATAACGTGATCTTTAGTTCCACTCCCTCTTTTGCCATCTGCTTGCGTACCTTGTTGCAGACATAGCCTCGCCCCGCCGCCACCTCCAGGTACGAACACTGCCGCCTGCCCGCTCGTTCCACTGCCCGCCGCGCGATCTTCATCGTGGTCCGCACCCCTCCGAACCACGTATTGAACATCTCCAGGTCGGCTAGGCTGGCATTGACCTCGCGCGCCGTTTCCTGGTCCGAGTCGAGCAGCTCATTTTGGGGAATACGCTTCATCGCAAAATCTCCGGAGCCGCAGTTACACCTGCTCCAGCTCTTCCTCCAGCATCTGCTTGTTGTAGAGGTCGGTGTAGTAGCCGTCCAGCGCAATCAACTCGTCGTGCGTGCCCGTCTCCACAATGCGCCCGCCATCCAGCACTGCGATGCAATCCGCATTCCTCACCGTCGAAACCCGGTGCGAAATGAAGATCGTCGTCCGCCCCTGCATCACTTCTCGCAGATGGTTCAGGATCTTGTCTTCGGTCTGCGTGTCCACGCTCGACAGAGCGTCATCCAACACCAGAATTCGCGGATTGCGCAGCAGCGCCCGCGCGATCGCGGTCCGTTGCTTCTGTCCGCCCGAAAGCGTCAGACCGCGCTCGCCCACCATCGTGCTGTAGCGGTCCGGGAACCCCTCAATGTCATGCGCAATGTTTGCCGCCCGCGCCGCCCTCTCCACTTCTTCCATCGTCGCCTGGTCCGCCCCGAATCCGATGTTCTCCCGGATCGTGTCGCTGAACAGGAATGTCTCCTGCGGCACAAATCCAATCTCTCGCCGCAATGTGGCCAGCCGGTAGTCCCGGATCGGCCTGCCGTCAATCAGCACAGTCCCCGGTTCCGCATCGTAAATGCGCGGAATCAGGTTGACCAGCGTCGTCTTCCCCGATCCTGTCGGCCCCACAATCGCCAGGCTGGTCCCCGCCGCAATGCTCAGGTTCACCTCCTGCAGCACCAGCGTGCCGTGGTGCGAAAAAGTCAGGTTGCGGAACTCGATGTCCCCGCGGATCTCCACTTCCCCCAGCACCGCTTCGCGGTCGTCAATCTCGGGTTTCGCCGTCAGGATCTCGTTGATCCTCCCCATCGATGCCGTTCCGCGCTGAAAAATGTTGATCACCCACCCCAACGCGATCACCGGCCAGGTGAGTTGGGCGATGTAGAACAGAAATTTCGCAAAATCCTCCACCGCCATCTTGCCCTGCAACACCGTCCGCCCGCCCACCCACAGCACAATCGCCACCGCGCAGCCCAGCATCAACTGCAGCGTCGGCCACAGCATTCCCATCAGCCGCACCAGTTTCATGCTGCGCTTGATGTACTCCTGGTTCGCGGTTTCAAAGCTCGCGATTTCCGCTGCTTCCTGGGCATAGGCTCGGATCACCCGCGCCCCCGAAAAATTCTCCTGCGCCCGCGCCGAAATATCCGAGAACATCGCCTGGATCTTCTCAAACCGATGGTGAATCCGCTTGCCAAAATACTGGATCACAACGCTGGCGATCGGCAGCGGCAGAAATGCCAACAGGGTCAGCTTGTGGCTGATGGTCAGCATTAAGGGCAGTGCCGCCGCCGTGAACACCAGCGTGTTGGCTGAATACATGATGGCCGGGCCCAGCAGCATGCGCACTGCATTCAAGTCATTGGTGGCCCGCGCCATTAGGTCGCCAGTTCGGTTCCGCTGGTAATACGAATACGACAGGCTTTCCAGATGCTCGAACAAGTCATTGCGCAGGTCGAACTCGATGTCGCGCGAGATCCCGATCAACACCCAGCGCGTAAGGAAAAGAAATATCCCGCGTCCCACCGCCACCGTGATCACCAGCGCCGCATCCCACGCCAACTGCCGGTGGGTTGTACCCACCCGCAAGTGTCCGACTGCCCGCGCCGTCACCTGCGGGAACCATACCCAGATGCCGTTGCTCAACAGCACGCACAGTCCACCCAGCGCCAGCGCAAGGCGGTGCCGCTTCAGGTAGGGGAATAGGGGCTTCAGGCTCTTGAATCGCATGCGCTGGTAACTAGATGCGATTGTACCAACTCAAGTTTCAACCCGGAGTCACGCCCGCGCCCAGCACGCGTCGGGTGGTGGAGGAGAGGAGTCTCCCCGTCTTCTGGGGCCAATGCGGGCCAAAAAAAGGAGCGGCGATCTCCGCCGCCCCGTGGGGAAAGCAGTCTTACTTCACGCCCTCCGGAGGAGGCGCGCCATGCATGTCGTGCATCCCGCCGTGCATCATTTTGTGCATCATTCCGCCTTCGTTCTCGCTCATGAACTTCTGCAACTTTGTCTTCTGTTCTGGCGTCAGCACTTGGATCATCTCCGATTGCATCCGGGCGTGCAGCACTGCCATTTCGGTCGTGGTCTGTCCGATCTGGGAAGCCACCGCGCGCGCCTTGGCTTCATCGAAGGGGCCGCTGAACGTCAGTTGATTCAGTTGCTCATGTCCCTGTTTCATCTGCTCCATCAACGGTTTGATGGTTGGCATCTCTTTGTCCATGATGGCCTTCACCTGCGTTTGCTGGTCGGCCGTCAGGTCCAGGTAATCGGTGAAGAAATGCAGCATGTGTTCGCCGAACCCATGCTCGTGGTCGCCATGAGTTTTCATCGCGGTCTGCGAAAACGCGACCGCCCCAGCCACTACCAGCACCAAGCCCATCACTACAGACTTGTTTATCTTGAATTTCATTTTTCCTCCTCAGGCATTCAGTCCGAATCGCCTGTCCTTATATCAGAACACTTCTCTCCTCCTCGTGCAGTAAAGAGTCGGTCAACCGCAGTAAAGATTTGTAAATGGCCCTCAACCTCGCGCTTCCGCTCCCGTACCTTCTCTGGTTCTCGGCTGCATTCTCCGTTGTTCGGTCGCTTCCCCTGCTTTATTCTTCTCTCCAGGTGATAGATCACACGGATACGCTTCAGGCTGGCTCGCCCGCGCCCCCGTTCATACTGAGCGCGGCGAACTTCGACGGCGACTTTTCCCTCGCTGCCATGATGCCTCGCGGTCCTGTGGTAATCGAGTTTCTGCGTGGCACCTGGTGACCCAACTGCGCCAAACGCATGGCTCAGGTGGAGTCCTACAAAAAACAAATCGTCGAGTCTGGGGCCCAATGGATCTTCATCGCTGCCGAGAAACGCGAAGGTGTCTTCCAGCCCCCTGCCTTTCTCGCCAAACACCCAATTTCCTTTCCCTTCCTGCTCGACGAAGACCGCGCCGTCACCAAAGCCTACGGCCTCTACCACCGCGTCGGCACCGACGCTTTGAACATCGCTCATCCGGCGACCCTCGTCGTGAACTCAGCCGGAACCATTGTGGTCATCTATCGCGGCGACAACCAGCACGACCGCGCTCCCATCGAACCAGTATTGGAAGCAGTGCAATCGGCAAAATCCTGACTCTGCGGTCGCCACACATTTTAGAGGTGCTATGAAAAAACTTCTCTTGCTCTTGGGTTCGTTCCTTCTTACCTCAATCGCGTTTGCCCAGACCAGTCTCCCCGAGGGAACCGCCCTCCGCATGCGTCTGGAGAGCAGGATCTCCACCGCCCAGAACAAGGCCGGCGACCGCTTTCAGGGACAAATCACCGAGGCGGTTGCGCTCGACGGCAAGACCGTCGTTCCCGTGGGATCCCTGCTGACTGGCCGCATCACCACTCTGTCTCAGCCCCGACGTTTCCGCGGCAAGCCTGCCATCGGCATCCTTCCCGAAGCCCTCGTCCTGCCCGATGGCACTCGCCTCTTGCTCACCGCCACTCTGGTGGACACTAACGTTCGCCACGGCCTCGACGTCAATGAAGAAGGCCAGATCAAGGGTCCCGGCCATGACGGCAAAGACCTCACCAAGATCGGGATGGGAACCGGCGGTGGCATGCTGATTGGCGGCCTCATCGCCTCCGGCCCCGGCGTGCTGATCGGCGGCGCCATCGGCGGCGGCGCTACCATCACCCAATGGCTTGTCCGTCGCCGCTCTGTCACAGTTCCAGAAGGCACCGAGCTCATTTTCGAACTCAACCGGCCCATGGCAATCCTGGCCCCAGTCGTCGGCCAATAGTCGAATCCATCAGAGACGCCAAAGTCTCGACGACGCCCCAGCCTCGCTCGCATCTGTGTTGTCATCCTGAGCGCAGCGAAGGACCTGCTTCCCCCTGCGTCCTCCGCGCCCTTTGTGGTCAAAAAACAAGCTTCTGAACCAGGCAGAGCCTCTGATTCATCCCCCCACGCGGTTTTGAAACCCGAAACTCGAAACTCGCAACTCGAAACTGCTCTTGTCATCCTGATCGCAGCGAAGGACCTGCTTTCCCCCGTGTCCTCGGTGGTCAATTGCACCCTCCTAAACCCCGCCCCTCCCTCTGGTATATTTTCTTACGTTGCTTTCGAACTGGAAATAGCGAGGACCCATGGGTCGCAACCAATCTCCAATCCTGAATTCCAACCAGCTCAAGCTCGGCTTCTTTTCCCCCAACTGCTCTGGTGGAATGTCCGTCACCAAAGCTCCCGAGCGCTGGGTCAATTCCTGGGACAACAACATCCGTCTCGCTCAACTCGCCGATGACGCTGGCATCGAGTTCCTGCTCCCCATAGCCCGCTGGATCGGCTATGGCGGCGAGACCGACTTCCACGGCAGCGTATTGGAAACCATCACCTGGGCCACAGGGCTCCTCGCCCACACCAAGCGCATCAACATTTTCGCGACCGTCCACACCGCTTTCATCCACCCGGTCGTTGCCGCCAAGCAGTGTGCCACCGCCGACCAGCTTGGCCACGGCCGCCTCGGTCTCAACGTCGTCGCGGGATGGAACAAGCCCGAGTATGATGCCTTCGGCGTCAACCTCCCTGAAAAGCACTCCGACCGCTACGCCTTAGCCCAGGAGTGGTTCGACGTCGTCACTCGCATCTGGAATCACAACGGTCCCTTCGATTGGGACGGCGCCTTCTTTCATCTGAAAGGCGTTTACGGATTTCCCCGCCCCTTTGACGGTAACCCGCCCATCATGAACGCCGCTGGTTCCGGCGAAGGCCGCCAGTTCGCTACTCGCAACGCCGATTTCCTCTTCGCCATCTCTGTCGATCTCGAACAATCCAAAATTGAGGTGGACGACATCAAGGCCAAAGCCGCCGCCATGGGCCGCAACACTGGCGTATTCACTCTTTGCCACGTGGTTTGCCGCCCCACCAAAAAAGAAGCCGAAGACTATCTTCACTACTATGCCGAAGAGCTCGCCGACTGGGGCGCGGTTGACAACCTGATGCGCCTGCAGGGCATGCACGCTCAGTCTTTCCCCGCACAAGCCCTCAAAACTCTTCGTGGCCGCTTCGCCGCTGGACACGGCACCTACCCGCTCATCGGCGACCCCGACTCCATCGCTGCTGAAATGGAAAAGATCACCGCCTCCGGCTTCGCTGGCACCACCCTCAGCTTCGTCGATTACGTCCAGGAATTTCCCTACTTCCGCGACGAAGTCATCCCCCGCCTGGAAAAGAAGGGCCTGCGCCAGAAATTTAAAAGCTGAGATACTGAAGTCGAGGACTACAACGAATGTCTCAACCGATTCCCACCGAGAAAACTTTTTCTGAAGCTGTCCGCGACCGCCGCGCCACTCCCCATTTCCTCTCCGACCCCGTCCCCGATTCCGACCTCAAAAAGATTCTCCAGGCCGGTCTAGCAGCCCCCAGCGGTTACAACCTGCAACCCTGGCGCTTCGTTGTCGTTCGCGACCCTGCGCAGCGCAAGCGCCTCCGCGAGGCCGCCATGTCCCAGCCCAAAGTGGAAGAAGCCCCCGTCGTCATCGTCGCCTGCGGAGATCCCGAAGCCTGGCGCAACGGCGACCTCGACGAAGTTCTCCAGCTCTCCCGCCACTATGGTTTCCACGACGAAAAAAGACTCGAGAGCATCCGCGCCACGGTAACCAATTTTTTTGAGTCGGCACCGGGTGTGGCGAGTGGCGCAGCGCCCGATTTTGCGGTCTGGGTCAACCGCCAAACCATGCTCGCCTTCACCACCATGATGTGGATGGCCGAAGTCCTCGGCTATGACACCGCCCCCATGGAAGGTTTCTACGAAGACAAAGTACGCGCCACGCTCGGCATTCCCGATCACGTTAGGGTAGTCGCCCTGCTCGCCATCGGTCGCCTCAGCGGTCCCGACAAACCTTTCGCCGGACGCTTCCCCATGAACCGCACAGTTTTCGCCGACTCCTGGGCCAGTCCACTCACTTAAAAAATGCAGTGCCGACCGGAACCTCAGCGCGATGGGTCGCCCGCCAATCTCCATCGCGTCGACCCCAAACCGTAAGCTCCGCTAATAATCCGTCGCTTCCAGGTTCTCTTCCGTAACCATCGCCAGCTCGATCCAACCTTCCAGCGGCAACGCATCCACCGGCAGGCCGTTCTCCCACAAGCTAAACCTCAGCCGCACTCGCGACACCGGTGCGGGCTGACCTTCCGCCGCAGCCATCAACGTCTCCGGTGGCATCGGCACCGCATCCAGCCAGGCCAACGGTAAGCTGAATTCAAAATTCTTTTCCAATGCAGCCCTGGCCTCTCCGCCCGCGCTCGCCGTCTTCTCTCCCTCCTGCTCCGCCTGCCACGACTTCACTCGCCCTCCTGCCACCGCCATCCCAAGTCTCCACGCTCGCCGTGGTTTCGTTTCCTGCTTGGCCCAAGCCTCCAGGTTCACCACCACATCGAAGTCTTCCTGCGGAACTTTCCCCGCAAAATCCAGACGTCCATACACGTTGCTCTCATCGATTCCCGCATACACCGAATCCAGCAGGAACTGTTTCCCGTGCATCGCCCCCGAGCGCTGGTCTGAGGTGTACCGCGCCGCTCCCATCCACTCGAAGTAGCGGATCATCTCGCCCGTCACCTTGGGTCGGATGTATGCCGATTGCGGTGTGAACGACGGCCTCCCCATCTCTCCGGAAATCGGCTGCGCCAGGTAATCCGGCGGAACTCCGCCCAGCGCCTGATACACGTTCGACAGATGCTTCCGATACAGCGCATCGAAATCCCGGTCGTTCGCCGAGTGATGCTCCGGCCCATACCACCAGTTCCAGTCGCTGCCCTCCGCGATCAGAATCTCTTCATACGCAAGCTTGCGCTGCGCTTCGCTTGCCGCCCCGGCGTGCTCCTCGTAGTACTTCCGTGCCTGATACAAATAGTCCCAGGCCTTGTTGTCTTCCGGCGCTCCAATCCATACGTTGAAGTTCGCACTGATCCACGATCCCGGCACTAACCCGCCCAACTCCGCCGGATCGCGATGTCGTTCCACCGCCTCCGATACCGTCACCGCCTCCAGCCCCGGCTCATTCTGCAGCCCCTCGTAAAAGCGCCGCAAAAATTCCCGCCCCGATTTCGGATAATATTCCCACGCGTTCTCGCCATCCAGAATGATCGGCACCATCGCATCCCGCCCGCTGTCCAGCACCGGCCGCGCCGCTTCCCGGATGTTCCGCAGCAAATGCCCCGCCGCTTCCTTCGGCTTCATCCCCGAATACACAAACCCAATCAGGTCGCTCAGGGTGTGGTCGCGGAAGATCATCTTCATCCCCGTGCCCGCCTTTTCGTAGCGGTACACGTTGTACAGCTTGTGCGCCTGGTCCTGCGGCAATCGTCCCCCACCATCCCGCGCAAAGAACACTCCCAGGCTCCGCCCCAGCACTCCCTCGTCCGTCGCCATCCACTTCACCCCGCAGCGCGCCGCGATGGCCAACACTTCGTCTGATACGCTGCCCTCCGACGGCCACATCCCCCGCGGACGTTTCCCCATCACCTTTTCGTGCAGGTCGAGCCCGCGCACCATCTGCTCGCGTGCGTCGTCCGGCCGTTGGTAGCGGTTCTGCGGTAGCGGCAATCCCGGCGACGACTGTGCCCCCGCGTTGGTATCGCACACCAGCGGCAGAATGGGGTGATAGAACGGCGAGGTCGAAATCTCAATGCCCCCTCGCTCCGCCGCCTTCGCATGCGCCGGCAAAATCCTGCCCATCAACTCCCGCTCCCGCGCGATCACAAACGCCTGGTCCTCCAGCGTGTAATTGCGCTTTTTCTTTACCAGTGCCGCCACCTCCGGATCTTCCAGGAAAAATTCGTCGAACCATGCCAGTTGCGACAGCACTTGCAGGTCGGTATATTCCTGCGCCTGAAAATATTTTCCCGCCTTTTCTGGCGAGTCCCCCGACGCCCGAAACTGCTCCCACAGCTCCCGGTACCGCGGATACCGCCCAATCTGGTTCACCGCATTAGCTTGAAACAGGTACTGCAGCGCAAAGCGTCGTTCTTCCGGCGTCAAATCCTTCGCCGGCTTGGCCGCCACTCTCAAAAACGGATCGCTCGCCGTCCCATCCGCATAATCCTGGATCTGCACCATCAGCGACGGCACCAGGTTGAACGTCTGATGCAGAGTCGGGAACTCGTCCAGAAGTTTCACCATGCCGTAGTAGTCTTTCAGTGCATGCATCCGCGTCCATGGCAGCCGATACTCTCCGCTCACCAGGTCTTTGTAGTACGGCTGATGCTGATGCCACAGCACCACTACCCGAAGTGTCCCCATCCCCACCCCTTCAAAGTCTTTGAGTCCGTTCCGCTGGAGTTGCCAACTGACCTTTCAGTATATCGTCCGCCTACTCGGAGCCATTGTTCGCGGGATCTAGGAAAAGAGGATTGTCCTCCGCGATACGAGCGTCCAATCCTCGCCGGATGATTTCTCTCACGCGATATGCCGCCACGTGGTCCACCCCGTACAAAGCACGCGAGGTTTCTGTCTGGCGCTGTTGGATGCGGGTTAGCGGTAGGCTTCGGAACGGTGCCTCACCGAGTGGACGAGGAGGATGCCGTGGGGTTCTTCGGTGAAGCGGACGCGGTAGTCGCCGACGCGGAGTCGCAGCTCGCCAGAGTCTCCTTGCAGCTTCTTGACGTCGCCGTCGCACGTCTCGGCGAAGCGGTGGAGACTGGTGAGGATGCGCATGGCGGTGTCGCGGTCGATGCGGCGGACATCGGCGCGTGCAGGTACGATAAAGAGGATCTTCTTCACAGCGATTCCAGTCAGCGCTTGAGGTCTTCGGCGGAGACGCCGAACTCGGCGAGGATGTCTTCGAGGGGGATGGCCTCTCCGGGGTGCTGCGCCATCCAAGCTTTGGAGGCGTCAACCGCCTGACGCTCTTCTTAGCTCTCCGGCTCGTCGTCGAACGGGGCGTTGGCGATAGCGCGGGAGACGGGATCAAGCATGGTTTCCAGCAGACACACGGCTGCGGCAACTTGGCTGGGGGCCATGCGGTCGATCAGTTCGTGAGCGTGCTCTTTAGTGTGAGCGTGAGGCATCATATCTCAACCTCATAATATGCCAGCACAAGAGGCGATTCGGGATTTTGGTACACCCGTTGTTAGCCCGGCCTCGACTCTGGGATTCACCGTGTTCTCGCCGTTGGCCGCCGCCCTCGCGTTTCGACGGCGGCGGCCCTCGGTCGCTTCCTACTCCAAGTCCGTCGGATCGTTAAACAGCACCGTCAACTTGATGCTGCCGTGCCCAAACTGTGGGAAGTTGGCTTTGCTGGGATCTGCCCCCTCCAGATTCGATGCAGTGTCGTCCGGCGGAAACAGAACCAGCGAATTCAGGAAAGCGAACACTGCTTCCTGCTCTTTGGCATTCAGTTGACTGAAGGTGTTTCGCTCCTTCGTGGCTTCTCCGCCGTGCCGCAGAATCACATCCTGCAGTGTCAAGCTGCGCCCATCGTGGCCATACGGCGCCGTCGAACCCACGCCCCACAACGGTCGTGTCACGAACATCGTCTGCAGCGTACCATCCCAGTTGCGCTCGTACAGCTTCGCACCCAGGTCGTGGCGTTTGAAGTCAGTGAAAATATCCTTCACCACAAACGAATTTCCCAGCGGCACTTTCAGTGTTGGATGTCCGCTGCCATCGTCCTTTGTGTAATACAGAGTACCGGCAGTTGCGAACAGGCTGTTGAACACGCCGTTCACCGGGTCATAGACCGTTTCTACATCAGCCACCCGTCGGTCGTGGTTGATGGTCAAATCGGCCATGTGGCAAGACGAGCATCCCACTCGGTTAAATATCGCCCGCCCGCGATCCGTCATGGCGGTCTGCACCGAATGCGCAGGTTTAAAGTAGTTCAGATGGTAGAACTCCAGATAGTCCACAATCGCCGGATCCACTTCGTTTCCGTTCACGTCATCCGGTTGCGGCGGGGCGCTGATCTTGTCTTTCGATCCGTCCAGCACCATGCCTGAGGGCGTCACCACCCGTCCTCCCGCGCTGGCGGTCAGCAGATCCGGGTCCGTGGAAGCTTCCATCCCCATCTCTCCATGCAGCGCGCCCACGATGAATTCGCGCATCGAAATCGTCGAACCCTCCGCGAAGAACGGCTTCACCCGCAGGTCGCTGTCCACCCCTTGTACTTTTGAGGTATCCAGCGAACCATCCGCTTTCGCCGTGATGCTCCCATAGTTGATTCCCTTGCTTAACAGCCTCATCGTGACCGGGTGTTTAGTCTGCTGCGCCTTCGCGATCGCCAGGTCCCGCGTTGACCGCAAGTCCGTCGTGATCTCGTCGCCCAGCATTTCCTTCAGTCCCAGGCCAAATAGATGGCCGGCATCCCGGCTGTCCGGTCGGGTCACCACGTTGCCACCTACTCCCGCCGATCCACGCGGACGCCCGTGACACAGCGCGCAACTATCCGACAAGCCCGCTCCAATCGCCACGTCCGTATCAATGTTTCCGACCCCGTCCTTCTCATTCGGCCCCTGCCCCTGCAGGTGCGTAAACTTGCGCTGGAAAAGTTGCCGTCCCCGCCGGATCGCGCGGAACGGATCGCGGTTGATGTTGTACACCGACGACTGCACCGTCATCAAATCTCCGCGTCCTGCTCCAATCTCATCCTGCAGCGATTTGTGGATGCCCGCCTTCGCCGTGTTCGTCGCTTGATTGTTGTCAGTCATTTGGGCTGATGCCGCTGTTCCCAGAAGCAACAGTGCCGCACTGGATCCTACGAATTTCCAAAACCTGTTCATGATGATGCCCCTCTGTGTTTTTAAGATAGTCGTGCCCGTGCATATGCATATAGCCTCTCAACCTCCGAGGCTCTTACGCGAATGATGTAGATTTATTTGGACAAACAGAATCACTGAGGACGGCCGCGCGTATACGATTGGTCCTCGTGGGTTGGGGAAACCGCACCCAGCGTCGAGAAGCGAATGCGCCATACCGGGCATCGTCCTCAATCTTCTGATGTTTTCAGCCAGAAGCGGCGGGTCTTGCTCGCTCCGTTCCTGGTGGGCAATCGCTAGCTTCCGACGGGCGCCCCTGAACTCCTCCTTGTAGACCCAAGACCGTTGGTCTTAAGAATGGTCCTCCGAACCCGGGGCGTCGCTCCAGCGGCTGTCGAATCCAGTTCATCATTTCTTCGACACCTCTGTCTGTGCCCGCAGTCACCCGATGATGTGACAAACTGTATAAGAAAAAGAAACCGTCCCCCGGCCTGGAACCGAGAAACGTAAAACGCGAAACAAGAAACTCAAAACGTAAAAAGTAAAACGTGAAACTCGAAACTAGAAACTAGCAACTAGCAACTAGAAACTGCCCTCTCGCTTCCTACCTAAACAACTCCAGGTTCCCGCTTCGCTCGCTCACCGCTTCCTGCGCACACTCCGGCGAGTCATTCTGCGGACGGTTCACCAAACTGCTTACCTCGTACCCCGTCATCACTCCCGCATCCAGCGGCGACAGCAAATCCACCAGCCGCTCCGCTTCGCCCGCAGGCGTTTTCAACCAAACGTCGTACTGCGCTCTCGTCAGGATCGCCGGCATCCGGTCATGTACATCCTTCAGCAACTCGTTCGCCGCCGTGGTCAAGATGGAACACGATTCCACCCACTCGCCGTCGGGCGCTCTCCAGCGGTCCCAGATTCCCGCGAACCCAAACAGCGACCCATCTTTCATAGCGAAGTGAAAAGGCCGTTTTGCCTTCCCATCTTTTTTCCACTCATAAAATCCATCAGCCGGAATCAAGCACCGGCGCTGCCGAAACGACTCGCGAAACGCCGGCTTCTCCAGCACCGTCTCGCTGCGCCCATTGATCAGGCTTGCCCCCATCGAAAGGTCTTTCGCCCACGACGGCACCAGCCCCCATCGCGCCACCGCCAGCACTCGCCCCAACCCCGCCTGCCGCACCGTAATCACTGGCTGCGTTGGCGCAATGTTATAACGCGGTTTCAACGGATCGGGTCCCGCGATCCCACGTGGTTCCACGTTTCCCCATGGCTTCGCTTTTTCCCATGGCCCCGCATCGAATTCTTCCGCCACCCGTTCCGGTCGTGACAGCCGATACCGTCCGCACATGCCAGAAATTCTAGCAGTAGGGACGGGATTGCCTCGTTGGGTAATGTTCGTGAGATTTGCGACAGAGTGCCTGCGGCTGGGGGAAGTGCAATTACCAGTCGCCTGCAGACCCGGGGCCAGGCGGGGAAAGGTCAAGAGTTTCGGCGGCATCGGCCCGGCTCGTGGCCACAACTCTGGCGAGATTGGCACGCCGCACCAAATGCAACCTCAGGCTCACCGCAAATCTTACTCCGCTCTACGGAAGCCCATTCGCGCCCGTAAGCGAGTAGATGTCCGCTTCCGGAGTCCACGGAATAGTGACGCTCAGCCCCCCGAAAATGAACATCTCATTCGAAACCGGGTCGTACACTGCGTTGTGGTACCTCCGCCCCGGCGCTGTGTCCGAGGGTGTGAGCATCGTCCAGGATGGACTTCCTCCCGAGCCATTCGCTCCTACCAATACCCACGCGTCGGAAAAAATATTGGTTGAGTCATACCCTCCATGGATGGTCATACGGTTGTTGACGGCGTCATAGATGGCGGTATGGCACGAGCGAGCCAGCGGCGTTGATCCGCTTACCACAAGTTGGGACCATTTCGGCGCCCCTCCCTGTCCATTGGCATGGGAAAGCAGCCAGACATCGCCGAAGTGATTGGATTTCGTCTTGCCTCCGAACACGATCAGGACATTGGTTGCCGGATCATATACCGCCGTGCTGCTTTCTCTGCGGGAAGGCATTGCACCGGTAGGCTGCAAGTGCGTCCAGCTCGGACTGCCCGACACCCCGTTCGCGTTACTCAGCACCCACACCTCATTCAAGTAACCGGCTTTGCAATCTGAACCGCCAAAAATCATTAGCGAATTGCTCGCCGGATCATAGACCGAGGCTTGCCGGTATCTGGCGGTGGGAGAAGTGCCCAGAGTGGCGGTCGCTGTCCACTGCGCGGTCCCACCCGTCCCATTCGCATTCGTCAAGATCCAGTAATCATTGGTGCACGGCGTAGGGAAACCTAGTGCCCCGCCAAACACCATCATCCGATTGCTCGCGGCATCGAATGCTCCGGTGTGCCCTTGCCGGGCCGCAGGGATCGAACCGGTGAAGTCGACCCGGCTCCAATTCAGGTTCGCACCACCCACCACTCCTGTTTGCCGCCAAAAGTCGCTAAAGGCCACCGAGGTTTGCGCATGTGCCCCGCCAAACACGTTCAACGTATTGGTGCCCGAATCGTAGAATGCGCTCTGGGAGTAGCGCACCCCCGGTCCATCCAAATTCCAAGCCGGTTTCCCGCCCAGACCATTGGCGCTGCTCAGTTCAAACACATGGTTGCTGGCCAACAACTTGGTGGAACTGCTGATGCCGCCGAAGATGTAAAGAACGTTGCTGGTATGGTTGTAAACCGCCGACTGAAATCCCACGTTCGGAACCGTGCCTTGAGGACTCAAATGCGTCCACTGTGCAGGTCCCAGGCCATTGGCGGCACTCAGCACCCAGGTCTCACCCGACGTAGTCCCCTTGCTTCCCGAAAAACCGCCGTAGATGATCATCCGGTTGTTGACCGCGTCATACACCGCGGAGTGGCCGGTCCGCGCCGAGGGTGCGGTCCCGCCTGGGGAAAGCTGCGTCCAGGCTGGGGTTCCACTCATCCCGTTGGCTCCCGACAAAGTCCAGACATCGCCCAACGAGCCGCCGCCCGCCCCATCGCCGCCATAAACCGTCAAGACATTGTTGGTCGTGTCATAGATGGCGGTCGCGTTCTCGCGCCCGGGCGGCAGTGTTCCTGTTGGGTTCAGCTGGGTCCAGGTGGACACCCCATTGCCATTGGCGGCGCTCAGCACCCACACGTCATTCAAGAAGCCGCCATTGCAATCACTCCCCCCGAAAACGATAAGCGTGTTGCTGGTGGGATCGTAACCGGCAACATGATAATGCCGCGGCCCGGGGGATCCCCCTTGAATCGCAGTCGCACTCCACTGCGGCTGGCCACTTGCGCCGTTGGCATCACTCAGAACCCAAACGTCGCTCATGCACGTCGCGGGACTTCCGGCCGCTCCGCCGAAGATGGTCATCCGGTTCGAAGCTTGGTCGTAGGTGGCCCCGTGCCCGTAGCGTGCTGCCGGCAAGGTGCCAGTGACTGGCAATGCCGAAAACACCAGCGAACGGGTATCGCTACTGCCCACCCAAACATCGTTCAGAGCGTTGCTCGTGATGTTCTGGGTACCGCCGAACACAATCGCTGTTTCCGTTGACGGATCGAATACCTCGCTGTGGGAATAGCGTGCCGTCGGTCCGTACTGGGTCCATACCGGCGACGTCTGCGCCATGGCAACCGTAACCCCGCCGAAAATCCGACCGAAAACTATGACCCCTACCAGCAACCAACGTGACGCGCAGGGAACTTTCCCAACAAGTGGCATTGTATGAATATCTCCTGGCCCGCTAGGGCGAATCAGATGAAAGCGGGCGCATCCCTGCAACCCGCGATGACTGACCGTATCGCAAAAGACCCCATAAAATCAACTAAACCGCACCCCCCCGAGCGGGAACCGCCCACGTCTTGAACCGTCCGCCCGCTCTCAGTAATCCGTCGCTTTGTTGTAGGTTGCGGTCGGAAAGGTGGCGGGAATATCCATCGGATCCGTCGGCTTGATCACCGGGTTCACTCGGCCCGCTTGGGTGGTGTCAAAGACCAAGAAGCCCACGCCCGGAGATCCTCCAGGCAGAGAGAAGTCGTCGTTCGGGTACGCCGGATTGTTGAATCCCGGATCTAGCGTTGCCGTGCTCCCCGCATCTTCCCCGATCCCTTGCCAGGCGCTGAACGTCGAATAGCTGGGCGCGCCGCTGCACAGCGTGCCGCGGCCGGCAGTGGGCTGGGTATGAAATGCCTGCGGGTCTCCACTAAACAGCCCATCCACCCGCCAATACAAGTTGCTCTGCCAGTTGTGCAGATCGATCAGTGGGAAGCCGCAACTGTAAACGCACCCCTGCTGCACGTAAAACGACACGCTGCCGCTTCGGTCAAAATAAAACAGGTTGTTGGTGGCGTCGAAAGTTTTCACGGGCGACGACGGGCACACGTTGTTCGCATACGGCGCGGTGTTGCTCACCATTCCCAAGTGCGAAAACGCCAGGATGTTGTTCTTGATGGTGTTCTGTTGACTCGCGATTTGGGGGCCGTTGGTAATCTTCACGTCTTCGCCGGAAACCCGGTAGACCAGATTGTTTTCGATGTCCACCAGGCCGGTCGCCGAGTCCAGATAAATTCCGTGCCCCCCGTAGCCGTCCGAATCTATGATTGAAGCATCCGAAGTGTCGTGCACCTTGTTGTTCAGCACCCGATTTCCGGCCGGGGTAAAGCTGTTCCCACCGGTGGCAAAGTAGATCGCGCCCCCATCGTCGGTCACCCCCTCGAACAGGTCGTGCACGTGGTTAAAACTCACCGCATTATTGAAGCTCCCCTTGGAAGCGCTGGGGCCTGGCGCACAGGCGGGCGGCACGCAAATCTCGATTCCGCTGTGGTATCCGTCGTAGATTGCATTGTGGGTATAAAGGTTGTCGTGCCCGCTGCCTTGCACAATCCCCACCGCACTCGGAAAGACCCGCGCAAAACCCTCAATCAGATTGTTTTGAATGGTGGTGAACTGCGTAACATTGGCATCGGTGTCGGTGATCGACGGTGAAAGCCCGACCCGGATCCCAATTCCTCCAATGTCATACAACGCCCCATTTTGAAACGCGTTGTAGGCCGTAGTCTGCGACGCGCTCGTAGTCTTGAATTCAATTCCACTGCCTGCAGTTTCCGCGACGATGTCACTATCGAACGTGACGTGCAGACAGTTGTTGCATACCACTGCTCCGGGAATGCCCACTTCTTGCTGCAGCGACACATAGCCAGTGGACGGCAACACATAGTTGTCGTGTTCGAACGTCAGTCCCTGAAACGTCACATATTGCAGTCCGGTCGCCACCAACACCTGCGGCGATTGCGGCACCACCACCGTATCGGTGGGCGGATACTCATTCGAGTTCGCCAGATAGGTCAACTTCCAGGGAGTGGCCGAGCGATCCAGGAACCACTGTCCCGCCTGATTGAGATTGTCTTTTATGTTCTCCACCAAGTAGCGGTGGTTCTGTATGAATCCATGCACCAACAACTGTTGCTTCACCGGTCCGGTCATGTACGCAATGTGATTCGGGCCGTCAACCGACTTGATTCGCATCTTCGGCACCGTCCACCACTCGAAATCCACCAGTTCGATATCGCCCTGTGGAAACGGTGGATTCAAATTCGACCAGCTCGCGCTGATGTCTCCCGCCGCAAATTGAAAGCGATCGAAACACTCCCA
>JANYBT010000125.1 GCA_025360645.1 Acidobacteriaceae bacterium | reverse complement strand
CACGCATGGCCGAGGAAACTGTAGCCGAGTTCCAGCAACCCGTTCCGGTCCCCGCCGCCGGCCCGTCCGCGCCTTATATCGAATTCAAAAACGTTTGCAAGGCGTTTGGCGAACGCAGAATTCTGGAGGACGTGAGTTTTGACGTCCTGCCCGGCGAGACCGTCTGCATCCTCGGCCGCAGCGGCGTGGGCAAGTCGGTTGCGCTGCACCACATCATGGGATTTCTCAAGCCCGACTCCGGCCGCGTCATCGTGGCGGGAGAAGACATCACAGATTTCCCCGAGCCCGAACTGGCCCGCATCCGCAAAAAAGTCACCATGGTGTTTCAGAATGGCGCGCTGTTCGACTCGCTCAGCGTGGGCGAAAACGTGGCTTTCTGCTTGCGCGAGCGCGGCACCTTCTCAGAAGAGCAAATATTCGAGATTGTGGACGGCCTGCTGGTGATGGTGGGGGTGAAGGAAATGCGCGATCTGCTGCCGTCCGATCTCTCCACCGGAATGAAGCGCTCGGTGGCCATTGCCCGCGCTCTCGCCGCGCAGCCGGAGTGCGTACTCTACGACGAGCCCACCACCATGGTCGATCCCCTGATGGCGCAACTTCTCGGCGACCTTATCGCCCGCCTCAAAATGCAGCTTCATCTCACCAGCCTGGTGGTCACCCACGACATGCGCCTGGCCAAGAAACTCGCCGACCGAATCGTCTTCCTGCACGAAGCCAAAGTAATTTTCTTCGGCCCTTACTCGGAAATGGAAAAGAGCACCGAGCCGGTCGTCCAGGAGTTCTTAGAACTCGATCAACTTGTGCTGGACGTCTAGGGAAAGTTCTTGGGAGGACTTGAGCGGGGAATGGCGTAGACTATGGGTCAATCCCATGACGATTACTATCGACATTAATCCCAGAAATTGAAGCGCAACTCGCGGCGCAAGCCCGCGCGGAAGGCGTCGACCTAGAGACAGTCGTCGAGCGCCTCCTGCGACGTTCCGTCGCCCAGGAAACCCAGCCCCCTCGCCTGACCATCGAGGATGTGCGTACCATGCTCAAAGCTCTCGCGGCGGGCGCTGAGTCCTTACCAAAGTTGGCAACCGAAAGTTTTACGCGGGCTAGCTTCTACGAGGACCGAATCTAGATGGCGCGGTCTGCTTGCCTGGGTGACAGCGCCCGTAGACTTTTCGCCCTTTTAGAACCCATGCCGCACTAACTCCCCCACCGTCAATGAACTTGCGGCCTCCCGCGTCATCATCTTCTCCACATACTTGGCCACGAGATCGGCTTCCAGGTTTACTGGATCGCCCGGCTTCAGCGTCCCCAGGTTCGTCATGTCCACCGTATGCGGAATGATGGCGATGGCGCACACGCCCTTCTTCAGCGTCGCCACCGTCAGGCTGATCCCCTCAACGCATACCGACCCCTTATAGACTGTGTATTTCTCAATCTCCGCCGGAAGTTCGACCTTGAGCCACCAGTTGTCCGAGTCGGCAATCCGCTCCAGCGCTACGAATTTGCCGACTCCATCCACATGGCCCTGCACAATGTGTCCGCCGAAACGCCCGTCGGCTTTCATGGGCAGCTCCAGGTTCACCAGCGCCCCCTCATGCATGCGCGAGAACGAAGTGCGCACCCAGGTCTCCGGCGCCAGGTCCGCGCAAAATGTTTTTTTCTTCACTTCGACTGCGGTCAGGCATACTCCGCTGACTGCAACACTGTGACCGATGCCGAGTTGCCCCGGTATGTTCGCGGCCTCAATCGTGATGCGACGGTCCTCGCCGCGCTGTACAATCCCAACCACCTTGCCCACTTCTTCAACAATGCCGGTAAACATGAACACCTCCGAAATGCAATTTCGAGTTGTTAGTTTCAAGTTTCAAGTTAAGACCGGTGTCAAGCAGGGGACGTGTTGCGCTTGTTGGAAATTGCATTTGCTTTTGTCGCTCGAAACCTGAAACTTGAAACTTGGCAACTGATAACTGTCCCTACAGATAGCCTTCCACCGCGAAATCCTCGCCGAACCGGTGCAGCCGGATGTTCTTCACTTGCGCCGCATCGCTCATTTGCAAAAAACCGTCGCCGCCAGCGAAGGGAATGGAACCGGTCCCGGCCAGAATCTTAGGCGCGTAATAGAGAAACACTTTGTTCACTACGCCTGAAACCAGCGCGGCCCAGTTTACTTTGGCGCCGCCTTCGATCAGCAGGCTGGTAATCTGCAACTCCCCCAGTCGCTGCATCACGCCGCGCAAGTCAGGCACGCTGTCGGGGCGCACCCCCGGCACCTGCTCCACTCGTATCCCCAGCGCCTGCAGGGCCTGTTTTTTCTTTTCCTCGGCAAAGGAGCACAGCACCATCACGTCGTCTTCAGCGGTTCGGACGATGCGCGAGTCATGGGGCAGGCGCAGCCGCGAGTCCACGATCAGCCGCAAGAGCTTTCGCCTGCGAGGAAGCCCGCTGCGGTCGGTGAGCAGCGGATCATCGGCCACGATCGTCCCTACCCCCACCAGAATCGCATCATGCTCATGCCGCAACAGCTGCACATGCGCCCGCGCCGCTTCGCTGGTTATCCAGCCCCCCGATGGCGCAACGATGCCCGGCACCTGCGGCTCGGTCGGAGGCGGAGCAATCTTGCCGTCGAGCGTCATCGCCGCTTTCAGAGTGACCAGCGGAGTGCCGGTGCGGATGTATTTGGTAAAGGCTTCGTTCAGCCGCGTTGCGTCTTCTGCGCACAGTCCGACGTCCACTTGAATTCCCGCCGCGCGCAATTTGGCGAAGCCCTGCCCACTCACTTTCGGATTGGGGTCCTCCATGGCCGCCACCACTCGCTTCACCCCGGCTGCGATCAGAGCGTCGGCGCAGGGGCCAGTGCGACCCTGGTGCGAGCAGGGCTCCAGGTTGATGTAGAGCGTCGCCCCGCGCGACCGTTTTCCCTTTCGTTGGCCCGCTGCGTCCAGCGCCAAGACCTCCGCGTGCTTCACTCCCTCGTAGGTGTGCGTCCCAGTTCCAACTACTTGCCCTTGGTCATCCACCAGCACCGCTCCCACGCAAGGGTTGGGCGAAGCCAGTCCGATTCCGGCCCGAGCCAAATCGAGTGCTTGACGCATGAAATTCTCAGGCAGCATGAAGCTCCGTGAGAGGGTTGCAGGGTGGGACGGGAAGCGCAACCCAAGATGTGACGCACGTCACACAAGTTCGCTGCGAGCTATAATCGTGCGGCCAAAAATATATGTTTTTTGGAATTTGTCCATGGGGAGCTCGGAGGCGACGTTTCTCCGACCGGGTGACCTCTTGGGCTGTTCCGGCTAGCGCACGCTTGCCAAGGGCCGTTTCCGTCGAATTAAAGGCCATTTCAGGGGATAGGTCCGACCCCCGTTTGCACTTCCCAGGAAGCCCTGAACAGGCCCTGATCGGCCTCAAGTGCACTAACTCCATTATTTTCAATGAGTTCGATGTTGTCATATCAAAAATCACAAAAGCTTATGCAGAAATCCCTAGGCGAAGAGTGAATCTACGAACGCCTGCGGGTCGAACGGCAACAGGTCGCCAGCCTTCTCGCCCACTCCCACATACCGCACTGGCAACCCAAGTTCGCGTGAGATGGCAATCACCACGCCGCCCTTCGCCGTGCCATCCAGTTTGGTGAGGACAATTCCGGTCACGCCAGCCGACTGGGTGAACTGGCGCGCTTGCTGCAGTCCGTTCTGTCCGGTAGTGGCGTCCATCACCAGCAGAGTTTCGTGGGGTGCGCCGGGAATAATGCGCTGCGCTGTCCGCCGCATCTTTTCCAACTCGAGCATCAGATTGGTCTTGGTGTGCAGGCGACCGGCGGTGTCGACGATCACGTAGTCGGTGCCGCGGGCCGTCGCCGCCTGCAGCGCGTCAAACAGCACCGCCGATGGATCGCCGCCCGGTTTGGTCTTGATGACTTCGACTCCGGTGCGTTGTCCCCAAATTTCCAGCTGCTCGATGGCGGCGGCGCGAAAGGTGTCGGCGGCACACATCAGGACGGTCTTGCCCTGTCCGCGCAGCACTTGCGCCAGCTTGCCGATGGTTGTGGTTTTGCCCGTGCCATTCACCCCGACCACCAGAATTACTTCGGGTCCTTTCTGCACCCTGGCGGGAGGGGCGCCGGTGGCGGCCAGAATCGCTAGCATCTCCTCTTTCAGCAGGCGCTTGAGTTCACCCACGTCCTTGATCTGCTTGCGGTCAGCCTTGTCGCGCAGCTTGGCCAACACTTCTTTGGTGGTGGTGGTCCCCAGGTCGGCGCCAATCAGAGTGGCTTCCAGCTCTTCGAGTGTGTTGCGGTCAATCTCTTTGCCGATGGAAACGACGTCGTCGATGCGCTCGGCAAGGCTCTCGCGCGTGCGCGTCACCGCTTCCTTCATACGTTCAAAGAAGCTGGGCTCTTTTTTTTCGTCCAGACTGCCGAACAAGGTTTGAATCATAGATTTGAATGGAACTTTCCATTATAAAGGCTGGGTGGAAGCTCGACGTGGGGCGCGACATGGATGGAGCATCGAAGCGCTGGCCGCAGCCCTCAGCACAATTGAATGGAGTGGCAACCGCCCCGAGGAGTCAACACGATGAGTGAGGCCGACGGAGAGTGTTGGATCCTGTGGCAGTTTGACGTGAAGGCGGGAGAAGAAGCACGCTTCGAGCGCGAGTACGGGCCTGAGGGCGGCTGGGTGCAGTTGTTCACCGGAGCGGCTGGCTACCTGGGGACGGAGTTGAGCCCTCACGCGCACATCGCGCGCCGCTACTTGACGATTGACCGCTGGACAGCTCGCGATGACTACGATCGCTTCCGGAAACAGCATCAGGCGGAGTACCAGACTCTCGATGCCCAGTGCGAAAACCTGACAGAGAACGAAGGCGAGCTAGGATGCTACGAGATCGCCTCGACCCGCCGCAGTTGACTACATTTCGCTTTCCAACCGCGAAAGCGGCGAAGTTTAGGAAATCCCCATCCGCCAGGCCAGATAGCTGGTGGCCTCGCGCAGCACCGCGATGCCACGCTGCAGCCGGTGGCGCGGCCGCGAGTTGGGACGGGGCGAGAGATAGACCTGCAAGCCTTCGTGAGCGAGCAACCGCCCAATGCGGAAGACGTGATACTCATCGCTGACTGCAATGCAGGACCGCACGCCGTTGGTGTGGAGAATGGCGGCAACGCGGCGGGCGGATTCCGAGGTGTCGGACCCCTGGGTCTCGGCAATCAGGTTGGGCTCGGGAACACCGCGGCGGGCCAGATAATCCTGTCCCACTCCACCTTCGCTGAATTCCGGATCAGCGGCAGCGCCTCCGGTGGTGACGACCAGCGGCGCCCAGCCTTGCTGGTAGAGGTCGAAGGCATGATCGAGGCGGGCACGGTACACCGGCGAGGGGTGTCCGGAATACTGAGCGGCCCCAAAGACTACGATGGCATCGGCATGCTGCAAGGGTTGCGCATCGGCGGCGCGGACGATGTCGGCCGAGACTAAGGCAACAAGCACCGCAACCACGCCCACCGCCAGGACTACGAGGAGAACGAAAAGACGACCGGAGGCGGGGTGGGCGTCCGAAGTCATTCCTGATTGAGGATCTCGCTGATGGCGCTGGCCGGGATTGCGCCTTCGCGGATGAGCTTCCAGGGGCCGTCCCCGCTGAGATCGATGATGGTAGATGCGATTTCACGCGGGGAAGGACCGCCATCCACAATCATGGGAATGCGTTCCTCGAGCTGATCGAGGACTTGTTGCGCGTTGGTGCACTCGGACTCGCCGCTGAGGTTGGCGGAGGTTGCGGTAATGGGGATGCCGGCAGCTTTCACCACGGCCAGAGGAATCTCTGCGGCCGGAACACGCAGCGCCACGTTGCCGGTGTTGGCTGTGACTTTCAACGGCAGGCGCGGGGCCGCTCTCACGATGATGGTGAGGGGGCCGGGCCAGAAGCGGCGGGCCAGTTCGTAAAAATGCTCAGGCAGATAATGCGAGAGCTCTTCGGCCTGGTCCACGCTCTCAATGAGCAGCGAGAGTGCTTTGTGGCGGGAGCGCGACTTGATTTCATAGACGCGATCGACCGCGCGCAAGTTGAACGGGTCGGCGGCCAGTCCGTAGAAAGTGTCGGTGGGCATCCCAAGCACCTGGCCAGCCTGAATCTGGCTAGCCACATACTGCACCAGCGAGGCTTCAGGTTTGGTGGCGTTGATTCTGAGGATTTCCGGGCGCACTGCCATCCTTTCGAACTGGGGAAAATGGCGAAATTAAACATATCACGACAAGCGCCGCCGCGATGGGTAAACCGCGTATCATGCAGGATTTGAGGGCAAGAGTGAAACCTGCAAATCAATCCGAGCGCTGGCGACGAGTGGAAGGGCGCCACAATCCGCTGCTTAAGGAGTTGCGCGCCGCATTCCGTGGGGGAGAGCTTACCGAGGACGGGCTGAGCGCGATTGAGGGCGGGAAAATTATTGAAGAGGCAGTGCGGAGCGGACTAAAGTTTCGAGCGCTGTTCTTCAGCGAGTCAGGAGCGAACCGGGCGGGGCGGTTGCTGCCGCAGATTGCGGCCAATGTGGAGGTGCTGCTGTTGCCCGACAAGCTATTTCTGGAGGCGGTGCCGAGCGAATCGCCGCAAGGAGTGGCGGCCCTGGTAAGAATGGCACCACCCAGCTTCGCGGACGTTATCGAAAAGGCGGGACTGATTTTGGTGGTGGCGGGGATTCAGGATCCGGGGAATCTGGGGACGATGCTGCGTTCGGCGGAAGCGTTTGGCGCGAGCGGAGTGCTGATGGGAGAGGGCACGGTGAGTTGCTACAACTCGAAAGTGGTGCGTGGGTCGGCGGGGTCGGTGTTCCGCTTGCCGGTGGCGAAGTGCAAGATTGCCGACGTAGTGGCGGAGTTGCGCCGGCGTGGCGTGCGCATGGTGGCGACGTCGTCGCATACCGGGACCGTTTTGAAGGATGCGAAGTTGGAGGCGCCTCTGGCGATTTTTGTCGGGAATGAAGGCGCGGGCTTGCCTGCGGCGGTGATGGCGGCGATGGACGAGCGGGTGGCGATACCGCACTCGGAGCGGGTGGAGTCGCTCAACGCCGGGGTAGCGGCGAGCATCCTATTGTACGAAGCGGCGCGGCGGCGGAGTTAACCATGGGATTGTTTGCATCGGTGGCGGGGAGCGTGGATGAGCAGGGAGGGCCGCGGCCTTTAGCGGACCGCATGCGCCCGCGCACTCTCGAGGAATTCGTCGGGCAAAGCCACATCGCGGGGCCGGGCAAGCCGCTGCGAGTGCAGATGGAACGCGACGACACCGGGTCGATTATTTTTTGGGGTCCGCCGGGAACCGGCAAGACTACGCTGGCGAAGATTCTGGCGCGCATGACCAAGGCGGATTTCATCGAGTTTTCCGCGGTGATGGCGGGCATCAAGGAGATCAAGCAGGTGATGGCCGACGCGGAGCGGGCGCGACAGTATGGGACCCGCACCATCATTTTCATTGACGAAATCCATCGCTTCAATAAGGCGCAGCAGGATGCTTTTCTGCCGCATGTGGAGCGGGGCAACATTCGGTTGATTGGCGCGACCACGGAAAATCCATCGTTCGAAATCAATGGCGCATTGCTGTCGCGCTGCCGAGTCTATGTGCTCAAGCCGCTGACGGAGGACGAAATTGTTGTCCTGCTCAAGCGGGCGCTGGCCGATGAAGAGCGCGGGTTAGGCAAGCTGAAGGTGCAGGCCTCCGAAGAAGCGCTGGCGAAGATTGCGGCGTATTCGAGCGGCGATGCGCGCAGCGCTTACAACGTGCTGGAAATCGCGGCGGGCCTGGCGGAAAAAGGCGAAATCACGGCGGAACTGGTGCAGGAAGTGCTGCAGAAACGCGTTCTGCTGTATGACAAGGGCGGCGAAGAGCACTACAACGTAATCTCGGCATTGCATAAGTCAGTGCGCAACAGCGATCCCGATGCCGCGCTGTACTGGTTGGGGCGGATGCTGGAAGCGGGGGAAGACCCGCTATATGTCGCGCGTCGAGTGGTACGCATGGCGGTGGAAGACATCGGGCTGGCGGAGCCGGGAGCGTTGGCGCTGTGCATGGCAGCGCGCGATGCGGTGGACTTCATTGGAATGCCGGAGGGTAACCTGGCATTGGCGCAAGCGGTGGTGTACTTAGCGGTGGCGCCTAAGTCGAACGCGCTGTACACGGCCTATGGGGCGGTGCAGCGCGATGTGGAAAATACGGTCGCTGAACCCGTACCTTTGCATCTACGCAACGCCCCGACGGGATTGATGAAAGGTTTGGGCTATGGCGAGGGGTACAAATACGCGCACGATGAGCCCGACAAGGTCGCGGATATGGAGTGCCTGCCAGATAGTCTGCGGGGTCGTAAGTACTATGAGCCGACTAATGAGGGAGTGGAGAAGCGGATTGGGGAGCGGATGAGGGAGCGGTTGCAAAAGATTGGGAAGAAGCGGGAGGGGCTGTAACTCGAGGGCGGAATTGTAGCTCAGGGGGAGACTTTTTGAATTCTATCGTCAACGTGTAAGCGGCTTGTTGTCAATAGGTTGCGGCTTGGGTTTCGGTGGCTGGAGGGATTCCTGTTATGGGCCTGACACGTGGTCTGGACCCTGTGCCACCGGGCCTAAAGGCCGATGCTGAGGGGTGCTTGACGCGGCCCTAAAGGGCCGCTCTTCCACCTACCCCGAAAAACCTGGGGGCTGAAGACCGGTCGATGGAACGGGGTTACGCGACCCTGA
>JANYBT010000124.1 GCA_025360645.1 Acidobacteriaceae bacterium | reverse complement strand
CCAGCCAACGGATGGAGCGCAACCAACTAGGCTGCCGCTTTCTCCCGCGCGCCCTTGGCCTGCTCCGCCAGATGCTTGAACCCCGCCGGATCCTTGACTGCCAGATCCGCCAGAATCTTGCGATCCAGCTCGATGCCGCTCTTCTTCAGCCCGTTGATGAAAGTGCTGTAGCTCATGCCGTTCAATTTGGCGGCGGCGCCGATGCGCACGATCCAAATGGAACGGAACTGGCGCTTGCGCTGTTTGCGGCCGGAATACGCGAACTTCAGCGCGCGATCCACCGCCTCTTTGGCGGCGCGATGCAATTTTGATTTGGTTAAGAAATAACCGCTGGCGCGGTTTAATATCTTTTTCCGTTTGGCGCGGCGTTTGGTTCCGCGTTTTACACGAGGCATGGTAGAGCTCCTTTTTAAGTTTCGTTGTACGGGCGGCTGGAGGTAAGGAAATCAGGCCTCTTCACACGCCTTGAGCCACGCGGTGCTGCTGGCGGCTCGGGCACGGTCAACTTCTCCGCACCTCGCTTTTGGGTCCCTTCCTGTCTTTGAAAACACCGCAGACAAAAAGAGGAACGCAAAGCAGAATTGGTTATTGGTAAGGGATCATCCGTCTGACTTTGGGCGCGTCCGCGTCACTCACCAGCGTACTGGCATCGAGCTGGCGTTTCCGCTTGGTACCCTTGGAAGTCAGGATGTGGCGCAAGTACGCTTTGCCGCGCTTGATCTTGCCCGTCCCAGTCGTCTTAAAGCGCTTGGCTGCGCCTTTGTGGGTCTTCATTTTCGGCATACAGTTCTCAACTCTCTTGCTCAACTTCAATGATGTCTTCGGTGCGACAAGTTCTCGCGCTTCTTCTAAGCTAGAGACGAGTAGCTCGGCTTACGACTGTCCCGCTTGATCCTGCGCCGGCTCGGGTTGCTGTTGTTGCTTGGGCGGTTTTGGCGGCTTTTCTGGCTTTTCAGTCTTCTTTGGCGCCAGAATCAGATGCAGTGTGTTCCCTTCCTGCCGGGGGCGAAATTCCACAATGCCCCTGTCTCCAATGTCTTTGATCAACCGTTCCAAAATACCTCGCCCCAAACTCTGGCGCGTCATTTCGCGTCCCCGGAAGAAGATGGTCGCCTTGACCTTGTCTCCGTCGTCCAGGAACCGCAGTACATGGTTCTTCTTGGTGTCGTAGTCGTGGTCGTCCACATTGATGCGGAACTTCACTTCCTTCACCACAATCACTTTTTGGTTCTTCTTGGCCTCGCGGTCGCGCTTTTCCTGCTGGTACAGGAACTTCCCGTAGTCCATGATGCGGCATACAGGCGGATTGGCGGTCGGCGAAATCTCTACCAGATCCAGGTTCTTTTCGCGGGCCATTTTGAGGGCTTCGAAGGGAACCATGACACCAATCTGTTCGCCTTCATCTCCGATGACGCGGATTTCCCGTGCCCGGATGCGCTCATTCGTTCTGGTAAATCGCTTGTCGATACGATCCTCCGTGCCTTATGGGCACAACTCAGTTTCAAAATTATAGCATGTAGAGCGGGATTGCCGTTTTGCTAACGTCGGTCACGCTACTGTCGGTCACGCTAACGTCGATCTGGTTCGAGCAGCCTTCCGCAATCAGCATCCCACGGTCCACCGACTCTACCCGCGACGTTACCCATCGGTTCGGCTCCTGCTTGCCTGGCAACCGCAGTTTCAGGTAATTATCCGTCAGGGCCTCGGTGAACTCGCCCTCACCCATGTTCAAGGTAATTCCCTCGACCGCCTTGCCCACGCACGCTTGCATGAAGGCCCTCTTCTTTTCTTCCGCCAGGTCTCGTAACACCCGATTCCGGTCGCGTGCGACGCGCACCGGCACTTGATCACTCGCCGCCGCTGCCGGAGTTCCGGGTCGCGCCGAATAGGTGAACACGTGCAGGTAGGTGAATGGCAGCTCGTCCACCATCTTGCGCGTCTCTTCAAACTCGGCGTCGGTTTCTCCCGGAAATCCGACCATCACGTCTGCGCCAATGGCCGCCGTCGGCATGGCCGCACGAATGGTCTCGATCTTCTCGCGGTAGTGCCACGGGCGGTACTTGCGATGCATCCGTCGCAACACCGCATCGCTGCCCGACTGCATCGGCACATGGGCGTGCTTGGCGATGCGCGACGATCCCGCCACCAGCGCGATCAACTCCTGGCTCCAGTCCATCGGTTCCACCGAACTGATGCGCAGCTTCTGCAGCGGAGTGCGGTCGAGGATGGTTTGCACCAGATCTTCGAAATGCTGTTCCGGCGTCAAGTCTCTCCCCCATCGCCCCAAATTGATTCCGGAAATCACCAATTCGCGATAGCCCGCTGCGGTGAGCCCGTTGACTTCGCGGACCACTTGCTCCAGTTGCATCGACCGGCTCTGGCCTCGAACATAGGGGATCACGCAGAAGGAGCAGCGATTGTCGCAGCCATCCTGGACTTTGAGGTTGGGCCGGGTGCGTTGGTTGGCTGCGTCGAACACCGGCGCGGTTAGCAACTCGGTGTGCGCAAAAATGTCACTGACAAAGAGCTGTGCCGCGGTACCGGCCGCCAGAGATTCCAGTGGCACCAGCGTTGTATGGGTGGCGATCTCGGCGAGTTGATGCTTGTGCGAGTTACCGACCACTAAAGAAACTCCTGGCAGTTTTGCCAGTTCTTCTGGAGCGCGCTGGGCATAGCAGCCCGTCACCACGATGGTGGCGGTAGGATTCTCGCGTTGAATCCGCCGAATATAAGCCCGAGCATCCTGGTCGGCGGCCGCCGTCACGGTGCAAGTGTTCAACACGACGATTTCGGCATGGCATGCGGCTTCTGCCCGCTCCATGCCCCGGTCGAGGAACTGGCGCTCCACCGCGGCCCCATCGGCCTGGGTCGCGCGGCATCCAAAATTCTCGATGTAGAAACTTCCCACGCTTCTATACTAGTCCATGTCATACTGACGGTTTGCAGGCGCAATCACAATCCTCAGTGCCATGATTCTCAGCCATGAAGCAACGCATTCTACTGGTGGATGACGACGCGGCGGTCCGGCTTACCATCAAGGCGGTGCTCGAGCTTCACGGCTTCGAAGTGGACACGGCTGAGTCCAGCGCCCAGGCCATCCAAAATCTGCAGGCGGCCCGCTATGAACTGGTCATTACTGATGTCCGCATGGAAACCGACGACGCCGGGCGCAAGGTAGTGGACGAGGCTGAGCGCCAGAGCTACCATCCCGCGATCGCGATTTTGAGCGCACTTCCGCTCGATCAGACGCAGTCCGGTACGCGTGCCGTGCTTGTGAAACCCGTCGGTACCCAGGCGCTCGTGGATCGAGTGAAGCGTCTGCTCGCCGAGCACAATCAGCGCACAGATTGAGCACTCCCAAATCGTGCGGAGATACGGCCCAGTCCATCGAATCCAGGCGAGCAGTGCCCCGTGGGATCCCTGGCCCGCGCCGGAGAGAGCGCTGAACGAGCCAATCCCCGATCTTTGACCCCGGTTCCAACGGAACCCAGGAAGCTCTGCCGGCCCTTCACTCAAGGCCATCAGGCGGACGCGGAAGTCCCGCGCTGGTGTTGAAAGCAGTCCCGGCAAAACACCGGTCGCCCCTGAGTTGGACGGAATGGGATGGTGGTATCTTTGCCGCACTGCGAACAGGTAGCGCGGGTTTCCACCTTGCCGCTGCGGCGACTGCTCGAGGGCGCGGCCACCAGGGCCATGCGCTTGCTCTTGCAGGGGCGGCACCGCTTGGGTTCGTTCCGAAAATGCTTGTCGTAAAAAAAACTCTGTTCTCCTGCGGTGAAAACAAACCCAGCTCCGCAATCGATGCAGGTGAGAGTCTTGTCCTGGAATTCCATGGAGAGATGCTCCCTTCGGCTTTCCCACACGCAGGAACGCTGGCGACAGGGGGAACTGCCGCACGCCCCACGATGTGAGTTCTGTAACACCCCCCTCAATTTTGCTGCACCCTGGATTCGGCCCTCCGCGCTTCGAGACCGAGCGCGGATTACATCTATAAAGCCTGAGGAATGAAAGCGCTACCGCCGCCCAAGGAGCCTTGGGCAAAAAAGGGAAACGGGCCGCTGCCGGGGCAGCGGCCCGCAAAACTACTACTCTGCTTCTTTGCGTGCCTTTTTTCGGCTCCGCTTGCGTGCCAATGCTTCTTTCACGCGCTTCTTTTCGCCCGGCTTCAGGTAGAAGGAATGACGTTTTACTTCTTTAATAATGTCTTCCTGCTGCACCTTGCGTTTAAACCGGCGTAGCGCGTTCTCGAGGGACTCGCCCTCTTGAAGTCGAATTTCCGCCAACGAACAACACCCCCAAACCAGCCCTGATTAGGGCCTCCCTTAAGTTATTTCAAGGTTAGATAGTCCAAGTCAAGCGAAAAGTCAAAAATTTTGAACGAAAATGCAAAAATCCTTTCGCTTTCGCCCGGGCTAGAACATGAATTTCAGCGCCAACTGAAGCTGCCGCGGCGCATACGCGCTGGAAGGTTTCAGGTATCCCGTCGACTTTTGATAGTACGCCGGATACACTTTCGACCCTGCTTTGGTCGAGTAGGGAATGAATTGCGCGGCCAGCCCGCCAAAAAAATCGTCGGTGGTGAGTAGGCGCTGGTTGGTATGGTTGAATAAATTGAACACCTCGACCATCAGATCCAGCTTCAACCGCTTTCCTATGTACAACTTACGCGTGGTGCGCACGTCGGCAGTGAAGTAGTCGGGACCCACCGAGGAATTCCTTCCCACGCCCGGGAGCCGGTCGTTGCTGGAATTGTCGTCCCCGTTGGCATCGCCGATGATTTGTGCGGTCACCGGGCGCCCGCTGCCTATGGTCATGACCCCAGCTAACTTCCAGTCATTAAAGGCTTTGGCTAACAGAGGATGCTGCCCGTTGAAAGGCTGCGGCTCTCCAATCCACGAAAATACCAGGCGATGCCGCTGGTCGGTGACGCTCGAGCCTCGTTCGGAAGAAGTGGCGTAGGAGTTTTGTACCACTGCGGGACGTCCAGCCACCAAGGCATCCTGCACATCATCGATGGCGTGCGCCCAGGTGTAGGCCAGCCGGAAGTACAAACCGTTGGTCATGCGCCGCCGCAGCGACACGGTCATGGCGTGGTACACGCTCGACGACGCGCTGTCGAACTGGTTGATGGAAGCCAGTTGCGGGATGGGCCGCGCCAGCGGGTTGATGCACGGCGGATACGGACAAGTCAGCGAGCGCGACATCTGCCACGTCGAAAACGACGCGACATCGTAATACCCCAGCAAATTGACGCCCGAGTCGTCATAGACCGGGTAGGAGTAGTTCACTGGCTTAGGCAGGTTCACATCGCGGGAACGGATCAGGTTTTGTCCGTGCACGTAGAGATAAGATGCGCCCAATGCAAAGTGGTCGGCAAACTCACGCTCCAGGTGCAGGCTCGCTTGATGAACCTTGGGAGTGCGGAAGTCCGGCGAAAATGCAGAAATCTCGGTCGACGAGTGGCTGGCTAAATCCGGGGGCGCTGCGCAGAACGCCGCCTTCATCGCACAACTCACCATGGGCGTGGGATAGGTGGGGAAGATCTGGTGGTCGTAAAAATCTGCATTCTTGAGTAGCAGGTGAGTTGCCGCCATCCCGTTCTTGGTGGCCACGGCGGAGGTGTAGATCTGCGGAACCCGACTGTAGAACCAGCCATATCCGGCGCGAATCACCAACGGCCGCACGTGGCCTAGGGAATAGGCCAGACCAACACGCGGGGCGAAGTTATTGTCATCGAACGGGACTTTCCCTGACGCTGGCCACAGGGGATTCGACACCAGCCCCTTGGTGGAGAAGGTTTGCAGGTCGTACCGCACCCCCAGGCTCAGCGCGAGGCGATTGGTCACCCGCACCGTGTCCTGCAGAAAAGCCGAGTACTCGTTGGTATCCGGATTCGACCCCGCCGATCCGAAATTCTGTATGTAATAACGCGGCACCTGGTGGGCATAGGCGCGCAGCGGCGTAGTCTTCATCCCCGCCAGCTGTGGCTCGAAGGTGAACGGGTTGACCCGAATGTTGTCGAAAATATATTCCCCGCCGAATAGCGACGGAAAGAAGTTGGAGGTCCAGGTCAAGAGCGCGTCTCCGCCAAATTTCCAGGCGTGGCGGCTGCCTTCGAGACTGAACGTTTCCGCCAGATGCAGGCGGTGTTCGCGGGTTCGGCGGGGCAGGATGGACGATCGACCGAATCCGTCTAACACCCTGGTGATGCGGGTGCGCGGATCGCTGGAGTTCGCACTCGATTCCTGCAGGTCGCGAGAAAACTGTACCCGCAAATGACTGATCAGCCGCGGTGTGATCCCGCTAGTCAGGGAAAGCGCGGCGCTCTCGGTGGCCACGCTCTCTTCCCCGTTGCCCGATTGGGTGTAGGCGGTGATGGGGCTCGATGGGTCGAAGAACACGTTGTTCTGCCCGTGGTGCTGCGAGGTGCTGAGCCGCGCCGAGAGATGGTTGTGCTGGCTGAGAACAGTATCGATTTTCAGAAACCCCGCATTCCCCAGTAATGCCGACTGGTACTGGCCGGCCATGGTGTTGAGTTGCGCCGCAGCGCCAAACACCAGCGCCTTGTCGCTGTCTTCGTAGTCTCCGTGAGACAGCGGCTCCGGCCCCTTCAGCGGCACTAGCACCGTACTGCCATTCAGGAATTGCACCACCGTGGGCACGTGGAAGATGTGCTGGTCGAATCCGGCGAAGAAGAAGGTCTTGTTGCGCTGGATCGGCCCACCGACGGTGAACCCGAACTGGTGCTGCCGGTCTTTCGGCTTGAAGGTCAAATACGCCGGAGTCGCGTTCAGCGCCCGGTCCCGCAGATAGTAGAACGCCGTGCCATGCCAATGATTGCTGCCGGATTTGGTGACAACGTTCACCACTGCGCCGCCCGACCGTCCCAGCTCAACTCCATAGGCGTTCGACGATACGCGGAACTCTTGCACCACTTCGTTGGAAAACTGATAGGGCGCGCGATAGCGTCCGCGGGCTTGCGAAAAGAACCCGTTGTTGTTGTCGGCGCCGTCCACCAGAAAGCTCGACTGGAAGCCGCGAATGCCGCCGAATGCCAGGTCGCCGTTGGAGGTGGAAGTCATGCCGCGCGGGTCTTGAGTGACGCCCGGGGTGAGGAGGGCGAGATCGGTGAAGCGCCGCCCGTTCAGCGGCAGGTCGCTGATGGCGCGTTCGTCAATCAGCGCGGAAACCGAACTGGGCACAGTCTCGACCAGCGGCGGAGCGCCGGATACCGTGACCGTCTCTTTGGTCCCGGCCACCCCGAGCTTGAACGCGAGCTGGGTGGCGCCGCCGACGTCAACATGCAATTGCGGCGAGACCTGCGGTGACATGAGGCTGGCTTCGGCCCGAGCAGCATAGTCGCCGGGCGGCAGCAGGTCGAAAGCAAAGTTTCCGTTGTCATCGGTCGCCGTGGTGTAGCGCTGGGCAGTGGCGCTGTTGACCAGTACGACGCTCGCCCAGGCCACGCGATTCCCGCCCGCATCGGCGACCGACCCGCGGACCGCACCGGTCGATGCATCTTGCGCCGCGACCAGGACCGTCGCAAGGACCGTCGCAAAAAGCGCGGCGAACGCCACCCAACCACAAAAACGGAGAGAGAACAGACCGTTGTGCCCTGCCGAGCGAGACATAGGAATCCACCTTCGTCCGAAGAGTTTGGAATCGGAGGGGATTCCGGGGAGACCTAGGAGAACCCCTTCTATATATCACTCCGCCGCAACTGAACGATGTGACCCAAATCACGTCGATTTGGCCATCGCCGCAGATTTCCAAGTATCATTTCCAAAGCGGCCTGTGGATCCAAAGCGACTATCGAACTGCGATGGATTGACAAACCCTGCGGGAACGTCGAGGCCCGTGATATTTTCAAACATTACCCATGATCCGGTCTTACAAAGGCATCACTCCGCAATTCCCCTCCACCTGTTACGTGGACGCCTCGGCGCAGCTCATCGGCGACGTCAGGCTGGGCGAGCGCTCCAGCGTCTGGATGTGCGCGGTTTTGCGCGGCGACGTGCACTCCATTCGGGTCGGCTCGCACACTAGCATTCAGGATTGCAGCGTATTGCACGGCATGAAGGGCGTGTATAGCGTTACGGTTGGCGATTGGGTCACAGTGGGCCACTCGGTGACGCTGCACGGATGCGTGGTGGAAGACCGCTGCCTGATTGGCATGGGTTCCACGATTTTGAATGGCGCGGTGATTGGCGCGGGTTCCATTATCGCCGCGGGCACGCTGATTCCCGAGAAGACGATTGTCGAACCGGGCTCGCTGTGGATGGGGTCGCCCGGCAAGTTTCGCCGCAAGCTCGACGAAAAAGATCAGGAGATGATTCTGCAGTACGCGCGGAATTATCTTGGCTACACCGAGTCGTATTTGGCAGAAGCGGAGATGGGCAGCCAGACGATCTGAAGGCTCACGATCCCAAATGATTAAAGCGATCCGAGGCACGCGCGACCTGATGCCGCCCGAAACGGCGCTGTGGAACTTTGTCGAGACGGCGGTGCGCGATGTGTTCCGCGCCTACAACTTCCACGAAATCCGCACTCCCATTTTCGAGAGCACCGAACTATTTGCCCGCGGCGTGGGTGAAGATACCGACATCGTTTCGAAGGAGATGTACACCTGGGAGGACGGAGCTAGGGCAGCTGACTACTCCGTCTACAGGAAGTGGGCGACTACAAGGTTTCCTGGCGTTAAGGCTTTCGACCAGGTCGACCCGGATGCCGCGCAGTTGCGGTCTCCCCTTCCTACGATGTCTATCCAGCTTGAGGGCCAATGGAACTTTATAGTCTTTGCGTACCAGCTTACGACCGAAGCTCTTTTCTTGCTCCAACTGGCAACTGAAAAGCTAAAACGAACAACGGAATTTCGATTGGTCACAGCATTACCGTTGCCGAGCAACTTCGAAGCGTTGAAATCGGTGCCCTTAATTACGGAGATGGTTTCGATAGACAGCTTCCCTCAGTCCCTCACCCTGCGCCCCGAGAATACGGCCGGAGTGGTGCGTGCCTATATCGAGCACAAAATGTGGGACCGGGGCCTGAGCAAATTTTTCTACATCGGGCCGCAGTTTCGCCGCGAGCGTCCGCAGAAAGGACGCTACCGCCAGTTTTATCAAATTGGCGCGGAAGTCATTGGCCCGGCGACCGCAGGCAGCGAGTCACCCGCCCGCGACGCCGAGATTCTCGAGATGCTGGCCACGCTGCTTGACCGCCTCGGCATCACCGGCTGGACGCTCGAACTGAATTCCGTGGGCTGCGCAAGGTGTCGTCCGGCCTACTTGGAACGCCTTAAAGATGCGCTTCAGGGAGTTGCCCCGACCATGTGCGCCGACTGCCAACGCCGCGCCGTCACCAACCCGTTGCGTGTGTTCGACTGCAAGGTGCCCGAAGACCAGCCGATCATTGACACTCTCCCCACCATCACCAATTTTCTGGACGAAGAGTGCCACATTCACTTTGCCCAGGTTAAAACAATCCTAGACTCCGTCCACATCCGTTTTTTGCAAAACAACCGCCTGGTGCGCGGCCTCGACTACTACACGCGCACGGCGTTCGAATTCACCCACGGTGCATTGGGAGCGCAGAATGCCATTCTCGGAGGCGGACGGTATGACGGCCTCTCGGAAGCTTTGGGCGGCCCCGCTGCGCCCGGAATTGGTTTCGCCATTGGCGAGGACCGGTTGGTGATGTCGCTGACGGAAACGGCCGAAGCGGTTTTGCGCAAGCCCGATGTGTACGTGGCGCCGCTGGGTGCAGGAATGAATCGCGAAGCCGCGCGCCTGGCCCGCGAACTTCGCCGCCATGACCTGGTGGTCGAACTGGGCGACGAAACCTTCCGCCTGAAGAAGTCTTTTGAAACTGCTGCCAAGCTGGGAGCGCGCTACATCCTGATTCTGGGCGAGAACGAAGCCAAGTCCAACGTCTTTGCCGTAAAGAACCTGGCCACCGGCGAACAGCGCTCGGTTCCGCGGGCGGAGTTGGCGCAAAGCATTCAGTAGTTTTGCAGCGTTGTTGAAAGTCGCCCTCAGATTACTTTCCGGCCCAATTGCTTCGCGACACACAGGCCGGGGAGCTTGGGTCCCAGTTTGCTCCGCGGCACTCGCTCCGCTATAGTTTTTGGAGTATGTACAAAGACTTTACCGCCACCGATCGCTGGACGAAGAAAGCCGTCCATTGCCTGTATCAGGCTCTGATTGTTGCCATTGCAACGCGCCATGCCGATGCGGTGGACATCAAGTTCCTGGTCGATGGCCGGACGGTGTGGGTGGCCTTGCCGCACCCGGCGTGGGTCGAGTACAAGAAGCGCACCGGCCTCACCATCACCGATCCGCTGGCGATTGAGATTGCGGGGCACTATCTGAAATCTGCTTTGGAGTCGGGCGAAGGCCTGGGCCGTGAGATGTACTCCCTTACAGTGGACGAGACGCTGGCCCAGTTGGATGCGGTGGTGGAAGATTTCGAAGCGGCAGCGGTGCAGTAGCGCTGGCGTCGATTTGTTTCCCGCCTGCCGAGCTTCCCCGGAGCAACCGTCGTCGGCCCTCGTCACCGCCGAAAGGAACCCTCACTTCGTTGCCTAGCCGACCGCCCAGCCCACCTCCAGCCCACCGCCAGCGCAGCCGTCAGACGTCACACGGCCTAGTGACGGCGCACCTATCCGGGGGACTCTTCCAGAAGCGAAAATGGACGGTAGTTTTCGAGCGGCGGGCAAGTGACGCGCGTGGCACTGGAATGCGGCTCGAAAATGAGGGACAATAGTTGTCTTGTCTTTATCAGTACTCGCTTTGGTGAAGGCCGCGTCGAACAGAATAGTCATTCTGCTTGCCTCAGCCGGCTCAGCGATATTTAATCCCATGCCCGAGTGAAACAGGCGAGAAGAGGTCTTTATGTCCAGTGTTGCCGTGGAAGTAGAAACCACCAGCAGTGAAGGCAAGAACTCCAGGCTGGCGAAGTGGGTGGAGGAAGTGGCGCAGATGTGCCGACCCGACCGCGTCCACTGGTGCGACGGCTCGCCTGCGGAATACCAAGCCATGCTGCAACTGATGATCCTGTCGGGGGTGGCCATTCCCATCAACCCCGAGAAGCGGTCCAACAGCATCCTGGTAAGGTCGAACCCGGCCGATGTGGCGCGGGTGGAAGATCGGACCTACATTTGCTCGGCCAGGAAGGAAGACGCTGGGCCGACCAACAACTGGGAAGATCCGCGTAAGATGAAGGAAAAGCTCGCCAAGCTCTATACCGGAGCGATGGTGGGACGCACCATGTACGTGATTCCGTACAGCATGGGTCCGATCGGTTCTCCGATCGCCAAGATCGGCGTGGAGATTACCGATTCAGCCTATGTCGTCGCCAACATGCACATCATGTCGCGGGTGGGAACGCGCGTGCTGGATGTGCTGGGGACCGAAGGCGAGTTCGTGAAAGGCCTGCACTCGATTGGTGCGCCGCTGGGTCCGAACGAACAGGATTCCACCTGGCCGTGCAATTCCGAGCAAAAGTACATTTGCCACTTCCCGGAAACCCGCGAGATCTGGTCCTACGGTTCGGGGTACGGCGGAAATGCACTGCTTGGTAAAAAATGCCACGCGCTGCGGATTGCTTCGGTGCAGGCACGGGATGAAGGCTGGATGGCGGAGCACATGCTCATCCTGAAGCTGACCAATCCCGAAGGCCGGGTGAAGTACATGACGGGAGCGTTTCCCTCGGCCTGCGGCAAAACCAATTTGGCCATGCTGATTCCCACTATTCCAGGATGGAAGGTGGAGACGGTCGGGGACGACATCGCCTGGATGAAGTTTGGAGCAGACGGACGGCTGTACGCCATCAATCCTGAATACGGATTTTTTGGAGTGGCGCCGGGCACCAGCATGGCCTCGAACCGCAATGCCATGTTGACGGCTACCCGGAACACGATCTTCACCAACTGCGCCATGACGCCGGACGGCGACATCTGGTGGGAAGGCATGACCAAGGAAAAGCCGGCGCAATTGATGGACTGGCTGCGGCGTCCGTGGACCCCGGAAACCGGGAGGAAGGCGGCGCATCCCAACGCGCGGTTTACCACTCCTGCAAAGCAGTGTCCGGTGATCGCCACGGAGTGGGAAGATCCTAAAGGCGTGCCCATCGACGCCATTCTGTTTGGCGGACGACGGGCGGGGATTGTCCCGCTGGTGACCGAGTCGTTCGACTGGCAGCACGGAACCTTCCTGGGAGCGACGGCGAGCAGCGAGACCACGGCAGCGGCGGCGGGCAAAGTGGGCCAGTTGCGTCGCGATCCCATGGCAATGCTGCCCTTCTGCGGTTACAACATGGGCGATTACTTCGCGCATTATTTGGCGATTGGCGCCACGCCAGGGGCAAACCTGCCCAAGATTTACTACGTGAACTGGTTCCGGACCGACGAGCAGGGCAAGTTTCTGTGGCCGGGATACGGCGAGAATAGCCGCGTCTTGAAATGGATTTTCGAGCGCTGCGACGGAAAAGCGCAAGCCGTGGAGACGCCGATTGGGCGGTTGCCTAAGGCCGAAGATCTTGACACCGCGGGTCTCAACATTCCGGCGGCGTCAGTGCGGAAGTTGCTGGAAGTCGATCTGGATGGTTGGCGTGCGGAGGCACCGCTGATCAAGGAACACTTCGCGCAGTTCGGAAACCGTTTGCCGGCGGGGCTGAATCAGGAAGTGGAAAAATTGATTCATCGGCTGGAGACGGCGAAATAGGGATTGGGCGAAATAGGTATGAAGGGTTGGTGAAAAAACCAGGGCGGAGTCGCCCTGGTTTTTTGTTCGGCGAACTAGACTTTCTTGATTGCCCTGACCAGGGCCACCAGAATGACCGCGCCAACGATGGCGACCAGAACACTATAAATGAACCCGCCTCCGGCCAGACTCGGGTTGAGGAGGCCGAGAACCCAGCCGCCCATAACGCCGCCGAGAATACCCAAAATGATGTCGCCCACGACTCCGTAGCCGGAGCCCTTCATGATCTTCCCTGTCGCCCATCCTGCGATCAGGCCTGCCACAATCCAGAGCAACCAATTCATATACGCCTCCTCGTTAGTGTATGGAACAGCAGAGTTTTTAGCTTAGGCGGGAAGATTAGGCGCAGGCTAGGCCCGGTGTCAAGCCGCGATTCTGTGGTTAAATCGAGGAGTATGTTTGCGCGGAAGCTTCGGGTCGAGTACGAGCAAGGCGGGGTGAGGCAGGCGTGCTTGCTGAAATGGCTCGACAGTTTTTCGATGCGCAATTTCACCAATGCCAGCGTATTTGACGACACCTTGCCGGTGGCGGATGGGCGTATGGAGATTGGGGCGCACGTGCCACTGGAAGAACTCAAGGCGGCGATGGAAGACTGGTTCCGGCGGAAGAGCTATTTGCCAGCTGGAGCGGTGTTGCGGGTGGAGGAGGCCGGAGCGCCGGCGGCGTCCGTCATGAGCGATTCGCCCCACCAGCAGAGGGTTTAAGCAGTTGCGGCTCTTATATAATTTAAAGTTTGCCCTCCTAGCAGGGCGATGGGGAAAAGGACATCATGCCAACTGATATCGTCATGCCGCAGATGGGCGAATCCATCTTCGAAGGCACCATCACCAAGTGGTTGAAGAAAGCGGGCGACAAGGTCCAGCGCGACGAACCGCTTTTTGAGATTTCGACCGACAAGGTGGACGCGGAAATCCCTGCTCCCGCAACCGGCGTGCTGCAGGAGATTCGAGTCCCCGAAGGCACAACCGTACAGGTCAATTCGGTGGTGGGAACCATCGCGGCGGAGGGCGAGGCCGCGGCGCCGGCGAAAACCGCAACTGCGCCCGCGACTGCTCCAGCGACCGAGTCGAAGCCAGTTCCTGCCCCGGCTGCCGCGGCAGTCACATCCGCCACACCCGCCACACCCGCCGCGGCCGCGCAACTTCCAGAGGCGGCAGTCGGCCAAGCCGAGGAGGGCGACGAAGCGTCCGATGTGCGTTCGTCCCCGCTGGTGCGCAAGCTGGCCCGCGAGAACAACGTCAATCTGTCCCAGGTGTCGGGCACGGGCACCGGAGGGCGCGTCACCAAGCAGGACGTGATGGCATTCCTGGAGAAGCCGTCAGCTGCTGCGTCGAGCCCAGCTGCTGGGTCGAGCGCCCCGGCTCCGCGCTCCACTCCTCCGCCACCCGCTCCCGCACCATTTCCGGGGGACGTGGTGCCCATGACCCAGATGCGCAAGATCATCGCGCAGCGCATGGTCGAATCACGCCGCACCAGCGCTCATGTGCATTGCATGTTTCAAGTGGATCTGACCCGCATCGTCCACCTGCGAAACAAGCTGAAAAACGGCTTTGAACAACGGAACGGAGCGCGGCTGACGTTCATGCCTTTCTTTGTGCGCGCTGCCATCATCGGACTGCAGCAGTTCCCCATCTGTAACGCTTCGCTCGAGGGGGACAACCTCCGTTATCACCGCAACGTCAACGTCGGAATTGCCGTCGCACTGGATTGGGGATTGATTGTTCCAGTCCTGAAGAACGCCGGGGAAATGAATTTTCTGGGTCTGCAGCGAGGCATTGCCGACCTCGGGGAGCGTTCCCGCTCCAAGAAACTGATGCCGCAGGAAGTGGAAGGCTCGACCTTCACGGTCACCAACCCGGGCCAGTTCGGCGCGGTGTTCGGGCTGCCCATTATCAATCAGCCCAACGTGGCCATTATGGGCGTAGGCGGAATTACCAAGACCCCCATGGTGATGACGGACAAGGAAGGCAACGATTCCATCTCGATCCGTTCAGTCGTTAACCTTACCCTGGGCTACGACCATCGCGTGATTGACGGTGCGGTGGCCGACCAGTTCATGGTGGTGGTGAAGAAGGCGCTGGAAAATTGGGGCGAGGAGATCGGATAGGTCAGGTTTGCGAAGACGACCCCTGCTCCGGCAGGGGTTTTTCTTTGGCCGCCGTCGTCGAGGCCATCATCGCCATCACCTCGGCCAGAAGATGCCCGCCACCAGGAACAAGGCTTGCAGTGCAGCGATGCCAATGTAGATGCGAGCACGCCATCGGGAACGGCGCAGGTCCCGGCCCACATCGCGCGCCATCATCTGCACATAGTCCAGAACCAGCGGGCTGGGTTCGACCACGACTGGCGTCACCGCGACCGGAGCAGACCATCCGGCAGGGTGCGGCTCAGGAATCTTGTCGGGATAAAAGACTTTGGGCGTGGAGATGACCGAGGACCAACTCGGCAATTGCAGCCACGCCGCGGGGAGGATGTTGGCGATCGGCGGCGAAGTCAACTCCAGGGGAAGCTGACGCTCGGGAGCGACGCGGTCCGCCAGATTGCGCAGCAGGGAAGTCCACCACATCCGGCTCAACTGGTCGGTGATCAACTCTCCCACATCGATGGGATTCGATTCGAGTTGTAGAGGCGGCAGAACCTCGGGCGAGATGACGTCGCTAAGTCCGCCAAAGATGGTGCGGTACCAGGGTACGGCCAGCCGATCGCCGATGAGCATTCCCACCTCGATCGGGCGCGAAGTCAGTTGCAACGCAGGCAATTTCTCGGGCGCAAGATTATCCCGCAGGTTGCCGATCAGCGACCGCCACAGTGGCGGATCCCAATCCCCCAGGGAGAGGAGGTCGAGTTCGGGATGTGGTTCAGAAGCCATGCTCTATTAAAGTCCAAAACCAAATGGTGCGAAGTCAAGATTTGTATTCGCTGAAAAATCTCCGCCCGTATTTACCGCTCGTAGTTACTGCAGGTGGCACCGGGCAATGATGTCGCTGGCAACCGTGGTTGCGCCATCCAGAACATCGGGGAGGGGGTGTGGTGCATCGGCCACGCACGCCTGCGTTGTTGTGCTGGTGATGCTGTTGAAATAGAGAAGCCCCAGCGGAACCGCGGAAGTGTTGTCCAAGCCCCCAAACAGGAAGTGCACGTCGGTCTTGGGGTAGCCCAGTTTGGCGCCCGGAGCCAGAATGCTGTCGGAGAGGAACAGCGCCTGGTTGGCGGTGCTGCCCGACTTCACCGCGTCCGTGCAGATGGTGGAGTTGTAAGCGTCATCGATGATGCCGGACGATCCTTTGTAGCACAGGCTGAGACTGCCTTGGCCGCAGGAAGTGTTTGCGTCGGGCTGGTTGCAGATGCAGCCAGAATCAATGCGGGCCATCGGCGGGCCGCTGGTCGGTTCCACCATGGAGAAGATGGAATCCAGGCCAAAGCGGGCCAGTGCATAAGAGATGGCCGCGGAGCCTCCGCTGTTGCCGGTTCCGCACATGGGCGCGCCGGCGTTGGAGTTGTGGATGTTGGCATAGATCCACTGGGCGGTGGTGGCGTAGCGGCAGGCCAAATGGCGAACCCCACCGGGCCCGGTCAGCCAACCGCTCGGTACCGCCGTGCTGAAAGGCGAGCCAAACGTTACCTGCACCGTGGTGTAGCCCCCGGCGAGCACGGTTTCGACGGCGGTCTTGCCGCTCTTGAACTCAGAGTCATAGAGTCCGCTGCCGCCCGTTCCTATTCCAAACAGGACCGTTCCCGTGGGGGTTCCAATCGGCGTGTTTACCTTTAGGTAAGTAGTCAAGTCGGCAACACCCGGGCACGATACGTTGAGCGTGTAACAGGTCGCGCCGGAAACGCCTCCGCCGGGACAAGTGAGCGTGGCATGGGTGGTGACCGAGCCGAGAGGATCCGTGGCAGACAAAGTGACCGGTGACGGCGTGGAGGTGGTGGTACTGTCCACTTGGGCGACTGCGGTGACGTTGACCGCTACCGGCGTAGGCAGCGCTCCGGGACCGATGTAGAGGCCCGTACTGTCAATGGTGCCGACGGTGACATTTCCACCGGCCACGCCGTTGACTTGCCAGATAACGGCAGTGTTGGTTGACCCTGTAACGGCCGCGCTGAACTGCGTGTTCGCTCCCAGTCCCAGAGTGATCGAAGCCGGAGTGATGGTTACCGAGATTCCAGAGGCGACGGTGACTGAAGCAGACGACGACTTGCTGGCGTCGGCTTGCGATACGGCGGTGACGGTTACCATTGCGGGACTGGGGACGGCAGCAGGTGCGGTGTAGAGGCCCGCGGATGAAATAGTACCCACCGTGGTATTGCCTCCCGCGACACTATTTACTTGCCAGTTAACAGCGGTGTTGGTCGTGCCAGTGACGGTCGCGCTGAATTGTTTTGTCGCGCCAGTATTGACCATCGCCGAAGTGGGCGAGATGGCGATCGTCACCGTTGGAGGCGGGGTCGTATAGCTGCTCGAGCCGCCACAACCGACAAAGGTGGTTACGCAAAGGATAATGACACAAAGGCTAATAGGGGCCAAGATATTTTTCAAGGGATCCTCTTTTGACGAAATCAGGCGAGAGCGAAACGGTGGAGACCAATTACTGTCATGCTTTCATGGCGATGAAGGCGCTGTCAATCGGCACTCGCGAATCCGCGCTGCGAAAACCACCGCACTGAGACTCTTTCGGTATGATGTTGGGCTGGCCTCGAAATAGGACGCGCGGTGCTGAATTCATGGAAATTGTGAAGAAAGTGCATGTGATTGACTCCCACACCGGGGGCGAACCCACTCGCCTGGTGGTGAACGGAGGCCCGGACCTAGGTCGCGGGCCTCTGACCGAACGGCTGCAAAGATTCCGTCGTGAGCATGATGACTTCCGGCGGGCGGTGGTCAACGAGCCCAGGGGTTCGGACGTGATGGTTGCCGCGTTGTTGTGCGACCCGGTCGATCCCAACTGTGCCGCCGGGGTGATTTTCTTTAACAACGTGGACTACCTGGGGATGTGCGGCCATGGCACGATCGGCCTGGTGGCGACGCTGGCTTACATGGGAAGAATTGGACCGGGCGAGCACAAGATCGAGACGCCCGTCGGCACCGTCACTGCGATGTTGCTTGGTAATGGGCGAGTGACCGTCACCAACATTGCCAGTTATCGGCTGCGGGCTGGAGTGGCGTTGCAAGTGCCGGGGTATGGCCAGGTCACGGGCGACGTGGCGTGGGGCGGAAACTGGTTTTTTCTGGTGCGGGAGCCTGAGGCGCGCGGCGGACTTGAACTGAAGTTCAAGAACGTGGAGGCTTTGACCGACTTCACCTGGGCGGTGCGCCTGGCGTTGACTGCGAATGGCGTCACCGGCGAAGGCGGGCAAGAGATTGACCACATCGAACTGTTCGCGCCATCGGAGATCGCGGGCGTGGACAGCAAGAATTTTGTGTTGTGTCCGGGGCAGGCCTATGACCGCTCCCCCTGCGGCACCGGTACTAGCGCGAAGATGGCCTGCTTGTACGCCGATGGCAAGTTGCGCGAAGGCGAGGTGTGGCGGCAGGAGAGCATTGTCGGCAGCGTGTTTGAAGGTAGCGTGTCGGTCCGCAAAGGGAAAATTTACCCCAGCATCACTGGCTCGGCCTTTGTGACCGCCGAGGCGGACTTGATTTTGGATCCTCGCGACCCCTTCTGCATGGGCATTCCGCAGTGAATCGAACGTTCGATGTAGCCATTGCCGGTGGCGGTATTGTGGGGGCGGCGTGCGCGGCGGAATGTGCGCGCGCCGGCATGAGCGTGGCATTGGTCGAGCGCGAGCTCGTGGGCAGCGGCGCAACCGCGGCGGGAATGGGGCACATCGTAGTCATGGACGACTCCGCGGCTCAGTTCGCTCTTACCCGGTTCTCGCAGCGGCTGTGGCATGAGATGAGTGCCGAATTTCCTTCCGAGGTGGAGTTCGAGCCCACCGGGACCATCTGGGTGGCGGCCGACGATGACGAAATGGCCGAAGTGCGGCGCAAGCACGAGTACTACGCGGCTCGTGGTGTGCGCACCGAAATCCTCGACCAGCATTCCCTGCGTGAAGCCGAACCCAATCTGCGGCTGGGTCTGGCGGGAGGGTTGCTGGCCCCGGAAGATGCTGTGGTCTATCCGCCGTGCGCCGCGCTGTACTTTTGGAAACGAGCCCGGGACGCGGGGGCGACCTTGATTTCCGGCACCGTGGCAAAACTTGAAGCGGGGAACTTGCAGCTGGCTGAGGGCACGGTTATCGCGGCCGGCGTCACGGTGAATGCCGCGGGAGCGTGGGCTTCAGAGTTGACGGCGGGAGTGAAAATTCGGAAGCGCAAGGGCCACCTGCTGATCACAGACCGGTATCCAGAATTTGTGCGTCACCAGTTGGTCGAGTTGGGATACTTGAAGAGCGCGCATTCGGTGACCAGCGATTCAGTGGCGTTCAATGTGCAGCCGCGGCGGACGGGGCAGCTGCTCATCGGGTCGTCGCGACAATATGACAATGAGAGCAAGAATATAGATCACGACATCCTGCAGCGGATGTTGGAGCGCGCATGCGCCTTCATGCCCGGGATTGGCCCGCTATCGTCCATTCGAGCCTGGACGGGTTTCCGCGCCGCCACTCCCGACAAGCTGCCGCTCATCGGTCCCTGGCCGGAGTCGCCCGGCTTGTTTCTCGCAACCGGCCACGAAGGCCTGGGCATCACTACGTCTCTTGCGACCGCGCGGTTGTTGGTGGACCAGATTGCGGGACGTCCATCTGAGATTGCGATTCAACCCTACCTGCCATCGCGCAGTTTCACGGAATCCCATGTCTGAAGAAATCTCTATCCAAGTCAACGGTCGAGCCATCATGGTGCCGGCGGGCGCCACGGTGGCGGTGGCCGTCACGATGGCCGGAGATGTCTGTCGCACCTCGGTCAGTGGCGAAGCGCGCGGCGTGCTGTGCGGGATGGGCATTTGCTTCGAATGCCGTGTGATGATCAACGGACACACGCACTGCCGCAGTTGCCAGATATTGTGCGCACCAGGGATGGAAGTGGTCACCGGGAAGAGCGGTGCACCGTGAAGCGAAGTTTTGACGTGCTGGTCATCGGGGCGGGGCCTGCGGGAATCGCGGCGGCGTTGCGGGCTGCCGAGTGCCAGCGCTCCGTGGGCCTGGTGGACGACAATCCCTCCCCAGGTGGACAAATCTGGCGTGGCGGGGTGGCCCACCCCAACGGCGGAGCACCCTGGTTGGAATTGCTGAGCCGAAGCAGCGTCACGCCATTGTACGGAACCAGAGTGCTCGATCAGCCCGCGCCCGGACTCCTGCTCGCCGAAGCGGGCGAAACCCTGGTCGAACTCCGATACCAGAAATTGGTGCTCGCCACTGGGGCGCGAGAGATGTTCCTCCCCTTCCCTGGCTGGACGCTTCCCAACGTGATGGGTGCGGGCGGACTGCAAGCGCTGGTCAAGTCAGGACTGCCGATCGCAGGCAAGCGGGTGGTGGTAGCAGGCAGTGGGCCGCTTCTGCTGGCGGTGGCAGCAACGCTGCGCGGCTATGGCGCGGAGATTGTGGGTGTGTGCGAGCAGGCATCGTGGCGCAATCTGGCGACTTTCGCAACCCGGCTGGGGTGGCGAAAACTTGGTCAGGCAGTGCGATTGAAGCGAGAACTAGTGGGGGTGCCGTTCTATACGGATTGCTGGCCGCTATCGGCAGCGGGGCATGGCAAAGTGGAACGCGTGCTCGTCTCGCACCGGGGATCGCCCCGCGAGTGGGCCTGCGACTATCTGGCGTGCGGTTTCCATCTGGTTCCGAATACTGAACTCGCAGCGCTGCTAGGATGCCAATTGGAAAATGGTTTTGTGAAAACCGACCGCTGCCAACAAACTTCGGTTGCGGACGTCTTCTGCGCGGGCGAACCCACGGGAATTGGCGGTGTCGAACTCGCGCTGCTGCAGGGCCAGATCGCCGGGCTGTGCGCGGGCGGCGACCAGAGCGGCGTGGTTGAGTTGGTCGCGCAACAGCGAGCGATGCGGCCGTTCGCGGCGCGACTGGCAAAAGCGTTTGCCCTGCGGCCGGAACTGACAGCCCTGGCTACTCCGGAAACACTGGTCTGCCGCTGCGAAGATGTAACTCTAGCCCGCTTGCGCGAGTGCAATTCGTGGCGCGAGGGCAAGCTTTACACCCGCTGCGGCATGGGACCGTGCCAGGGAAGAGTCTGCGGCCCAGCCACGCAGTTTATTCTGGGATGGCAGCCCGAATCGGTGCGTCCCCCGGTTTTTCCAGCCCGCGTGGAAAGCCTGCTGGCAGCCGCCTCGAATGCAGAGGTGAATACAGAGCCGAATGCAGCGATGAATGCAGCCACGAATCCATACAAGAATCCAGGAGAGCGCTCATGAATTGGAAAGGCGTCATACCCGCCATCACGACTTGCTTTGATCAGAACTACGAAGTGGACCACGGTTTCGTTGCCGAGCACTGCCGGTGGCTGGTGGACAACGGTTGCAACGGCGTGGTCGCATTGGGATCGCTGGGCGAAGGCGGGTCGCTGAGCTATGAGGAAAAGCGCGCCGTGTTGAACACATGTGTCGCCGCGCTCAAGGGCCAAGCCCCGGTTGTGGCGTCTATTTCCGCCCTGACCACCAGCGAAGCCGTGGCTTTCGCCAAGACAGCTGCTGAGGCGCGATGTGACGGGCTGATGGTGTTGCCTCCCTATGTGTACAAAGGCGACTGGCGCGAGATGAAGGCGCATGTCTCAGCAGTGTTTCGCGCTACCAGCCTCCCCTGCATGCTTTACAACAACCCAATTGCCTATGGGACGGACTTCCTGCCCGGTCAAATCGCTGAACTCGCGGCCGAGCACTCGAACCTCGCCGCAGTTAAAGAGTCGAGCACGGACGTGCGCCGCGTGACCGCGATTCGCGCCCTGCTGGGCGACCGCCTCGAGGTCTTTGTCGGCGTCGATGATGCCATTGTCGAAGGGATTGCGGCGGGCGCCGTGGGATGGATTGCCGGGCTGTGCGACGCGCTGCCGCTCGAGTCGGTGGACCTTTTCGAGTTTGCCATCGGCAGGGAGCACGAGAAAGCGCTCGAACTCTATCGTTGGTTCTTGCCGCTATTAGCATTGGACACGGTGCCCAAGTTTGTTCAGCTCATCAAGCTGGTGCAGGCTGAATTGGGAATCGGCAACGCGCGGGTACGTCCGCCGCGTTTGGAATTGGAGGGAGCGGAGTTGGAAAGCGTGAGACACATCATCCGCGAGGCGCTGCGGAAGCGGCCGCAACATTCGCAGAGGCGCACCACCGCTTTTCGCCAGGAGGTGGGCCAGTGACGTTCACCGGACTCTCGTTGATCGGCAGGTTGCAAGGCATTTCGGGAGGCAAGACGTTTCACGCCAACAACCCCGCAACCGGCCAGCCACTGGAACCGACGTTTTTTTCTGCACATCCCGAAGAAATTACGCGGGCGGTGGCATTAGCGCGTGAGGCCTTCGACAGCTATAGCGTGCTCGATGGAAAGTCGCGCGCGGCCTTCCTGCGCCGCATTGCGGATGGCATTGAAGCGAACGCAGCCGAAATTACCGAGCGTGCGAACCTGGAAACGGGACTTCCGGTGGCTCGCTTTCAAAATGAAATCGGGCGCACCTGCCATCAACTCCGGCTCTTTGCAGACGTGGCCGAGGAAGGCTCCTGGGTCCATGCCCGGATTGATCATGGAGACGCCGCTCGCAAGCCCCCGGTGCCGGACGTGCGCTCCATGCTGCGACCGCTGGGCCCCGTGGTGGTATTCGGCGCAAGCAATTTCCCGCTGGCGTTTTCGACAGCGGGTGGCGACACAGCCTCCGCATTGGCGGCAGGGAATCCGGTGATTGTGAAGGCTCACCCCGCGCATCCCGGGACGGGCGAACTGGTCGCGCGCGCGATTCAGACTGCGGTTCGCGACTGCGGATTGCACCCAGGCGTGTTTTCGTTTCTGCTGGACGCGAGCACCACCGTGGGAGCGGCTCTGGTTGCTCATCCCGACGTGAAAGCGGTTGGCTTTACCGGGTCGCTGGCAGCCGGGCGCGCGCTGATGGACATCGCAGCGGCGCGACCGCATCCTATCCCCGTGTTTGCCGAGATGGGCAGCACCAATCCAGTGTTCATTTTGCCCGGTGCTCTGCGCGAGCGCTCGGAGCAAATCGCCAGCGGGCTTTATGCCTCCATCACCATCGGCTCAGGTCAATTCTGTACCAAGCCGGGACTGGTATTTGTTTCCGCAGGAGAGGCTGCGACAAGTCTAGCCGCAGCCGTGGCGCAGCGGGTCAGAGAAGCGGCGCCCTTCACCATGCTGACCAAGGGAATCCATGCCCACTATGCTGACGCGCGAGAACGGCGCAATGGTCGCAGCGACATCGAGTTGGTGGCGGTCGCGCCCATGCCATCCGGCGCAGCGTTTGCCGCACCCGCAGCCCTCTACCGTTCCAAGGCCGAGTCTCTGCTGGCCGACCCGCATCTGACGGATGAAGTATTTGGCCCCAACACTCTGCTGGTGGAACACTCCAGCCGCGAGCAAGTGCTGGCTGCCGCGCGCCATCTGGAAGGACACCTGACGGCGACCATTCACGGAACCGAGCAGGACATACTCGAGTGGGCCGAGCTGATTGCAATACTGGAGACCAAAGTTGGCAGGCTGGTCTTCAACGGCTTCCCCACCGGCGTGGAAGTGAATCACGCGATGGTCCATGGCGGACCCTATCCAGCGACCTCCGATGGGCGTTCCACGTCGGTAGGAAGCGCAGCGATCTTCCGCTTTGCCCGTCCGGTGTGCTACCAGGACTTTCCGCGGAGTGCGCTACCAGCGGAGTTGCGGGACGAGAATGAACTTCACATCTGGCGGATGGTGGACGGGAAGATGAGTAATTTGTAGTTGGGAGCGGCATTGAAACCTGGGTCTGCGATCAGAATCCCGCCTCTATTCCGCTCCTATGCTTCCACTGCCGGCTTTTCCCGCGTGATGTAGAAGTGCACTGCGGGAGTGATAATCAGCGACAGCACCATCGAAATCAGAATGCCGCCAATCACCGCAATGGCCAGAGGCTGCAGCATTTGCGAGCCTGCACCCAGCGCCAGTGCCAGGGGCAACATTCCCGCGATCGCAGCCAGCGCAGTCATCACAATGGGGCGCAAACGGCGGCGTCCGGCTTGTAGAATGGCGTCTTCCGCACTCAAGCCGTCCGCGCGGAACTTCTGGTCGGCGTCCAACAGCAGAATCCCATTCTTCGCCACGATCCCGATCACCATGATCAGGCCCATGAACGACGCGATATTAAACGTGGTCCGGGTAATCAGCAGGGCGACGAATACGCCGGAAGTCGAAAGCAGCGCCGAAGCCAAAATCGCTACAGGGGCTGCGAAAGTTCGGAACTCAAACAACAGGACGATAAACACGCATACCACGGCCAGCAACAGGACGAACACCAGATCGTGAAACGACTTCTGCTGCTCCTGGAAGGTTCCGCCATATTCGACGCGGATGCTCGGTGGCAAATGCAGATCGGCCACCGCCTTCTGCACCGCCGCGACTCCGCTGCCCAGGTCGCGTCCTTCCAGCCGTGCGGTCACGGCGATGGTGCGTTGCAAATTTTCGCGGCGAATCTCCGTTTGCCCCGGAATTTGGGTGATGGTGGCGAGCGACCCCAGAGTCGCCGTCTTGCCGGTCGAACTGGTCAGCAGGGTGTTGCTCATGGCCTCCCGCGAGGAACGGCTTTGCTCCGGGAATCTCACTCGAATGGTGTAAGCGCGGTCGTGCACAATCACAGGAGGCGGGGCGGGTTCGCCTTCCAACAGCGCCGCCGCATCCACCGCAACTTCTTCGGGCGTAAACCCGGCGCGCGCGGCAACCATGGAATTCACCTGGAACTGCGTGGCCGGTCCGCTAATCGTGTTTTCGATGCCGTCGAGTTCGTCCACCACGCCCGGAACCTTATGGATCGCCTCCGCCACTCGCGGCCCCGCCTCGCGCAGCACTTCCGGATCGGGTGAAAATAGCTTGATCTGGATCGGCTCCGGCGAGCTGGTAAGATCGCCGATCATGTCTTGCAGCAGTTGAATGAATTCCACGCTCACCGCCGGTTCCTGCTGCGCGATCTTGCTGCGTGCGTCGGAAATGACATCATCAATAGTGCGATCGCGCTTGGCTTTGAGCTTGACTGAGATGTCTCCCGTGTTAGCCTCTGTCACCGCTGCCAGGCCCAGTTGCAAACCGGTCCGCCGCGAGGTGCTCTCCACTTCCGGGATGGATCGCAGCATTCGCTCGATATGGTTGACTACTCGATCGGTTTCCGCCAGCGAACTGCCAGCCGGCATGATGTAGTCGATAATGAATCCGCCTTCGTCCATGGCGGGCAACAGATCAGTGCCCAGGCCCCGGTAGCAGAGATAAGAGGCCGCGATCAGCACCACGCTGAAGATCGCGACCACCCGTGGGCGGTGCAGCGCGAGTCGCAGCCAGTATTGGTAAAACTGGACCACCTTGCCGAACTTGCCAGTCTGCCGCTCTTCCGCTTCGGCCAATTGTTCCTCGCTGAACTCCTCCTGGCCTTCCCGGCCCTCCGCGCTCCGGATGAAGTACTGGCTCAGAGCCGGCGTCCAGGTGAACGCCAGCAGCAGCGACGCCAGCAGCGATGCCCCGACGGTAACCGCCAGGGCGCGGAAAAAAGTTCCGGTCACTCCGGTAATGGAAATGAGAGGAAGAAAAACCACAATCGGGGTGATGGTCGAGCCGATCAGCGGGACGGTGATCTCTTTGAGCGCGCTTTGAATAGCGTAGAGACGGCCTTGGCCTGCATCGCGGTGTAACACAATGTTCTCCACCACCACGATGGCATCGTCAATCACCAGGCCGACGGCCGCCGCCAGTCCGCCCAGCGTCATCAGATTAAAGCTTTGCCCAATCAGCCGCAGTACTATGAACGTCAGGGCCACGGTGACCGGGATGACCAGTCCGGCGACAATCGAGGTGCCCCAGTCGCGCAAGAACAGCACCATGATGATGGAGGCCAGAACCAGCCCAATCAAAATGGCGTCGCGGACGCTCTTGATGGACTCATTCACGATCTCTGACTGGTCATAAAACGGCCGCAGGTCGATTCCAGGGGGCAGTGTCTTCCGGACCCGTTCTATCTCGCTGTGGACTTCGCTGGCCACATTGATGGTGTTGCTCTCAGGCTGGCGATTGATGTTGAGTAGGACGGCGGGCGCCCCGTTGGCGGTGACTCGCGTGTACACCGGCTTGAAAGAAGGCTCGACTCTTGCGACGTCACCGACCCGCACCGGAATCCCCGTGGCAGTGGTCTTGATGACGATCTGCGATATCTGCGCTGGGTCGCGGACTTGCCCCGTGATCAACCCGAGAAAAAGTTGATGGTCCTGCTCCAGCAGTCCGGGCGAGTCAATCAGGTTGGTGCGCCGCACCGCGTCCAGTAAGTCTTGCACGGTGACGCTGGCTTCCAGCAGCTTCGCGGGGTCGGGAACCACATGGAATTCCGGCTCTTGTCCGCCCTGCACCACCACCGTTGCCACTCCATCCAGCCGGTTCAGCCGCGGCTTGATCTCATAGGTCGCGAGTTCCCATAACTGGCTTTGCGGCACCGTGGCCGAGGTCAGGCTATATCCGAGAATGGGGAAGCTGGCAAAGGTCAGGCGATGGCTCTGGATCTGCGCGGATGAGGGCAGGGTGGCCTGGATGCGCGAGACTGCGGAATCCACCAACTGCAGCGTCTGGAACATATCCACGTTCCAGTCAAAAAACAGATCAACCTCTGCCGAGCCGCGGCTGGTGATGGAGCGGACTTCGTGCAATCCGGGCACCGAATTGACCGCTTCCTCCAGCGGTCGCGTCACCGTGACCATCATCTGGTCAATCGGCATCACGCCATTGTCCACGCCAATCACGATGCGGGGAAAATTCGTAGCCGGAAACACCGCGACAGGAATGGAAAGCGCGAGGTATCCACCCACCAGGGCAAGAGTGATGATGAGGAAAATCACCGGCTGCGATTGGCGGGCAAACCAGAACTTCGAATCGGCTTGGCCATTTCCGAGGTTTGGCTTGAGACGTTGGACGAGGGATCGCAAGGTCATCGTGGGCCCTTAGTTTTTCTCAGCGGGAGCTGCCGCGCCGGCCTCAGGTTTGTCTTTTTGAGCTGCTTCTACAATCTTGATCTTGGTCTTCTCCGGTAACCCGTAAGCGCCGCTGCTGACTACCCGGTCACCATCCTTCAACCCCTCAACGATTTGCACCACGTCGCCATGGTGAATTCCCGCTTTCACCGCTTGCTGGTGAGCGCGGCCGTCAGAACCGGCCAGCATAACGGTGTTGGTGCCGTCGCTACTGGTGAGCAGCGCGACGGTGGGAATCACAATCGCATCCTTCACCGTCTTGGCCACCATGGAAACCTGTACCGTGCTCCCAGGTCGCAGTTTGCCCTCCCGGTTCGGCGCCTGGATCCACACCTCGACCGTTGTGCTGTTGGGATCAAGCGCGGGACTGACCAATACTACTTTTCCCGCGACTTCCCCGGCTTCCGCGGTGTTGATCCTGGCGGTGTCGCCCGTTTTGATCAACGCAGCTTGTTCCTGCGGGATATGCGCCCGGGCCACCACCTGCGAAGTGTCCATCACGGTGAGAAGTGGCGTTCCCGCCGCCGCGGTTTCGCCGGGATACAACGGCCGGTCGGTCACCACCCCATCGATCGGGCTGCGAATCTCAGAGTACCCGAGCATCGCAGACGCTCCCTGATATTTGCCTTTCGCGGAAGTCAATTGCCCGGAGGCGGATTTCAATGCCTCCGCTTGGCCGAACGACTGCATCGCTTCCAGATGCTTCTGGGCGATTTCGTACTGCGCCCGCGATTGCACCAGCGCGACGCTTGCCTGGTCCAGGTCTTTGCGGGGAAGGGCGCCCTGCTTATAAAGTTCCTGCCGGCTGTCCAGCACTTTCTGTTGAGCGGCGAAGGTCTCTTTGGCAGCCTGGGCCTCGAGGGCCGCTTTCTGCATGTCTTGCGGCACCGTTCCCGCGGTCGCCGTCTTGTAGGCGGCCTGGGCCTGCTCATAGGTGCCCTTGTTTTCCGCTGCCGCCGCGGACAGGTCGCGGTTTTCCAGTTCTGCCAGCAGTTGGCCGGCTTTTACGCGGCTACCGCGATTGACATAGAACTTCTTTACCGGCGCTGTCACCTTGGGAGTAATCGCGGCTTGGTGCAGCGGGAACAGAATCGCCTCCGCGGAGACAATCTGCTCGATCTCTCCCGCTTTGGCGGTCGCGGCCTGCACATCAACTTCGGGATCGGCGTCGCCACTCCGCTTGGTACACGCGCTCTGCACCATCAGAAGAGCGGCGGCACACGCCGTTATAAGGATTCGATTTTTGAGGAGTGTCATGAGTCTAGAATGTCCCGGTCAGAGTTTGCAGATTCGCCAGTGCAACACGATACCGCACTGCGCCGTCATCGTACGAATTGCGGGACTGCACCAGAGTGTTCTGGGCATCCACAACTTCCAGCGCGGTCGCTTCTCCGCTCTGGTAACGCAAGGTGGTCAGCCGCAGGCTCTCGGCCGCCAGGTCTTGCGACGCCTGCAGCGTCTCCAGTTGTTGGTGCGCCGTGTCGGCCTCCGCGTAAAACGCCTTCAGGTGCGCCAGCGCCTCGCGTTGCGCCGCCGATAGCTCCACTTGCGCCTGGTGCTGCTGCAATTCGGCCTGCTTCACCTTGCTTTGGATGGCGCCCCAGTTCCAAACGGGAATATTCAGGGTGGCAGTCGCCGCGTAGCCCAGGTTGCGTAGTCCATTGGTCCTGGTTGCTAATTGCGCCGCGTCAACCCCGTAAAAGTAATCCAGGGTCAAGGTCGGAAAATGCGCGCCGCGCGCCACGCTGACCTCATGTCCGGCCGCGTTCAGGGCAGCCACCGCCGCGCGCACATCCGCATTGTTCTTGGCGGCTCGTTCTTCCATTTGCGGGAAAGGCGCGAGTTCGGTGGGCTCATGCAAGTCATCGACCAGCGCAAAATCCTCATTGAAAGCGGGGAACAACAGTACTGCCAGTGTTAGTCGCTGCGTCTCGAGCGCCAATTGTGATTCCCGCAGGTCACGCTGCCGTTCGCTGGCTTGCAGTTGCGCTTTGATCACATCGGAGTGGGCCACCTCGCCACCATTCTCCAGTTTGCGGCTGAGATCCAGAAAGTGATTGGCTTCATCGAACGCTTTTTGCACGCTGTCCTGTTTGTGTTGTGCGGCCAACAGCCCATAGAAGCTGTTGACCACCGTCACTTGCAGCCCGCGCAGCGCAATCTCTCGCCGGGCTCGCGCCAAGGCTTCCGCGGCCCCGGTGCGTCGGTAGTCGGCAAACTCTCCAACACCCAGGTTGACCGTCTGGTGGGCATTGCCCTGGCTTACGTATTCATGCACGCCATTGTTGGCGATGTAGCGCCCGAATCCGGTTCCGTTGCCCTGCGTGTACAGGAACTGGTTGTTATAGCTCACGCTCGGCAACAGCGCGGCCCGGGCCTGCACCCGGTCTTCGTGAGCCAGTTTGCTGCTGGTCACTGCCCCCAGATAGCCCACCTGCAACGTTCTTGCCCGCTGCAGGGCGTCCTGGAGCGGGATGGATGGTGTGGGACCAGCCGCTGGCGTCTGCGCCAGAATCGCCTGGCATCCCATCAACAACCCCGCCGCCGCACGCAACGCTGTTCTTCGCATCAGTTGCTCCCCCTCAATAATACGAAACGCTTCCTAAACAAGGCCTTAACGCGCCGGTCTGCTTCCACGCGGCCCTGCCAATGCGATTTGCCGCTTGCACGAGTCTAGCGCGTCTCCCCCCATCCCGAGCCGGCGCTCCCTCGCCACCAGTCGCATCTTTCGCGTTCTCGGCTCCAACACAAAAGGGGCGGCTTCTGGGCCGCCCCTTTTGAACATCTCAATTTGCGAAACTCGAGCTTACTCTGTCGCGTCCTTTTCGATGACCACTTTCAGGTGGGCGGTCACGTCGCGGTGCAACTTCACCGGAATCGTGAACTCCCCCAGCGTCTTGATGGGTTCATGAATGTGGATCTTGCGGCGATCGATTGTAAGCCCTTTCTTCTCCAGCGCGTCCGCAATGTCGCCCGTGGTCACGGATCCGAACAACTGATCGTGCTCGCCGGCCTTGCGCTGGAACGTGATGTCCACGCCCTCGAACTGCTTCGCCAATTCCTCAGCCGACGACTTCTCTTTGGCCGACCGCCGGATGGACGCCGCCTTCATCTGCACCACTACCGCTTTATTGGCCGAGTTGGCGACGATGGCCAGCCTTTGGGGCAGCAGAAAATTGCGGCCATACCCTTCCGCGACTTTTACCACATCGCCCCGCGAGCCCAGCTTGGGCACGTCTTCTTTCAGAATGACTTCCATGAGATGACTCCGTTTCTATCTTGAAATCTGTGGCAACGCTTGGCCACGGTTGCAGATGCGATAGCAGCACGGCCCTGACGCATGTTGATGGCGTTCCAGGCCGGTGGCCCTGGTGGTTACGACGCCCGCCCGGCAAAGGGCAGCAGCGCGATGTTGCGCGCCTGTTTGATCGCGGCCGACAGCCGTCGTTGGTGCGGCGTGCACACCCCGGTCAAACGGCGCGGTACAATCTTGCCGCTCTCCGCCACAAATTGTCCGAGCAGCCGATAATCCTTGTAGTTGATGGACTCGATCTTTTCCACGCAGAATTTGCATACCTTCTTGCGCCGAAAAAATTTTCGTCCGCCTTCACGCTGTCCTCCCGGACCTGCGGGACGGGGGCCACGCGGGCCAGGACGATATCCCTCCGAGGGTCGCGGGCTGTCTGCCACGGGTGCGGTTGCTTTCACTTCATCAGTCATAGTGCTCCTTCAAAATGGTTGGGACGGGATCGTCCCCGCACAAACTCCGCGCGTGTTTAAGCCGTGGGTGCCGCCGGCGTTTCACCCTCGGCGGGGGCAGGGGTTGCGGCAGGCGCTGCTGCAGGGGGGACGACCGGCGTCACTGCAGGCGTCGCGACAGCCGTCACCGGCGCCGCACTGGCCTTCTTCCGCGACTCGCGAATCGCCCTCATCTTGTCCAGGCGCTTCTGTTCTTCATCAATGCGCACGGTCAGGAACTTGATCACCGGTTCCGTCACTCGCAGACGACGCTCCAACTCGTGGATCATCGGCCCGTCGCCGTCCAGCGTGAGCAGAATGTACATCCCGTCGTTGAACCCGCGCACCATATACGCCAGTCGCCTCTTGCCCATGCGGTCAATGCTCTTCACCGCGCCGCCGGAGGTCGTAGTTTGGGTTTCCAGCATTGAAACCAGTTTGTCCAGGTCCTCGTCAGCCATATCCGGCCTGACAATGAACATCAATTCATAAGTGCGATTCATTCGTTGTCTCCTGCCGCGAATCCGCGCGAAATCTCTTTCTTCGCGACCCGCAGCCAAATTCTTCTATTCCGGTTCTTCCATTTTCCGGTTGAAGCGGTTCATCGCCACCGCCGGACCTTCTTGCACCATCACCTGCACGGCTTGCACCGCTGCTTCCAGTATTTCGTCCACCAACTTGAGCTTGGACCGGGGGAAGGGAGCCAGTACATAGCGCACTCCATCCCCAATCTTGCGTCCCGGCATTGTGCCCAGCCGGACCCGCAAAAACTCCTGCGTGCCCAACGCTCCAATCACCGACTCCATGCCGTTATGACCCGCCGAACTGCCTCGCTGGCGAACTCGAATCGTGCCTAGCGGCAAGTCCAACTCGTCATAAATCACGATCAACTCAGTGGCCACGTCCACTTCGTATTGCGCCACCAGTTCGCGCACCGCCAGCCCGCTCAAATTCATGAACGTTTCCGGCTTGGCCAGCAGGACGGGTTCGCCTGCAAACTTTGCCCGTGCCGTCAGCGCCCGACACTGCCGGTTTCTGACTTCCACTCCGCAATCGCCGGCGATGCGATCGATCGCCAGAAATCCCAGGTTGTGGGGCGTGAACTGATATTCGATTCCCGGATTTCCCAGTCCTACGATCAGTTTCACGCCTGTGTCCCGTGCGGCAAAATCTACTTCTTATCTTTCTTTTCCTTCTTGTCCTTGTCCTTATCCTTGTCGCCGGAGGGTTCGCCGTCAGTTTCTTGCTTGCCCTTCTTCATGACTTCCGGCTCACCCGTCGTGGCTGCTGCTGCCGCTTCCACTTCTGGCGCCGCCACCACTTCTTCCTTGATGGTCACGATGTGGGCTACGGTCTGGTCGGCATCGGTCAAGTACTCGATCTGGTCGCTCTTGGGAAGATCGGAAACGCGCAGCACCGTCCCAAACACCAATTGCGAAACGTCGGCATCGATGTGTCCCGGAATATCCGCCGGCAAGCACTTGATTTCGACTTCGCGCAACACTTGTTCCATCAATCCACCTTGCAACTTCACCCCTTCGGCTTCGCCCTTCAGCACAATCGGGACTGTGACCGTTAGCTTCTTGTCCATGGCGATGCGCTTCAGGTCAATGTGCAGCAGCTTGCTCTTGATCGGCTCAAACTGCCAGTCGACAATCATCACCTTGGTGTGTTCACCGGCCACAGACAAGTCGAAAATCGTGTTGTGGCCGGTCTCCGAATACAGAATCTTCAGCACATGCCGCGGATCCACGCTCAACGACACGGACTCTTTGCCCGCGCCATACACCACCGCCGGGATCTGTCCCGCCACGCGCACCCGCCGCGCCGCGTTCTTGTTGCCCGCTTCGCGCACGGTTGCTTCCAACTGCTTGTTTTCTTTTTGCTTGCTGTCGGTTTGCTTGCTGTCCGTTGCTGTCGCCATAAGTCGTTGTCCTTACAAAAATAGTTTGCTGACCGAGGTCTCTTCGTGGATGGACTGGATGGCCCGTCCAATCAAGCCCGCGATCGATAGCACTTTGATCTTGGGTAAGTCTTTGGCCGCTTGTGACAGCGGGATGGTATTGGTCACCACCACTTCCGTGATGGCGGAATTCATAATGTTTTCCACCGCCGGCCCCGACAGCACCGGATGCGAGGCGCAGGCATACACCGAAGTGGCGCCGTTGCTCAACAAGGCTTCCGCCGTCTTTACCAGCGTTCCCGCCGTGTCAATCAGATCGTCAATCACCAGGCAGGTGCGGTCCCGCACGTCGCCGATCACGTGCATCACTTCGGCCACGTTCATCTCCACCCGCCGCTTATCCACAATGGCCAGAGCGGAATCCATCTTCTTGGCGAAAAAGCGAGCCCGCTCCACGCCTCCCGCATCCGGCGAGACCACCGTCAAGTTCGGCAAGTTCAATTTCTTGAAATGGTCCACCAACACCGGCGACGCAAACAAATGGTCCACCGGGATATTAAAAAATCCTTGCAACTGCGGCGCATGCAAATCCACCACCAGCGCCCGGTCGGCCCCCGCGGTGGTCAGCAGGTCGGCCACCAGCTTCGACGAAATGGGCACTCGCGGCTTGTCTTTCCGGTCCTGCCTGGCATAGCCGTAATACGGAATCACTGCCGTAATCCGCCGCGCCGACGCCCGCTTCAACGCGTCCATCATCAACAGCAGTTCCATCAGGTGCATGTCCACCGGATGACAAGTGGGCTGCATCAGGAACACATCAAAACCGCGCACGTTTTCCTGAATCTGCACGTACGCTTCGCCATCTTTGAAACGCGTGACCAACGCCTGGCCACGGGTCATGCCCAGAAACTGGCAAACCTCTTCGCACAACGGCTCGTTCGCCGTGCCGCAAAAAATCTTCAACCGGTCGTCCATCCGGGCGCGCTGCGGCTTGCGTTCCGTTTTCGCGTCAACGCCTGGCGGTTTTTCCGTGGCTATCGCAATCGTGGTGGACATCGTTTGCTACCTCGAACCGGGAGTCAACGACTCAGTTGCCGCACTTTTCAACCAAACCAGGGGAGCTTCTTCCGGCCCACTCTCTGATTCCTGTTCCACTAAGCAAATTTTGGCTGGGCCGCTAGGATTCGAACCTAGACAAAGTGCTCCAAAGGCACTTGACCTACCATTAGTCGACGGCCCAGTAAACTCTGCCGACCTCCGCGACACTGCCCTGACCCCTACCGCTCAGCGACTGCTCAGCCGGCCAAAAAAGTCTTCTTGCGCAGCTGTCCTCGGCCCAGCGTCACGGTGGCTTGCGCCGGTGTGCCACTGCTCACGATTCTGGCTGCCGCGTTCTTGGCGTCTTCCTTGGTCCGGAATAAGCCATACAGCGCCGAGCCGGAGCCCGACAAAGATGCATATATAGAACCTGCACGCCGCAAGGCCTGTTTCAAGTCTCGTAATTCGGGATACTCAGGAAAGACGACTCTTTCGAAGTCGTTTTCGATCCCGGTACGGACAAGGTCGAGAAGCAGGCTCCCAACCCGGCTCCCACCTCTTGCAGGAGCACCGGATAGCGTAGACCCAACGCTCAACAGCGTACTCACTCTGCTGCCGAACCTTTTAAGTCTATCGGATGCCTGCTCCGCCGTCAATTCCCCGTATTCTTTCGCCGTCCATCGGTCCCACTCCGCAAACGCATGCGGCGTGGCTACCCCAACTTCCGGAGTCGCCACGACCATCGGAATGGCTGGCAAGTCCGGCAGCGGATACACCTCTTCGCCCCTGCCCACTCCCATCACCGTGCCCCCGATTAAGAACAAAGGCACATCCGACCCCACCTCAGCCGCAATCGCCAGCCTGTCTTCGGGACGCAACTGCTTTCCCGCCGCTCGCTCCAAGCCCAAGAGCGTAGCCGCGGCGTTGCCTGACGCTCCACCCAGCCCACCTTGCACCGGCAACCGTTTCTCAATCTCGATGACGACTCTATTTTTCAGCTTGAGGGCTTGCAGCATCTTCTCGGCCATCCGCCAGCAGGTGTTGCTCTGGTCGCGCGGGACCCGCGGATCCGAGCACCGCAACTCAATCCCCCGGCCCCGCCCCAGCGTGATGTGCACCACATCGTGCAGCGCAATGGTTTGGTACACCGTGCGCAATTCGTGAAATCCATCCCGCCGCACCGGTCCAATGCACAGGCCCAGATTGATTTTGGCGAACGAACGCAGGCTGACTGGCTTCATGCAGCGATGATTGTACGATGATTATTCCTGGAAATCTGTGCTCTCGGCGCCCTGGCCTTCTCCACTCGCACTTCAACGCACGGGACGCTTACGGGACAACTACGGCACGCTTATGGGACTATGATGCGGCCTTTGCCCGCTTCCTCCGCCGACGCCTGCACTCCGCTCTTCTCCGGAAACTGCTCAAACAGAAAATCCACGAATGCTCTGGATTTCGGCCTGCCATTGCTCCGCACCAGCGCGGTCCGCAGCAGGAACACCACCGTCTTCAAAACGTCCTCGTCGCGCAGCCGCGCCGCGCCCAGTTGCTGCTGCTCCGCCTGACGAAACTCGTCCACCATCCTGGCGATTTCATCGGCGATCCGCTGGTGAGCGACATTCGTCGTCGGGGTTTCGTAGTACAGGCTGGAATTCACCAGGGTCTGGTAGCGCTCCGCCAGGCCGATCAGCGTCGCAGTCAGATCGCGGTCCACCAGCGCCCGATCCTGCCGAACGCTCTTCACCAGCGCATACGCCAATCCCGTAATCAAGTGTTCATGGCGGCGCCAAAACGCATCATCCACTTCCACTTGCCAGAAAAATTCTTTGGCATCGTGCTCCTCGGCCCGCCGCGGTTTCTCGTGCGCTCGAGCTTGCTGCAAATACACGCAGTCCGACGGGCAGTCCAGAGTCACCTCGCGCTGCTCGCCGCAACACTGCGGGCAAATACGCCCGTGGATGGCGGGGCAAAACCGCTTTTCTTTCCGCTCATTGCAAATCGCACAACTCACGCCCACGCTCCTGTAGACCTTTGGTAATCACTGCTTTGGCTATCACCGCTTTGGCATTCACTGCTTTGACAATCACCGAAGGAAGAACTTGCATTATTGCATTTCGCAATCAAACCCGGCCACACCGGTGCCGGTCGCTCGCGCCACGCCGAGACCAACCGGTCGCTTGCGCCTTGCTCTTCCCGCGGAGGCTGGAAAACATCGGCAATTTCAAATATTTCGATCGACGACCTCGCCCAACCATGCTGTTTACGCGTATGTTTACCCATGTACCTTCTGGATAACCGCTAAAAATGCGGTAATTATTATGTTTTTTCCACAGGATACGGGTATAAGATGCGTCGATAGGGCACAAATCAAGTAATTCCATTTCAAGAGGAGGATTCATGGCTTCAGGCATGACCAAAACTCAACTCACTCGTCACTTGGCTGAAAAGCTCGAGCTCCCTAACAAGACGGTGGCATCGTTCCTGGAACAACTGGCCGACGTCGCTGTGAAAGAAACCAAAAAGAACGGCGTGTTTGTCGTTCCCGGCCTGGGCCGTCTGGTGAAGGCGCAGCGCAAGGCCCGCATGGGACGCAACCCGCAAACCGGCGAGCCGATCCAGATCAAGGCCAAGACCGTCGTGAAGTTCCGCGTCGCCAAAGCCGCCAAAGATGCGATCGCGCCCCCCAAGGCCAAATAGTTCCAGACACTTCCGCTCAACACTTCCGCTCAATGGAGAAAAGGCCGGCTGGCATAGCTGGCCTTCGTTTTTTAGCTCGAGTGCCGCGAGCCGCCGACCCTATCCCAGCAGTTTGGCCGCTTCCTTCGCGTAGTAGGTCAGGATGATGCTCGCCCCCGCCCGCCGGATGGAGAGCAGCGACTCCATCATCACCCGCTCCCGCTCAATCCAGCCATTGGCCGCCGCCGCTTCGATCATGGCGTACTCGCCTGACACCTGATACGCCGCCAGCGGCAAATCAAAGCGCTGGCGCGCGGCTGCAATCACATCCAGATACGGCATGGCCGGCTTCACCATGATCATGTCTGCGCCTTCTGCGATGTCGAGCTCAATCTCGTGCATGGCTTCGCGCAAGTTCGCTCCATCCATCTGATACGAGCGCCGGTCGCCGAACTGCGGCGCTGAATCTGCCGCCTCGCGAAACGGCCCATAGAACCCGGACGCAAATTTAGCGGCGTAGGACAGGATCGGCGTGTTCTCCAGTCCCGCCGCGTCCAACCCGCGCCGGATCGCCGCTACCCGCCCGTCCATCATGTCTGAGGGAGCGATGATGTCCACTCCCGCGCGCGCCAGCGACACCGACGTCTTTGCCAGCAACTCCAGGCTGGCGTCGTTCACGATCTCATACGCCGCAGCGCCGTCCGCTGAGGCCGCGCCCGCCTTCACAATGCCGCAGTGGCCATGCGACATGTATTCGCACAGGCAGACATCGCCCATTACCAGCATGCCGGGCACTTCGCGCTTGATGGCGCGCGCCGCCTGCTGCACGATCCCATCGTCGGCCCATGCTCCGGTGGCAACTTCATCCTTAGCCGAGGGAAGTCCAAACAGAATCACCGCCGGCACGCCCAGGCCCAGCGCTTCGCGCGCTTCCTTCACCGCCTCGTCCACCGACAAATTCGAAACCCCCGGCATGGAGCGGACGGGTTTGCGC
>JANYBT010000117.1 GCA_025360645.1 Acidobacteriaceae bacterium | reverse complement strand
AAGAGACTTGAGAAACGAGTCGTTCATGGAATTTCTCAAGGTTCAAAACTTTTTGCTTGCTGATTTAGACTAAATCGTCTGCTTGAAGCAATCTGCCTTTTTTCGTATAACTTGTTGAGCCATAACGGTTTCCTGGAAAATTGGGCGACGGGGTGGGTGGAGTGGCGTTTTCCTAATGGCAAAACGCAATATACCCGAGGCGCAGAATGCCACGCTATGGCCACAGGAAGGCCGTGGCGAGACGATAGGGTTTCTGAGCGGCCCAGAGGCCACCCGGGGTCCCAAAGCGCCGTAGACCCCCTCTAGCGGTCGAATATAGCGGCAGTGTAATAATTACACTGTTGAAGCTAAGTTCCTCCAAGCTATTTTTAAACGCTCGGCTTCCCTGCCCTCACGCCGCTTCGACCGCGCTTCCACTGTCAACCGAGTTTCGTTCTCTAATTCGGGCCGCGTGTAGGATGCAGAACGCGCAGGGCAACTCTATACCGCCGATCGTGTTCTAATGCAGTAGAAGTTGTTCCGTCTGTAATTTAGCGGTTGCTGTACAGGGGGGTTCTATGGCGAAGCACAGCGCAAGTGCGAAGAGTGTGGTCATCACAGCGTTGCTGGTGGGCATTTTGGCGATTTCTTCAGCAGCCCAATCCAAGGCACGCATCGTGCGACTGAGCGAGCTTCAGGGCGCAGTGCAGATTGATCGCAATCTGGGACAAGGCTACGAACGCGCGTTCCTCAATATGCCGGTCACTGAAGGCATGCGGCTGTGGGCCAAGGACGACGGGCGCGCTGAAGTGGAATTCGAAGACGGCAGCGTGGTCCGGCTGGTGCCGAACTCGCGGCTGGATTTTTCGCGGCTCTCGTTGAGCGCCTCTGGGGAGAAGCAGAACACGCTACGACTGGGCGAAGGCACGGCCTATGTGAATTTCAAAGGGCAGCGGAACGATGAGTTCATTCTGGAATTTGCCCGCGAACGCATTGCGCTGGATCGTTCCGCGCACTTCCGCGTGGACATGAACGACGCCCAGGCCAATCTGGCGGTGTTCCAGGGCGATGTGAATGTGGAAGGTCCTGCCGGCCGCGTGGAGTTGGGCAAGAAGCAGAGCGCCAACTTCGACTTGGCGGACAATGACCGGTACACTGTGGCCAAGAATTTCGAAGAAGATCAATACGATGCATGGGACAAGCAGCAAGACCAGTATCACCAGCGGGGGATGTCGAACTCGTACACCTCGAGTTATCCCTACAGCTACGGCGCCAGCGACCTGAATTATTACGGCAACTTCATGAACGTGCCGGGATACGGCAACATGTGGCAGCCGTATTTGACCGGAGCGGGATGGAATCCGTACCAGGATGGCGGGTGGTCGTACTACCCCGGCGCTGGCTACACCTGGGTGTCGGCGTATCCGTGGGGTTGGATGCCCTATCGTTACGGCTCGTGGGTTTTCGTTCCGCAGTATGGCTGGCTGTGGCAGCCGGGCGGATGGAACGGTTGGGTGACGGGGCCGAGGGTGGTGAATCCTCCGCGCCGCTTCGTATCGCCGCAACCGCCGGTGCGCGGACATGCGACGGTCGCAGTGGGTGCAGGGCCAGCGTATCCGCCGGTCGTACCTCCGCACCGCATCGTGGTATCCAGTGGCCAGGCTGGGCTGGGAGTGCCGCGTGGCGCTGTGAAAGAGCTCGGCAAGGTGGCGGGGAAAGTGACCACGAGTGGGCCAGTTGAGATCAAGGTGCCGCACGCGAGTTCTGGTTTCGGCGATGTGGGCAACCGCAGCACGGGACCGGTGGTATCGCATCCATCGGGCTGGCGCGGCGGAGAGTCGCAGTCTCATCCGACACCGGCGCCTACACCTCATGCGTCGACTCCGTCCCACGGTCCGCCGCATCGCTGAGGGTTCGCAGGCGTCACGGTCGTTAGCAAAATCAGGGCGGCCTCATTGGCCGCCCTTTTCTTTTCTCTTCCCTTTTCTCTTCTCTTTGGGGGGATGACTCGCGGCTTTCGCCTCAACGCACGATCACGCCCGCGTATCCCACGACCCGCTGATCGTCTCCAGAAACATTGGCGGAGGTGGCGTACTTCACCAAGTCAGCCGTGCGGGCGCCGAGGCGCTTGGCAGCAGTGAGCATGGCGACAGCGGGACCCAGGCCGCACATGCTGATGTCATGCTCCATCACGGTGGCGTGAAGTCCCTCTGGATCAAGCTCCAGAATTCGCGCGATGGCATGGTGATCTTTGACCCGGGTGATGGCGTCTGACTCGTAGTGGTTCATGTCGCTGGAGGCCACCAGGAGCACGGGGCGAGATTCGTCGGCGAGGACGGCGGCGAGCACATCGGCGATGGCTTCGCCGAGGGCGGTCAGTACGTCGAGACGGCGGGTGCCCAGCGCAATGGGAACGAAGGTCAGGTCAGGCTCGAGTTCCTGCAGAAAAGGCAGCTCGACTTCGGCGGCATGCTCGGCGCGATGGGCGCGAGGGTCATTCTGCAGCAGAGGAAAGCGTTGCTGGAGTGCGGCGGCGAGCGCAGCGTCAATGGGCACGGTGCCGAGGGGAGTTTGCCACCCACCCGCATTCATCAGCGCGAGCGGAGCCCCAGCGCCGGTATGGTTGGGGCAGAGCAGCAGCACGCGGCGCGGGGGCAAGATGCGCGCGAACACCGCGCCAGCGACTTCGCCGGAGTACATGTAGCCGGCGTGAGGCACGATGCATCCGAGCGCGGCGATGGGCGGACCGTCGGCTGCGAGATAGCGTTGCACGTCCCTGCGCAGAGTGGCGGCGTCGGAGGGATAGAACTGTCCCGCCACCGCAGGACTCCGGACGACTACCGACATGGGGATTCTCCTCAGTTGATTATTGAACTAATTGCGGCGACGGTCTTTGATGGCGCGGCGCATTGGACAGCAGCCCAACTCGGCACACTTGCACCGAGCAAGGTAGTGATTGCAACAGCAGCCGACCATAGCCGTATCCCTGTTGACCTCATTCACCCATTGCTGATGCAAGCCAGAAGAGGGCAGTTCCCAGGGAGCACACCGGGGCAAGCCAGCGCACCGGCCCAGGTCGCCAGAGTCCAGCGATACCGCACACAATGCCGAAAAGCGAAAGCAATCCTCCCCAGCGATAGATTCTGAGTAGCCGTGGATCGTAATACGGGAAACCACCAATCGCGTGTGCGTAGAGCACTGACGAAACCGCCCAGGACAGCGGATGCTGTGGCGAGCGCAAGGCCGATCAGAGACAGGATCGGCAGCAAAGTTCGCGGTTGGGTGCGCCTGAATCATCGTATCCAGCCCCAGATGAGCAGAGCAGGTAGGCCAACATAAAAGCCAACTTTGAAAAGCACGATCAGGATTTCACCGGCCTTATTCATTCAGCGCGCCATTCGGCGGCACCGCTTTAGAGAATCCTTGAGCTTCCTTTGGGGTCGAGGGTAGTGCCCGAAACAACGCGGCGGTTTTTTCCAGAGGTACGGCTTCGGCGCGGACTTCGGGTTTGATGTGGGCCTTCGCAAAGGCAGCTTTCAGTTCCGCGGCGCCGTACTGGGTTTTCAAATTGTTGGCCAGGGTCTTTCGTTTCTGTCCGAAGGCAAGCTTCAGGAACGCAATGAATGGCGCTTCGGGAACGCCGAGCGCTTCCAAGGTCGCGGCTGGGGTTAAGCGAACCACAGTAGAGTGGACTTTGGGAGGCGGCGAGAACGAGCTCGGGCCCAGCGTGAACAATTTTTCTACGTTGGCGTAGAGCTGAGTGGTCGCGGCCAGCATGCCGTAATCTTTGGTGCCGGGCTCGGCGGCCAGGCGGTCGGCAACTTCGCGCTGTACCATCAGCACGATGCTGGTGAAATAGCGGCGGTACTCAAACAAACGGAACAGAATGTCTGAAGTGATGAAATAGGGAAGGTTGCCGACCACGGTCACCTGTTCCAGTGCGAGCTTGAGGCCGGGACGGGTGCTGCCGGGCTTGGGGCCGAACAGGGCGTCGAGGTCCACCGCCAGGATGTCGCCTTCAATGACTTCGATGTTGGGGGCGAGGGCAAACTTCATGCGCAACTGCGCGGCGAGCACGCGATCCAGTTCGACGGTGATGAGGCGGCGGGCGCGGCGGGCCAGCATGGAAGTGAGAGCGCCGCGGCCCGGGCCGATCTCCAGCACGGTGGCTTGCGAGGTGTCGCCCAGAGCGGCCACGATACGGATGGCGGCGGCCTGGTCGCTGAGGAAGTGCTGACCGAGTTTCGGCTTCACTACTTTGGGCAGGCCTGCTTTGAGCGGGACTCCGGCCACGGCTTTCGTCACATTGACCCTCTTTCCATCGGCGATTTAGACTGGCGCTTCATTGCGCTTGCCGATGGTGCAGGCACCTACTCATAATAGCTCGCGCTCGCGTTTCATGGTGTGAGGAAGGAATCATCTCGTGCATATTGCTTTTGTGGCGTCGGAGTGCGTGCCGTTTTCCAAGACGGGTGGATTGGCGGATGTAGTGGGGGCGCTTCCGCGGGCTTTGGCTGCGTTGGGGCATCAGGTCAGCGTGTACGTCCCCCTGTACCGGCAAACTAAATTGACGGACGCGCAGACGGTGGTGCGCAGCATCACCATTCCGTTTGACGATCAGTACCGCTTCTGTTCGGTGAAGACCGCAGCGAATCAGCCGGGCATCCGTTTCAATTTTGTGGACTTCCCGGAATATTTTGATCGCGAGGCACTGTATGGGACTTCGGCGGGAGATTATCCGGACAACGCCGAGCGTTATGCTTTGTTCTCGCGCGCGGTGCTGGAAGCGTCGAAAGTGCTGGGCGTGCCCCAAGTATTCCACTGCCACGACTGGCAGACCGCGCTGGTTCCGGTGTTGCTCAAGACGCTGTACAGCGAAGACCCCGCGTTCAAGGACACGGGCACGGTCTTCACCATCCACAACATGGGCTACCAGGGGCTGTTTCCATCGGACATCCTGCCCCTGCTGATGTTGCCGTGGGACCTGCTCACCATGTCGAAGATGGAATTCTTCGGGCAAGTGAATTTTCTGAAGGGCGCGCTGGTGCTGTCGGACTTCATCACCACGGTGAGCAAGAAATACAGCCATGAGATCCAGACCACCGAATACGGGTTTGGGCTGGAAGGCGTGCTGCGCGGACGATCGGCAACGGTGGCGGGAATTCTGAACGGCGCGGATTATGAAGAGTGGAGTCCGCAGACCGACAAGTTCATCGCCGCGAAGTTTTCTGCGCAGGATATGGCCGGGAAGCAGGCGTGCAAGCAGGACTTGCTGAAGACATTTGGCATTGTGGGCGCCAAAGAAGAGACTCCGGTGATCGGCATCGTATCGCGGTTTGCGGCGCAAAAGGGATTTGACCTGATCACACAAGTCATGGATCGCCTGGCGCTGGAGGAAATGATTTTGGTGGTGCTGGGCACGGGCGACAAGCTTTACGAAGAAATGTTTCAGCGCATGCAGAAACAGTTTCCCAAGAAGGTGGCCATTCGGGTGGCCTACGATAACGCGATGGCACACAAGGTGGAATCGGGTGCGGACATGTTTCTGATGCCCTCGCGCTACGAGCCCTGTGGCCTGAACCAGATTTACAGCTTGAAGTATGGGACGGTGCCGATTGTGCGGGCGACCGGCGGCCTGGACGACACCATTGAGCCGTGGGATGCAACTTCGCGGAAAGGCACGGGATTCAAATTCACCGAGTACAACGGGGAGGCCCTACTGGCGACGATCCGGCATGCGCTAAAGGCGTATCGCGACCAGGGGTCGTGGCAGACCTTGATGAAGAACGGAATGGGCCGCGACTTCTCGTGGAATGCGTCGGCACGGGAGTATGGGAAGATCTATGAAAAAGTGCGGCAGGCGCGGATGGCGATCGCACCGGCATAAGCACCTGAGCGCGGTGGACGTTTCGTTCTGCGGCCCCCCCCCACGCAGACGCGAAGGAGATCTCTCGGAAGTCAGGGATCAGGAGGGCGAGCCAAGACTGCGTCGCTTTCGCGCGAAGTACAGGAAGACCGGGATTCCGGCGAGGATGACGGCGGATCCGGCAACGGAATTTCTGAGATTGTCCGTGAAGGTGTAGAACAGCAGGACGGCGGAGGCGGCGACGAAGAGCGCGGGGACAACGGGATATCCCCAGACGCGATAGGGTCGCGGCAGGTTGGGCTCACGGTGGCGAAAAACGAAGACGGTGCTGCCGGCGATCATGTAAAAAAGCCATTCTGCAAAAATGGCGAGGGAGAAGAGTTGGCGGAAGTTACCGCCCAACAGCAGTAGGACACAAGCCAAAACGGCTTGCACGAAAATCGCGACCGAAGGAGTGTGGAAGCGGGGATGCACTTCGGCGACGGCGCGAAAGAAGTAGCCATCGCGGGCCATGGCATAGGGAACGCGAGCGCCGCTCATGATGGTGCCGTTGAGCGTGACCAGCATGGAGAGCGCCATTCCCGCCGAGACCAAGCCAGCGCCGGCGCGACCCAGCACCAGAGCGATGGCGTCGGAAGCAGGGCGTTCGGAAGCAGCGATGGCGGCGGCGGGCATGGCGTATTGCACCGCGGCGTTGACCAGGATGTAGAGGATGCCAACGGTGGCGACGCCGCTAATCAGAGCGAGCGGGATGTTTTTCTCGGGATGCTTGACCTCTCCGGCGACCATGTTGAGATCGTTCCATCCGTCGTAGGCCCAGAGAGCCGCCACCAACGCAGCGAAGAATCCTGAGATGCCGCCCTTTGCGCCAGTGAAGGTGGTGGCGAAGTTGGCCCAGCTTCCGCCGGAGTAGGAGAAGCCGATGGCGGCAATGGCCACGATGATGACGATCTTCAGCAGAGTGAAGAAAAACTGAAACTCGCCAGCTTTCTTGATGCCCGCATAGTTCAACAGAGAAATCAGGATAGTGGCAGCGATGGCCACAAGTTGTCCCCAATTGAGAGGGAGCGATGGGCTGGCGACGGGGGCCGCGAAGAACGAAAATGCCGGGAAGGTGCCCAGAATGCGCACCAGGCCGATGGTGATGCTGGCGATGGAGGCGGGCTTGGCGATGATGAACCAGGTCCAGGCATAGAGGAAGCCGCCGAGTGGGCCGTAGGCGTCGCGAACATAAACGTATTCGCCGCCCGCCTGGGGCTTCATGGCGCCGAGTTCGGCGTAGGTGAGCGCGCCGAAAAACGACAGCAGGCCGCCGACCACCCAGGCGAGGTACACCAGGCGGGCCGAACCGACAGCCTGCATCATTTCCGTGGGGACCAGGAAAATGCCGCTGCCGATGATGGTGCCGACGACTACGGCTGCGGCATGGCGGATGCTGAGGTCGCGGGCAAGGGCGGGGGCGGGCTGGAAGAGACGCGGCATCGGGATGAGGAAGTATACGGCACCGGAGGGGGGAATCTGCGGCAAACAGAAAAGGCTTTTCACCACAGGGGGCACAGAGGTACACAGGGTAAAGCTCCGGATTTACATTGATGAGCTGATAGAGACTTCCGGTTGCGGGAGCAGCAGGCTGGCGACGTAGCCGGCGGCGAAGGTTACCGTGGTGCCGATCGCCACCCACCAGGTCCATGGAACACGAGTTCCTAACCAGAGGTAAAGTTCGACGGCCAGACCGCAAATCATTCCGAGGGTGGCGCCGGATTGGTGGGCGCGGCGGGTCAGAGTTCCCAACAGAAAGACGCCCAGCATGGCTCCGTAGGCAACGGAGGCGACTTGCAAACCTACTTCGATGACGCGTCCGACTTTGTGGAGAGAGACGATCGCGATGGCAAATAGAATTGCGCCCCACACCAACGTAATGACGCGGGACAGGCGCAGGCGCTGCACGTCGGTGCTCTGGGGACGGAAGCGTTCGTAGAAATCAATCACGGAACTGGACGACAGAGAGTTCAAGGCCGCGCTCAGGTTCGACATCGCGGCGGCGAGGATGGCGGCGATGAGCAGTCCGGAAATCCCATGCGGCATCTGGTGAACAATGAAGGTGGGGTAGATGCGGTCGGCGCGAAGAAACGCGGAAGATGGCTTCTGGTAGAAGGCGAACAGCATCACGCCGACCACCAGGAAGAGTGCGAATTGGAACAGGATGGCGGCGCCGCTGGAGAGCAGGGCGAGACGAGATTGACGTTGATTGCGCGCGGCCAGCAGGCGCTGCACAATCAACTGGTCGGTGCCGTGGCTAGCGGTGGTGAGGAACGCGCCGCCAATCAAGCCGGCCCAGAAGGTGTAGGGCTTCCAGAAATCGTAAGAGAAGTCGAAGACCTGCAGCTTGCCGGCGTGGTGCGCGATGGTGGAAATGGAATCCCACCCGCCGGGAACGAGGTGAAGAATGGTGAAGACGCCGACCAAAGTTCCGCCTACATAGATTCCGGTTTGGACGACGTCAGTCCAGATGACGGCGGCGAGGCCGCCCTCGAAAGTGTAGATCAGAGTGAGCACGGTGATGATGGCGATGGAAGCGACTTCGCCGGTACCGAGCGCGATGGCGATGACGATGGAAACCGCATAGACGCG
>JANYBT010000048.1 GCA_025360645.1 Acidobacteriaceae bacterium | reverse complement strand
CATGCCCTTCCACGTTTCGGAGCCGCGCTCTTTCCCAGGGGGAGTTGGGCCGTCCCTCTGACGGGACTCGCGGGTTGATTTCTGGGCGCACCCAGCACTTACGTGCTGGGCTAATCTATGCCGCCGCTACGCGGCTGAGTGCGGCTTTGGATGGCGCCCTCATGCCGCGGTTACCAGACTCGTCCGAAGAAGATGGTGTAAGAGCGGAGCTTGCCGGACAGGTTGGGACGGATGGCGTCGGTGTAACTGGCATAGTTGAAGCGCAGGCCGCCGTCGAATCCGGCGCGGAAGTGGTAGTCGCCAGTGGCCCCCAGTAGCAACTGCGGCACGTTGACTTGGGACACTGGGCCGGCACCGGTGGCTAGGGCATTGGCCAAATGCTGGGGAAACTCAGGGTCGCCGTTGGGGTCGGTAGTCCAGGGGAAGGGCGGGCAGTCGGCAGGATTGACGTCGGGACGCCAGCTGCTATGGGCCGCGGAGTGGGCGAAGCTCAGGTTGAGGGCCAGGCGCTGCTTCAGTTCATAAGTGGAGTGGAAGGAATAACTCTGACTTAGTTGCTTGTAAGGCACCAGGGGCTGGGTGTAAATGGCGACGGCGGAATCATTGGAAATCTGCATGTCGGTCCTGAGGTTGTCCTGCAGGTAGGTATATCCGGCGCCGAAGCTCCACTGGGGAATGGGCTGGATGGTGAGGAAGGTGGTCGCAGCATAGAGATGGTTGGTGCGCTGGATCACGGGAAACGAGCGCTGCAGGATGATGCTGGCGTTGTTGCCGAGGGTGAGCCAGCGCACGGGGGTAAGGGTGACGTCGCCGAACAGGCGGTGGTTGGTGCGGGGGTCGGTGACATAGCCGGGATGGTGGGTGCCGGTCCACTCATAGCCCAGTCGGGCACTCCAGAGTTCCGCGGTGTGAAAGTGAACGGCGGCGCCGACAATGTTGCTAAAACTCGACGGCACAACATAGAGAGGGTCCGAATTGTGGGGCGAAGAGAATTGCGGCCACAAGGGTGCGTTGGAGCGGGTGATGTTCATGCGAGTGTAATAGGACTCGACGTCCAACTGCCTGGAGATGCGGTAGGAGAGCCTGAGGCCTCCCCAGTGGCGGTGTAGCGAAGGGTTGCCGAAGGGGTAAAACAGGTTGGGGTCGGAGAGCGAGTAAGACGTTAAAAACTGGTTGAGCAGGTTCTGCTGATGAAAGTCAGCCACGGCGCGGAGCCGGGTAAGGGGTTGCCAGGTGAGAGTGGCGTCGGCGTTCAAGGCGTTTTGGGAATGATTGCCGGTAACCAGGAGACGCGGGTCGGACTGGTTGAAAAGGTTTTCAGTGCGGGCATAGCTGAGGTCGCCATTGAGGGTGAGGTGATGGGAGGCGGACAGGGTGAGCTGGAGCGAGTCAGCCTGAGTTTGATGGCGGGGCAACACACTGTGAACGTAGAATCCCGCCGGGGTGTAAGGGACGTTCTCGTCGGGAGGATTGGGGAGAGTGGAGCCGTAGATATCGCGCGGGTTGGGCAGGCGGTCGTTGAAGCTGCGGAACTCGTGCTGGTAAACCAGCTTGAGGATTTTGCCTAAGTTGACTTCCGCGCCGGCAGCGATGTTGCGGGTGGTGTAGTTATAAGGGCGGTATTGGGAAGCGGAGTGGCAGTTATCACAGGAGTTATCGGCGAGAGTGCCATCGCCGCCCATGTCGTAATACTGCATCTGGCTGCTGCCATCGCGGGCCTGCCAACCCCCTTTGACAAACAACTTGACCGGGACCCTGGGCAACTGCACGCGGAGGGAAGAGGTGTTGATTCGGCGGCGGATGCCGAGCAAGGAGTCGGCGGGGATGGAATCGGTGCGGATGATGTCGGGAGAAATGACGGTGGCGCCGAAATAGGAATTATCGTCGAGGTGACGGACAAAGCTGCGATTGTCGAGGCGGAAGTCGAGCCACTTTCCGAGAGTGAGACGGGACTTGGAGTCGAAGTCGTCACGGCTGAGGACGCTCACGGTGGACTTGAAGGTGAGGTGGCGAGGGAAATCAAGATAGTTGAGGGAGAGGTCGCCGCCGAGGGACTGCTGCAGGCTGTCGTATTCGCCGACGCGACCGGCGTATCCGGTGGTATTGAGGAAGCGGTATTGCGGCATCATCACGGTGAGGTGGTAGATGACCTCGGGGAGAGTCTCCGGCGAAGGCGAAGGAGCCGCAGGAGGCTGCTGGGCCTGAAGTGGGTAAGTTACTGCCACAACGAAGAGTGCAATTGCCAGGAGTGCAAGGAGCGTGGGAACCTTTGTCATGGGCGTGACCTCCTACCCTGTGGTATCGCCGGGTACTACTTATCAATGAACTTGCTACCGCCGGTGGCGGAAGGAATGTCGCTGCCATGAATTGCGTTATGGCAATTGGTGCAGCGGTCGACCAAAGGCAAACTGGAACCGTTATGGTGGGCGGAATGACATTGCAGGCAGAGAGCAGGCTGGCTGATGGTCAGGAGGTTCTGGTTGGGTGAACCGTGCGAGGAGTGACACTTGAGGCAGCTCTCGGTGACCGGAACGTGCTGAAAGGTGAAGGGCCCCTGATATTCGGCGTGGCAGCTCAAACAAAGATCGTTGGTGTTGGACATCTGGAGGTTGTTGCCGGCGCTACCGCCGTGGGGGTCGTGGCAATCGGAGCAAGCGATCTTGGCTTCGCGAATGGGATGGTGGTAGGGGAGATTGGCTTCGGCATTTTGCTTGCGGTGGCAGCGCAAACAGTTGTCGTTAGCCTGGCGGCGGGACTCGACGGCTCGCTGCTCGCCATGGCCCTGGGCGTGAATGGTGTGGCAGTCGCTGCACTTGATGCCCTGGGTCTGGTGAGCGCTGGAGAACCAGTTGCGAACGTGGTCAGACTTGGCGTGGCAGCTTAGGCAGACGCCGTTGGCCTGCTCGGCGGAACGGTCGCGGAAGCTGATGATCTTGTCTTTGGAATCAGCCGAGTAGCCGCCCGACGCGACGTGTAGACTGCCGGCCCCGTGGCACTGTTCGCAGGCGACATCCTGCATGGAGTAGGGGCTGCGGCGGTAGGTCCTGGAGAGGTCGGCGTGACACTGCGAGCACTGTTCCGCCCCGGCAGTCTCTGCACCGGGGATTGCGAGGAATTTGCTGAAGTCCTGAGCCTTCTGGTGCGAGGGGACCGGCTTGGGTGTGCCTTTGGCGGGGAGGGCAGGAGTGAACCACAGGGAAACGGAGAATAAAGAAGCGAGTAGCCAAGCACGTCGCAGCATAGCGAGCTCCCGAACCACTCTTCAGCGTATGCAAAGGGCAGCAAAGTTTCTGTGACCTTAGACACGTCGTTTGGTGACATCGAGGCCTGGAAGGGGGACGGTGCGGCGCGCAGGAAGCCCTCGGCTTATTGCACAGTGACCTTGGCGGTGGTGCGGCCGTATTGGTTGGTGGAATACAGAGTGTAAGTGGTGGTGGCGGCGGGAGTGACCACTACCGAGGTACCGCGAATTGCTTCCGTGACACGGGGTAGGGCAAAGGAATTGACCACAGAGTACCCAGACTACACCGGAGAAAACAAAGGGCACGCCACAGGCTGCCGACGAAGTTCTTGGTTGCGCTTTGGACGACTGTTTCGGTGTCTAATGGCAATATCGGCGTCGGACCCGAGTGCGAGCTGATATGCTTGACCGTGCACGCGTGTTTCTTGAGAGGCAAGGGAAATGGAAGACATGTTGGATTCAACGCGCCGTGGCCTGCCGCTGCTCGGCGTTCTGCTGGCTCTGGGCTTGATCCTAGGTGGATGGGTCCTGGGGTCCGAGATCAAAGCTACTCGCCTCAGCGACCGTTATGTAACCGTGAAGGGATTGGTGGAACGGACGGTGAAGTCCGACCTCGCGATTTGGCCCGTCAGCTACAAAGAAGCTGGCGACGACTTGGCGTCCGTTTACGCTCGCACCGAAATCGACAAGAAGGCCATTCTGGAGTTTCTGAGCCAGCAGGGCATTCAGAATTCCGAGATTGAGCTAGGCCTGGTGCGCGTGATTGACACCCAGGCCAACGAATACGGCGGCAACAAGGCGCCGCACCGTTACATCATTGAGCAGCAGGTGACGGTGCGTAGCTCGCGCGTGGATGAAGTGGCGGCCGCCGCCCAGAAGACCATCCAGTTGGTGCAAAAAGGCATTGTGATTGGCGGCAACCCGGGGCAGGGGCTGAGATACAAATTCAATGGACTGAATGTCATCAAGCCCGACATGATTACGGAAGCCACCCGCAACGCGCGGGCCGCTGCCGAGCGCTTCGCGTCCGACTCAGGGAGTAAGGTCGGGGCCATTCGCCAGGCCAACCAGGGCACCTTCGCCATCTTGCCCGTCGACCAGGCCAGCAGCGGCGGCGAAGGCGGCGACGCGGCCTACTCCGCCGACAGCAGCATGATGAAGACGGTGCGTGTGGTCACTTCGGTGGAGTATTACCTGGAGAAGTGAGTGAGCGCAGCCCGCACCTGCCCCTTGCGAGGCGGAGTGGTATGGCCGACCCAGCCTCCTGCGTTTGTTGACGGAGGACCAATGCCTGATGATCTCAGGATGCTGCAATGTTCGCGTAAGATCGGACTCGAACGAGCTACCGGTGATGATGGCAAGGTCACCTTCGCGCTACCAGACTTCTGGCAGTGGGCTTATTCGGATCTTGTCAGCAATGCCAGGCGAGGCATTTTGGCTGAGTTTATTGTCGCAAGTGCTCTCGGTTTGGGCCGGAAGGATGTGAGGATCGAGTGGGGAACGGTCGATCTCGTAACTTCAAAAGGACTGAAGATCGAAGTCAAGTCCGCCGCCTATGTCCAAAGCTGGCGTCAACAAAGGCTCTCGACAATTTCCTTCGACGTGGCCCCTCATCGGAGATACAACCATGAGACTGGCGAAGCGGAAGGAACGGCCACGCGTCGTGCTGATGTCTATGTATTCGCGCTCCTCGGGCACCAGGACAAAGTGTCAATCGACCCACTGGATTTACGGCAATGGCAGTTCTACGTTCTGCCGACGTCAACATTGGACTCCAGAGAACGCAGTCAGCATTCGATAACACTCAAATCCCTGATTACGCTTCGCCCGCAAGCGGTAACATTTACGCAGTTGCGTCAGGCAGTTAAGCGCGCGGCAGCTGAGCAGGCTTCAACTCACAAATCGTAGATCCCTTCACAATCCAGCAATCCGACGGCGCGGCCCCGCTGCTAACCATCGTCCGCTCCCCTTGTGCGATACTCGGAATGTGAGTGTTCGCGACCTTTCGCCGACTATTGCCAACGATCCGAAAACGGTTAAGGTGAACCTTTCCACCGGGAGCGGGCTGGACATCGAGTGGAAAGACGGGCACCGGTCGCACTACAGTTTTGTGTACCTGCGGGATGCTTGCCCTTGTGCGCTGTGCGATGAGGAGCGAGGGAAGACCGGACGCAAGCCGGGAGACCCGGAAAAGCTCGCGCCTGGGGCCTTGCCGATGTTCAAGGCTGCGGCGAAACCGCTGTCGGCAGAGGGTGTGGGGAAATATGCCATCCGGTTCGCCTGGAACGATAATCACGGTCTGGGAATCTACTCGTGGGCGCTCCTGCGCGAGGTGTGTCCGTGCGGAGAGTGCAAGAAGCCGTAGCGGGGCGAAAAGCCGCGGCAGAGTGGTAAACTTCAAGAGTCCATCCCACCAAGAGAGCCTGGTTTGATCGAGATCGCACCATCGATTTTGTCGGCGGACTTTGCCCATCTGGCGGACCAGGTGAGCCTGGCCACGAAAGGTGGAGCGGCGGTGGTGCATGTGGATGTGATGGACGGGCATTTTGTGCCCAACATCACCATCGGACCGGTGGTGGTGAAGTGGCTGCGCAAGGCAACCCAACTGCCGCTGGATTGCCATCTGATGATAGAGAACCCCGATCAGTACATTCCAGATTTTGCCCAGGCAGGAGCGAACTGGATCTCGGTGCACCAGGAAGCGTGCCGGCATCTGGACCGCTCGTTGCAATTGATCAAGAGCTTGGGCTGCAAGGCGGGTGTAGTGATCAATCCGGCGACGCCGGTAGAGACGCTCAGCGAAGTGCTGGACATTGTGGACTACGTGCTGGTGATGAGCGTGAATCCGGGATTTGGAGGACAGAAGTTTATTCGGAACGCCCTGGCGAAAATGCAACGGTTGAGCCAACTGCGGAGGGAACGGGGATTGAACTACCGCATCGAAGTGGACGGCGGAGTGGATCTGCAGACGGTGGGCGAAGTGGTGAGAGCGGGAGCGGAGATCCTGGTGGCGGGCAACGCGGTATTCGGGAGCGGAGATCCGGCATCCAACGTAAGAGGGCTGCTGCAGGCTGCGCAAGAAGCCACGCTGCAAAGGGCATAAATCGGTGGGCGTAATTCAGCCATCCTAAATTTCTTGTAGAGGTTTGTTATGTCACGTCATATTGCGAACACAGTGGTGCTGAGTCTGTTGCTGGCGATAACGGTGGCCTGCACCAACAAGAAGGTGAGCAACCCGCTGGCCAATGTGGGCTCGAAACAGCCGGACAAAGTGCTGTTTGACCGGGCGATGGAGGCGATGCGGCACAACCAGTTCGACGTGTCGCGGATCACACTGCAGACGCTGATCAATACTTATCCGGACTCGGAATTTATCGCGCGAGCGAAGCTGGCGGTAGCGGATTCGTGGTATGCCGAGGGCGGGTCGACGGCGCTGCAGCAGGCGGAAATCGAGTACAAGGACTTCATCACCTTCTTCCCCAACATGCCGGAAGCGGCGGAAGCGCAGTTGAAGGTGGCGAACATCCAGTATCAGGAAATGGAAAAGCCGGACCGGGACTTCACGCACGCGATGCGGGCGGAAGAAGAATACCGGTCGCTGATTCAGCAATTTCCCGACAGCAAGCTGGCGGGAGAGGCCAAACAGCGCTTGCGGGAAGTGCAGGAAGTGCTGGCGCAGCGGGAGTTTGGCATCGGACGGTTTTACTATCTGAAGCAGTCGTATCCGGCGGCGATCGCGCGGTTGCGCACGCTGGTGGACCGGTATCCGCTGTACAGCCAGGTGGATGAAGCGCTGTACCTGCTGGGGCAATCGTACGAAGGGGAAGTCAGCATACTGCGGGCCAATGGCAGGATGGGGGAAGTGGCGAAGGCGCGAATGATCGAGGAATTTTCCAAAGATGCGGCGGAGGCCTACTCGAAGATCATTACGCGGTATCCGCTGATGGATCGGATGGACGATGCCCGGGCGCGGCTGTCGGCGATGCATCGCACGGTGCCCAAGCCGACGCGAGCGGCAGTGGCGCAAAACAAGAAGGAGATCGATAGCCGGTCGGAAAGCGGCGTGATCTCGGGAGTGATGCACAATTTTGAAAAGCACCCTGACGTAGTGCGGGCAGCGCATGTGGGCGAGCCGACGATGGTGGACACGGCACCGATGAACGCGACCGAAGTGGTGAAGCAGGCCACAGTGGCCGCGATGGGATCAGACAAGGGCGGGACTGAAAAGGTGGGAGTGGAAACCCTGGGCACGGGGGCGCCGCCGCCGAGCGATACGGTGCCACACTCCGACCCGGAGACGGGGGCGGCCGTCGACCCAAGGCCAAACGGGGTGGGAGAGTTGAAGATCAACACTCCGGCGGCCGATCCGAACGAACTGAAGCCGAATGTGCCGGCCGATCCCAACGAGTTGAAACCGAATGTTGCGCCTGCGGGGGCGGCAGCGGTACCCGCGCCACCGCAGACCAACGAGTTGCAGACGCCGGAAGCGCAAGCGGCGGCAGCAGCGGCGGGCGGTCCAGATGAGACGGTGGACGTATCCACCAGCAAGAAGAAGAAAAAGGGACTGAAGAAAATTATTCCGTTCTAGGCGGAGAAGCGGTGGCGACAGCGCCGCCTGTAGCATACCGGACAATTCTTTGCCTCAAACCATCCTGCTCGCCGATGATAGTCCCACCGCCCAAAACATGGCGCGGCAAATTCTAGGGGCCGCCGGCTATGAGGTAACGACGGTGAGCAGTGGCGCGGCCGCCCTCCAAGCGGCGAGCGAAAACCTTCCCGATGCGATCGTGTTGGACATCCACATGCCGGGCGAGAACGGGATGGACGTATGCCATCAGTTCAAGGCGTCTGCGGAGACGGCGCACATCCCGGTGTTGTTGACCGCCAGCAAGCTGGAGCAATTTCGAGAGCAAGACGTGGCGCGGGCGGGCGCCGATGGGGTGGTGGTGAAGCCGTTTGAGGCCAGTGAACTGGTGGGCGCGGTGGAAAGAGCCTTGCGAGATGCGCCACGGAAAACAGTGTCAGCCCAGGAACGGGAAGAGGCGGCGTCTGTCATTGATGTGGCGGAGCCTGAGGCGGAGGAGGATACTCCCGCCGCGGAAACGGACGAAGAGAGAGTGCGTCGCGTCGTGGCGGGTGTGCTGGAAGACTTTCGCGAATGGATCGAAGAAGAAGTGATGAACCGGTTGCGAGGGGAGAAGCGGTTTGAGCCGCGTGGTCCGGAAGATCCCTAGGACGCTGAGGAGCGGGTGATCAGATAGGGCAGGCGGGTTAGTGAGCGAGGTCGTTCATGGCTTGCATGACGCGGGCGGAGAGGGCTTCCATGTCGCGTACGCGAAGGCCGGTGGTTGAGATGGGCGCGCCCACGTGCATTTCCAGCGGCCGGCTTTTGATGTGGTAGGTGTTCATGGGCAGCAGTTCGAAGGTGCCCTTGAGAACGACCGGTATGATATCGGTCTGGGCCTTGATGGCCAGGAAGAAAGCGCCGGGCATGAAGGGCTTGATGGCGCCGTCCGGAGTGCGTCCGCCTTCCGGGAAAATGACCAGCGGCATGCCGGTGCGCAGGGACTTCACCGCAGAGCGAATTTGCGCGACCGACTTCACGGGATGTTGCTGGTTGATGCAAACCTGTCCGGAGCGCTCGAGGTGCCATCCCACAAACGGGTAGCTGAGAAGTTCGCTCTTAAACACGATGCGGAACTGGAACGGCAGGTAGACATAGAGGACGGGGATGTCGAGAGCCGAGGCGTGCGTGACGGCATAAACGTGGGGCTTCGAAGTATCGATGCGGTCAAGACCGGTGACGGTGACGGGCGAGAGGATGGTCTTCATGATGAGCCAGGACCATAGACGGGCGAAGCCGTGCTGGATGCGTCCGGAGGGATCGAAGAAGGAGACTAGCAGCGAGCAGCAGCCGAGGATGATGGTGTAAGACCAGATCAGCGGGTCGTAGATGAGGAATGAACGCAGCTGGCTGAGCAGGCCGTAGGGGCGAGCGGGCGGGGGAACAGCTTCGACTTGCCGCACTTTCTGAACTTGCCGGGCTGGCTGATCGAGGGTTGGTTCCATGGAATTCCTTATTTTGAGGCATAGAGGGCGGTTTAGGCTATCTGGTGCGCTCCGGGGCCGGGCGCGAACAGGGCACCGGCCCGGGATGAAGCGCTAGCGGGCGGCCGCAACCTGACGATTTTCGCCGACGATGTAGGCGTCCACGCGCAGGCCCATGGGCAGAGCCGCGCCGGTGTCGAGCTCGACCAGGGTTTACAGAATCTTGGTGTCCACCCGAAACTTCTAGCTAGCCAGCGGCGGCTGACAGGAGGTGGATGGAACCGGGGCGTTTGCGGAAGACGACGCGGACTCCGCTGCGCCAGTGTTCGGCAATTCCGAGAACTTCCCATTCGAGTTCGGGGGAGAAGTAGCGCAGCAGGGTGTCGGTAGCGGGATGAACGTGCAGGGCGGGGGCGACTAATTTGAGCAGCGGTTTTTGGGGGGAGAGGTCGCGGCCGGGAAAGTAACCGAAGCGCTGGAACTCGCCGCGCTCATGGTGCCAGGTGACGCGCGACCAGTAATCGAGACCCTGCAGAGGCAGGTGGATGTCTTCTTCGGCCTTGAGTTCGAGGACGACCAGGCGGGCGTCACGGGTGGTGGTGAGGACGTCCAACATGCCGCGGTCGGCAGCGGAGAAGGCGGGGACCTGGGAGTAGACCCAGCGGGGATCGAGGCGTTCATCGATGGCAGAGACATCGCTGAGGACCAGGGATTCGAGCCAGCGTTCGGGATGGGCGCGCCAGAGAGGATGATGGCGTGGGCCGGAGCGGTGGCGGATCATGGAGGCGCGCTGCGCCATTTCAGAGAAAGCGGCCAGGTTGGAGGAATCCAGGACGTGTTCCTCTGCGCCGACAGCGAAGGCGATTTCCTGTCCGTTGCGAAAGGCACGGGGATCCTGGGCGAGGCGGGCGCGGGCAAACTCCAGACCGTGCAGGCGAAAAGCGACCTCGGCGGAAGAGAGCACGGCCACCTCGGCTTCCGGCAAGATTTCGAGCACGCGCTGAATGGAGTCGGCGAAGCGAGTATAGGCAGCCGCCGGGTCGGTCGAGTGGACCAAACGGGTGCGCAAATTGCCACGGTCGTGGCAGTCGATTTCGATCAGGTCATCGTGCGACTCGTCCAGTTCGTACAAGTGCCATTTGGCGGCGTCACGGTGAAGGTGGGCCATGCGCTCGCGAATCAGGCTGGCAGTGCCGTGAGGCACCACGAGCTTCAAGCCTTCTACAACCATGCGTCCGGCGGCACGCTCCCGGCAGACGTCGAGCCAGAGTATGCCGAAAGTGAGAGCGGCATCCACCGAGCCCTGGGACTCCTGCTGGTTCACCCCGAGGACGGCAAAAGCAGATTGGCCGCGGCCCAGCAGACCACGAGCATAGACCGGACCAAAGGACTTCTTGAGGTCGATGGCCGAGGTCAGGCGGTTGACGGCGAGGCCGGGGAAATGGCGTTCGAGGGCGCGGCGCAAATGGGGTTCGTAGGCGGCGCGAGCGGCGCGGCGGGCAGAAGGAGAGTGGGGGTCGCGATGGCGACAGAATTCCAGCCGGGTGGGATGGGCCTGGCCGAGCCGCTGCACGGTGAGCCGAAGATTGGAGCCCTTGGTTTGCAGATCGAGGACGCGGCGGACGAGGTTACGCTCGTTGGACCAGAGATGCAGCAAGCACTTGTTGAACTCGCCAGAGATGGAATAGCGGGCGGACGCGAGGTCGAACAGGATGGCGCGGTCTTCGATAACCACGGCGGACTGGGAGCCGGAGAGAAAGTCGGCCAGCGCGCGGGAAAGCGATTCGGGCGTCACAGAGAGAGTCTGGCAGAGGTGGATACAGGCGTCTGTGACGGATGAACCGGCGAAATGGTCGCTTGCTGGAGCCGCGGGGCGGGGCTTCCTGGCTATGGGATAATAGAGGCGTCCTTCACTAAAATCCTTTACTTTGAGCGGGCATCTAAATACTGTGACCCAAACTTCCTTCTTCTTCCAGCATTATGGTCTGACCGAGCAGGACCTTGAGAAGTATTTATCGGCGGCGCTTTCAGCGGGAGGCGATTACGCGGATCTGTACTTTGAATATCTGACGTCGACTTCTCTGATGGTGGATGAGTCGATGGTGAAATCGGCGTCGCAGGGGATTTCGGCGGGCTGCGGAGTTCGGGTGATCTCAGGCGAGCGCACCGGCTACGCCTACACCGACGACCTGTCGCCGGCGCGGATTTTGCACGCGGCGCGGACGGCGGCGTTGATCGCCAGCGCTCCGGCCAAGACGCAAGTTGTGGGCTTCCAGCAGAAGCCGGCGCGCAGCCTGTATCCCATCGTGGTGCCGTCAGTGGATGCGGAAATCACTGCGAAGGTGGAACTGCTGATGCGAGCCGATGCGTCGGCCCGAGGCTACGATCCGCGCATCAAGGAAGTGCGCGCGAGCTACGCCGACGAGCTGCGCGAGATCATGGTGGCGGGTTCGGACGGCACGTTTGCCGAGGACTCGCAGCCATTGGCGCGAATGAACGTTGCCTGCATCGCGAAGACGGAAACCAATTCCGCACGGGGCAGTTCGGGCGGAGGCGGCCGGGTGGCGCTGGACTTCTTCTTCGGCGAAAAGACCCCAGAGCACTTTGCCAGCGAAGCCTCACGACAAGCCGTGCTGCAACTTGATGCACGGGAAGCTCCGGCGGGTGAAATGGAAGTGGTGTTGGGGCCGGGATGGCCGGGAGTGCTGCTGCATGAGGCGATTGGGCATGGATTGGAAGCGGACTTCAACCGGAAACAGACTTCGGCGTTTGCGGGGCTGATTGGCAAGCGCGTGGCGAGCGACAAGTGCACGATCGTGGACAACGGAACCATGCCCTCGCGGCGGGGATCGCTCAACGTGGACGACGAAGGGCAGCCCACCCAGAACACGGTGCTGATTGAAAAGGGAATTTTGAAGGGGTACCTGTCAGACAAGCTCTCGGCGAAGCTGATGGGGATAGCGGATACGGGCAACGGGCGGCGCGAGAGTTATGAGCACATCCCGATGCCGCGCATGACCAACACCTACATGCTGGCCGGGCAAGACGCTCCGGAAGACATCATCCGGTCGGTGAAGAACGGGGTGTACGCGGTGAACTTCGGCGGGGGACAAGTGGACATCACCAGCGGGAAGTTCGTATTCTCGGCATCCGAAGCGTATTTGATTGAAGACGGGAAGGTGACCGCGCCGATCAAGGGTGCGACCCTGATTGGCAACGGACCCGATGTGCTGACGCGGGTTTCGATGGTGGGGAACGATCTGCAGCTCGATGAAGGCGTGGGCACCTGCGGGAAAGACGGGCAGGCGGTACCGGTGGGAGTTGGCATCCCTACGCTGAAAGTGGATCGGCTGACAGTCGGTGGCACGGCGAAGCGCGAAACCGGCGGTTTCATGCAGTAGGCGGTATCCCAAAGGAATTCCAACAAGACATGCTTGAGACTCTAGTGGAAACGGACAATCCTAAGTCTGCGACCGATCTGCGCGAACGGGCGCAGGATGTGGTGCGTCAGGCAATGGCGGGCGGTGCGACTGCGGCCGAGTGCGTGGTGCGCGAAGGCGACGAATTCTCAACCGTGGTGCGGCTGGGCCAGGTGGAGACGCTGAAAGAGAGCGGGTCGCGGGCCATCGGAGTGCGGGTTTTCTTCGGCCAGCGCGCCGCTAGCACCTATTCCAGCGACTTTTCGAGCGCGGGGATCGGGCGCATGGTGCGGTCGGCGCTGGAGTTGTCGAAGGTCACATCGGAAGACCCGTTTGGGGGGATTCCCGAGGCGGCGCAACTGGGCGCGCTAACGGGAGACCTGGACTTGTATTACGAAGATGTTTATTCGCTGTCGGGCCCGGAACGAATTGAATATGCCCGGCGGGCGGAGAAGGCGGCACTGGACTATGACCCGCGCATCAAGAATTCCGAAGGCGGCTCGTTTGATGCGGCCACCGGGCACAAAGTGCTGGCCAACTCGCACGGGTTTGTCGGAGAGTACCGTCGTTCCTATTGCAGCGTGTCGGCAGTGCCCATCGCGATGACCGAAGATGGCGGCATGCAGCGGGATTTCTGGTTCTCGGTGGCCCGCAGCCTGGGCAAGCTGGAAGCGCCGGAAAAAGTTGGCGTGATTGCGGCGCAACGCACGCTGCGACGGCTGGGAGGACGCAAGTGCAAGACGGCGCAAATGCCGGTGGTTTTTGATCCCATGGTGTCCAGTTCTCTACTTAGCCACATTTTTGAGGGAGTCAATGGAGACTCGGTGTACCGCGGAGCGTCGTTCCTGGCGGGCAAGTTAGGCGAAAAAATTGCAGGCGTAAACGTTAACGTGATCGACGACGGCACGCTGGTCGGGGGCTTCGGCACCAGCCCGTTCGACGGCGAGGGTATTCCGACGCGGCGGACGGTGGTCGTCGAAAACGGGGTGTTGAAGTCGTACCTGCTGAATACGTATACCGCTAAAAAGCTGGGAATGCAGACGACCGGGAATGCCGCGCGCGGACTGGCAGGAACGCCGGGGATTGGGCCGGGCAATTATTTTCTCCAGCCCGGAACCAAGACGCCGCAGGAGATTATCGGCGGGATCAAAGAAGGTTTGTACGTAACAGAGTTTCTGGGCCACGGCGCCAACCTGGTGACCGGAGATTATTCTCGCGGAGCATCCGGCATGTGGATTTCGGGCGGCGAGTTTGCCTATCCGGTGGAAGAGATTACGGTGGCGGGCAATCTCAAAGAGATGTTTTTCAATATCTCTGAGATTGGCAACGATCTGGAGTTTCGCGGCAGCATGGCTGCGCCCACGGTGCGGGTGGACGGGCTGATTGTGGGTGGGGAGTAAGTTCAGTCGCTACTGCGGAGTTGCGCGAGGAGATGGTCGAGCGGCACGCGAGTTCCCAGTTCGTGCCGACGATTGGAGTGCCGCTGAATCATCCTTGTAATTCTGCCACGGCATGGCAGGATTGCAAGGTAAAAGGTAGACCTCGCGGCACTGGCAAAGGCGGGGGTAAAGGTAAAATCGCTGCTCGATGCCTGCACGCTGGATGCGGCGGTCATTGGCGACGAGACAGCCGCACAAGTATTTGTGGGACTCAGCGCACCTGCCGCAGTGGGACGTGTCGTGCTCCATCGCGGCGACCACGACAAGGACCGCGATAAGAACTGAGCTACCGATCAGCAGCGGCTTCGGTTTCGGTCGCCGGTTTCGCGGCGGAGGCGAAGACTACTTGGGCGGTACAGTGAATGCTGCTGCCGTCGAAATATTGGTTGATGGCGGCGAGGACTTCGGCGTTCAGGGCGGGCCGCTGCTCTGCGGGCACGCGTTCCAGCATGGGGCGGAATGGCGCCGACACCGCTTGGCAGTATTCCCAGACTTCTTCGGCGGTGCCGTGCCAGGTCCAGGGGAGGGTGCGGGTGTCTTCCGCGATGTTGCGGTAGCCAGCGCGGCGGAATTGATCCGAAAAAGAGCCAGGCGCAGCGAAGCGAAACAGATCTGGTCCGCCGGGCGCGAGCATAGGGCCGCCGGCGTATTTGGCGGCGATGGCCATGGTGGTGGCCCAATAGGGCTGGTTCGCCGGTCCCCAGAGCGCGAAGCAGGCGCGGGCATTGGGTTTTAGAACACGGCGCAGGCTGGTGAGGGCACGGTCGATATCGGCGAAGAACATGGCGCCGAAGCGGCAGGTGGCGAGGTCAAAAGAATCGTCCGCGAAAGGCAAGTCGTGGGCATCGCCCTGGCGGGAGGTGAAGTTGGCTAGATTGCGCTGGCGTGCGCGTTCGGCGGCGATTTCGAGTAGGTCGGCACTCTGGTCGAAGGCCGTGACATGACCGTCGGGCGCAACGCGCTGGGCGAGGCTGATGGCGGGCTCACCCGTGCCACTGGCCAGATCGAGCACTTTCATTCCTGGCTGCGGAGCGGCGTATTCGACAAACGCGTCAGTGACCGCGCGGCCCATGGCGGCTGATTTGGTCTTCCATCGCTCCGCGGCCACAAGACGGTAGTTCGATCCCCAAGAGGATGAATCCGCCATGGCTTAATCGGCCTTCTTTGTCGATGCGCGTTTTTTCGCAGGCTTGGCGGCGGTCTTCCCCACACTCTTCGCAGTCGTCTTCTTCGCGGCTTTCTTCAACCCGCTCTGCGTCGTCTTCCGGGCGGTGGCGCGTTTGGGTTTGGCGACCAGGTCGGCAGGTTCGATGCGCTTGGCGCTCTTCCACAGCCGCTCCAGGTCGTAATATTTGCGCGCCTTGTTTGAAAACACGTGGACGACGAAGTCCACGTAGTCGAGCAGAATCCACTCGGCAAGGCGGTAGCCTTCGTGATGAGTGACGCGCTGGCCTATCAGTTCCAGGCGACGCTCGACCTCGTCGGCGATGGCCTGGACCTGGTGGGGGTTGGAGCCGCTACAGACGATGAAATAATCGGTGAAGGCGCCGGTGCCGGGCTCGAGTTCGAGCAGGGTGACGTCTTCGGCTTTCTTGTCTTGGCAGGCAGTGATGGCTTCGGAGACTTGGAGTTTGAGATCGGATATTTTCATGAGTAGTTGTGAGTTGCGGATTTTGAGTCGCAAAAACGGCCTCGCTCAGGATGATGATTTAGAAAAATCACTTGGGCGAGCGGTATAGACCCTCCTTCTTAATGTATGCGGCGACGGAGGCGGGGACAAGTTTTCCCAAGGGTTTGTTTTTGAATACCGCATCGCGGATGGCAGTGGAGGAGACGCTGAAGTTCAGGCCGTCGAGCAAATGAACCGTGACGCCGGGGAGAATGATGTCGCCTGTGGCCGGAATTTTGGCAAAAGGTTTGGTGGCGGCTGGGCTGGGCCGGAGCGATGCGGGCAGCGAGTTGGCCACGTCGGCCAGCGAGAATCCGGGGCGGCTGGCGACGATGAAGGCGCACTCGCGGAACAAAGCTTCGGCCTGATGCCATTTGGCGACGTCGCAAAAAGCATCGAGTCCGATGAGAAAGAAAAGCCGGTCAGCCTTCCTTAACGTCTGTTTGAGGCGGCGAACCGTATCGATGGAGTAGCTGGGCGCTGGAGTATTCTTCACTTTCGCTTTGGAAGTTTCGGCGGTTTCGCAGGGAGCTTCCAGCAACGAGGGAACAAAATCTTTTTCCTCGGCGGTGGCCAGGGCCAGCATGGCGTAGCGGTGCGAAAAATGACTCAAGGGCTGCTTTTGTTTATGCGGCGGAATCAGGTTGGGGACAAAGAAAACGCGTCCCAGATCAAAGCGATCGGCGGCCGCACGCGCCAGAGCGAGGTGGCCGGAGTGGACGGGATCGAAGGTGCCGCCGAAGAGAGCGATGTTCATGGGCGCGAAGACGGTCGCAGGTCAGTATAAATTCAGGCGGGCGGATTTTCGAGAGCAGAATCGCGCAAAGTCTGGACTTTGTCGGCCATTGCGTAAGTGAGTTCGGGAATGCCCTGGCCGGTGACGGCGGAAATGGGGTAAAAGGGAAGTTTCTTGCGGGTGCAATAACGCTTGAGTTTGGCCAGCCGGTCGGGATTCGCAGAGTCAATTTTGGAGGCGACCATGAGCACGGGTTTGTCCTCCAGGTGAGCGCCAAAATTCTTTAGTTCTCCGTCGATGACCTTGATGTCTTTGAGGATATCGGGGCGACCGCTGGCGTCCGAGACATCCACCAGATGCACCAGCAAGCGAGTGCGTTCAATGTGGCGCAGGAACTGAGTGCCCAGTCCCGCCCCTGCATGCGCGCCTTCGATCAGGCCGGGGATGTCCGCGACCACGAAGGTGACTTCCTCGCGGGCTTCCCCAACCGCAACCACGCCCAGGTTCGGTTCGAGGGTGGTGAAGGGATAATCGGCGATCTTAGGACGAGCGGCGGAAATACGGGAGATGAGCGTGGACTTGCCTACGTTAGGAAAACCGACCAGGCCAACATCGGCGAGCAATTTGAGTTCGAGACGATAGTGGCGTTCTTCGCCCTCGCCTCCCGGTTCAAACTCGCGCGGGGCCTGATGGGTGGAGGTGGCGAATTGAGCATTGCCGCGGCCGCCGCGTCCGGCACGGGCCGCGATGAAGCTCTGATCGGGCGCGGTGAAATCGAAAATCTTCTCGCCGGTATCTTCGTCGTACACCACGGTGCCGACGGGGACTTTGAGAGTGATGTCCAAACCCTGTTTGCCGGTTTTATTAGAACCTTCGCCATGGCGGCCGCGGCCTGCCTTGTGCTCGGGATTGAAGCGGAAGTGCAAGAGGGTGTTGTGGCGCTGGCTGGATTCCATGACGACGTTCCCGCCGCGCCCACCGTCGCCGCCGGAGGGGCCGCCACGGGCGACGAACTTCTCCCGGCGGAAAGCAACGCAACCGTTGCCGCCGTTACCGGCCCGAATTTTGATTTTGGCTTCGTCGAGGAACATGGGGACCAGGTTTTGCCATCAGCCCTTGGCTGAAAAGAGAATAGCCCCTCGACAGCAGGGGCTAGCGAGTACCGCCCGGGAGCAGCGGAGAGATTAGTTTTCAGCGAGTTCGATAGGCTCGACCATCACGAACTTGCCCAAATTGCCCCGGTCCATGAACTTGATGCGACCGGAAATTTTGGCGAAGAGCGTGTCGTCTTTCCCGCGCCCGACGTTCAGGCCGGGTTTTACGCGAGTGCCGCGCTGGCGAATGATGATGGTGCCGCCGGGAACAACCTGTCCGCCGAAAGCTTTGAAACCGAGGCGCTGCGCGTTAGAATCGCGCCCGTTGCGGGAACTACCTAACCCTTTTTTGTGTGCCATAAGATTGGTTCCTAACCGGCGCCTGAGGCGCGTTGGTGATTTCTATCCTCAGGGCGAAAGCCCCGCAAACGTTACGGCTGTATCTCGTGCTACTTCTTCTTTTTGGCAGGCGCCTTTTTAGCATGCGCTTTGGCGGCAGCCTTTTTGGCCGGAGCTTTCTTCTTCGCCGATTTCGCCCCAGGCGTCACATCGTGAGCGTCTTCGGCGGGAGCGGCCTTCTTCACCTTCGGCTCTTTCTTGGGGAGCTCGGGGGCGTTGAAGGTCTGGCCATTGAAGGCGATCTCCGTGATGCGGACGGCAGTATAGTCCTGGCGATGCCCTCGCAGCTTTTTGTACTGCTTCTTGCGCTTGTAATGGAAGACCAGGATTTTTTCGCCACGGCCCTCTTCGACCACGGTGCCCACGACGCGCGCACCGGAGTCGGGGCGAACCACGCTGCCCTCCGAGCCGGAGACAGCGACCACGTCGCCGAATTCCACCTTGCCGTCTTCAGCCGCAGACTTTTCCACTCGAATTACATCGCCGGGCGCCACCCGGTACTGCTTGCCGCCGGCGCGGATGACCGCGTACATAGAATGCCTCCACAAATCGAATGCGGCGCGCACGCGGGCGCGGCCGAGGTGCCAAAACTTGTGCTTGCTGTGTTTGACCGCTGCGGCTCAAGCTACGGAGACCGGAAGTGCGGGCGCGCCCAGAACGGGTCGCGGGTACAGGCAAACTCCTTTAGTGTAACGAAGAAGGCGGGTTCGGGTCAATGCGAAGGCGCTTCACGCCCCGGTCGGCGCTCAGTTCCGGAGGGAAAGTCCTGGCCTGCTGGAATGCCTGCGCCGTCCCAAGCAGAGCCTCGGACTTCAAATCTGCAACACAATCTTGCCATAGTTCTTGCCGGCTTCCATCAGGCGATATGCGTCCGGCGCTTGATCCAGAGGGAAGGTGTGGCCGACGATGGGTTGCAGGGCACCGTCGCCAATCCAAGTGTTGAGTTGTTTCCAGGCGGCGTCCATGAGTTCGCGGTTGGCAGACAAGTAGGAGAGCCACAAGCCGTGGACGCTGGTGCCTTTTTCGTAGAGGGAGCGCGCGTCAATTGAGGGCTTGGCGCCAGTGGCGGCGCCGTAAGCGATGAGGCGGCCGAAGTCGCGCAGGCAGCGAACGCCCTTGGCAACGTGTTCGCCGCCGAGCATTTCAAACACCGCGTCCACACCCTGACCGCCAGTGAGTTCTTTGATGGCCTCTTCGTAATCCCGCTGCTTGTAGTTGATGCCGTGTTGCAGCCCGAGCTCTTTGACGCGGGCCAATTTCTCGTCCGAAGACGACGTGCCATACATTTCAACGCCAAGAATTTTGCCGATTTGAACCGCAGCCGTGCCCACGCCGCCCCCCACGGCGTGAATCAGGACGCGGGTGCCGGAGGGCTTATCGAGCAGCCCGGCTTTCCAGAAGGCGAAGTAGGCGGTGAAAAAATTCACGGGGAAGGCGGCAGCTTGCTCAAACGACCAGGCATCCGGAACCGTCCAAAGCAATTCGGCGACTGCGGCGGTCTTTTCGGCGAAGGCTCGGTACTGCTCATACCCCATGACGCGGCGGCCGGACGAAACTTCCACTCCGGCAAATTCACGGCCGGCGATGAGGGGAGGTTCGGGGGTGCCTGGGTATCCGCCCTGGGCAGTCAGCAGGTCGGCGAAGTTGAGGCCGCCAGCGCGAACGTCGACCAGCACGCCGTTGCTCGAAAGGGGATCGGCGACGTTCTGGACTTCGAGGACTTCAGGACCACCGAGGCGAGTGATTATGAGGGCACGCATAAGCTTAGTTTAGCAGCGATGCGGATGCGGCATGGGGCGACGGCTTTCGAACTTCGGGGGTCACGATGTGGGAAGGACTCGAAAAGCGGCAAAACGGTCCGCAGTCACCGACCGCAGGCTCTTGCCCTCCAGGTTTGCAACTCCCCGCAGTACCGTGGATGGGGACTTTACACCGGGTATATACTGGCGTTGTAAATAATTAAGCACTTTGCCGCGAGTGGCGCTCTGTCGGAACCGGGGGCAAAGGCAGTCGATACATATTTTCATACTTGGTATCACCGTCGGATGAGGGTGTGTTTTGGTCCAATGCCCGCAAGATCCGGCGGGGAGGCGCGCTAAGAAAGTGGACGCGCTCTCCGGGGGAGGTTGGTTGTGGACTTGGTGTTGATACGTCTTCTTTTTGTTATTTTTGTTGCGGTTATTTGCTATCTCATTCAACCTTTTGGCTTAGCCGCGAAGTGGGACGCGGGTGTGGGCGTGGCGATCGGCACGGCCATTCTGGTGTTTGAGTGGCGCTTGCGGAATGTAAGCTTGAAGCGGCTGATTGGCGCCGCCATCGGTAGCGTGCTGGGCATCCTGGGCGCCTACCTGTTCGCCCTGGTGATCCGCAACAGCATTCCCGCCGGGCACACCCAGAGCTTCCTGCAAATCCTGGTGATGATGTTGATGGCCTATGTTGGACTGGCGGTGGGCGCGAACAAGGGCGACCTGCTAAACCTGGCCGCGCTGGGCGGAATCTTCGGCGGCGAAAAAGGGCTGAAGAAGAGCTACAAAATCCTCGACACCAGCGTAATTATTGACGGTCGGATCGCGGACATCGCGGAGACGGGGTTCCTTGACGGCAACATCGTGATTCCGCAGTTCGTGTTGCGCGAGTTGCAACTAGTGGCCGATTCGGCAGACTCGCTGAAGCGGAACCGTGGTCGCCGCGGGTTGGACATCCTGCAACGTTTGCAGAAGGTGGCCTCGCTGCAGATCTCGATCGTGGAAGAGGATTTCCCGACGGTGCGCGAAGTGGATTTGAAGCTGATTGAGCTGGCCAAGCTGCACGAGGGAAAGATCGTCACCAACGACTTCAATTTGAACAAGGTGGCGCAACTGCAAGGCGTGGAAGTGTTGAACATCAACGAGCTGGCCAATTCGCTGAAGCCGATTGTGCTGCCGGGCGAGACCATGCGGGTGTTCATCCTGAAAGAAGGCAAGGAATATAACCAGGGCGTGGCCTATCTGGATGACGGCACCATGGTGGTGGTGGACAACGCGCGACGGATGATCGGCAAAACGGTTGATATTTGCGTGACTTCAGTGTTGCAGACCACGGCGGGCAAGATGATCTTTGGCCGCTGGGATGAGCGCACCATGCCTATTCGGCAGGAGAGCGCGCGACCGGTCCCCGTGCCGACGGTGGCTGTAGTCCCGGTCGAGGAGAAGAAGCCTGTGCCTCTGGTGGTAGATGGACCGGCGAAGTAAGTGAGCAGATGACAATTCAATTCCATGCAAATTGATCTCACCGGCAGAATCGCGCTGATTTCGGGGGGCTCGCGCGGCATCGGCGCGGCTACGGTGCGAATGTTCGCAGCGGCGGGCGCGCAGGTCGTATTCAATTACGTTGCGGCGCAAGCGGCGGCGGAAGCGCTGGTCGCGGATGTGGGCGCCGAGCGATGCCACGCGGTGCGCTGCGATTTGTCGAGCGCGGCGGCAGGCCAGGAATTGGTGGCGGCGGCGGTGGCGCGATTCGGGCGGCTGGATGCATTGGTCGCCAACCACGGAATTTGGGTCGCGGAAGACGTGGCGATTGACCAAATGAGCGACGAGCAGTGGCGGCGGACCATGGCCATCAACGTGGACAGCGTCTTCGGCTTGATCAAGTACAGCGTCGCCCAGATGAAGCGGCAGGCGCGGTCACCAGCGAGCAACGCGGCCGGATACATCGTGCTGGTCAGTTCGACCGCGGGCCAGCGGGGCGAGGCGCTGCACTGCGACTATGCGGCCAGCAAGGGCGCGCTCATCAGCATGGCGAAAGGGCTGTCGACGGAGTTGGCGGGCGACGGCATCTACGTAAATTGCGTGGCGCCAGGATGGGTGGCGACCGACATGGCCGCGCCAGCGTTGAATAAGCCGGCCATCCGCAAACTGATTTTCGATTCGATCCCCTTGGGGCGAGTGGGAACGCCGGAAGAGATCGCGGGGCCCATCCTGTTTTTGTGCTCACCACACGCAGGTTTCATCACGGGAGAGATCTTCAACGTGAACGGCGGCGCGGTGCTGGCGGGATAGGGGAGAACCTAGCGCAACCAGCTGGAGATTGAGACCAAATGTTTGACAAGAAACACGCTGCAGGTTGCCTCGCGGTCGTTGCGCTGATGACGTTGGGCGCAGTCCTAGCGTTGGCACAAGTCGTTGCGCCAGCGACTCCGACTCCCGCACCGGCTGCTCCCCAGCCCGGCGACTTGAAGGCCAAGCAACTGATCGACCAGATGATTGAGGCACTGGGGGGCAATGCCTACCTCAACCTCAACGACTCGTCGCAGGAAGGGCGCAGCTACAGCTTTCATCATGGTGAGCCAACCAGTACGGGCTTGCTCTACTGGCGGTTCACGCGTTTTCCCGACAAAGAGCGCGTAGAACTTACCAAGCAGCGCGACGTGGTTTATGTCTACAACGGGAACCAGTCCTGGGAACTCACTTTCAAAGGCGTGAAACCGGGCGACCCGAAAGAGATGGTGGATTACCTGCGCCACCGGGAGCACTCGCTGGAAACGGTCTTGCGACTGTGGTTGCATGAGCCGGGAGTGGCGTTGCTCTACGAAGGGACGGGCATTGCCGAGCAGAAGCCGGCGGAGAAAGTGACGGTGCTCGCCAAAAACGACTCGGTGACGATTCATCTCGATCCTACTACCCACCTGCCCATCAAGAAAACTTACGTTTGGCGCGATCCAGAGGACAAGCAGAAGAACACCGAAGAAGACGTGTATGACAATTACCGTCCGGTGCAGGGAGTGATGACGCCGTTCAGCTTCTCGCGGGTGTTCAACGGAGAAATCGCCAGCCAGCGGTTTCTGAATTCGATCAAATACAACACCGGGCTGTCAGACGACGTATTTGTGCCGAAGCGGTGAGGTCGCGGCCGACTCTACTGCTGTGGTCCGACCAACCGACCGACAAGCTGTTTATTTACATAAGTTTACAAGTCGCCGCCCCCGACCGCAGGCGGGCAACAATCGTCCCCTTCCTGCCGCGGAGTGTGGCTAAGTTACCACAGACGGATTCGCAATATCACCTGTAAGCTGGTGCCCGGCAGCAACTCAGCTGGCAAGGATCCAGCTGTCAACTCCCCGTTGATACAGGAAAACACAATTCGGGCTGGCGTGGAGTGCCAGGGAGTGGGGCTGCATAGCGGCGCCCCGGTGCATTTGAAGATCCTGCCGGCACCGGCGGGCACCGGGATTGTGTTTCGCCGCACCGATCTGGACAACTTCGTGGTAGAGGCGATCAGCCGCAACGTGGCCCGGGTGAGCTACGCCACCAGCTTGATGAAGCAGGGCGTGCTGATCTCGACCACTGAACACCTGCTGTCGGCATTCATCGGGACCGGCATTGATAACGCCATCGTGGAGCTGGACAACCTGGAGCTGCCGATCCTGGATGGCAGTGCGCAACCCTTCGTCGAGATGATTCAGCGGGCGGGAGTGCGGCGGCAGCGGCGGCAGCGGACCTACTTGCGACTGAATCGCGCCATTGAATTGCGCGAGGGCAACAAGTTCATCGCGGTGTATCCGGCAGACACCTACTCGGTTTCGTATGCCATTAATTTCCTCCACCCGCTGATTGGCAAGCAGACGTTCGAAGTCGATCTGAGCGATGACAACTTCCTGCGCGAGATTGCGCCAGCGCGAACGTTTGGGTTCCTGCACGAAGCGGATGCGATGAAGGAGCAAGGCTTGATCCGGGGCGCGTCCCAGGACAATGCCATCGTGCTGACACGGGAGGGCGTGCTGAATCCTCCGCTGCGCTTTGCGGATGAGTTCGTGCGCCACAAGGTGCTGGACTTGATCGGCGACCTGGCGCTGTTAGGCAAACGCATTCTGGGGAACGTGGTGGCGGACCGGGCGGGTCATGCTATGCACACCGCGCTGGTGTCGCGAATTCTCAAAGACCCGACCTTGTGGGATCAGACCACGGTGGCGGATGTGACCGATCAGCTAGCCACGATGGAGCAGCCCCAGCCCGCCGCCTGATTTCTGACGCATCCAGTATTTCTGACGCCTCCAGTATTTCTGACGCCTCCAGCGCGGTTGCCGCTAGGAATCCCGTTGCCATTCGCGGTAGGCATCGCTGCGGGAGATGCCGCGCTCTTTGGCTGCTTTCTTGAGGGCGGTCTTCTGGTCGAGCTGCTCTTCGGCGATCAACTGGTCCACTCGCTGTCGGATGGTAAGAGGGCGGTCGGCTGCCGGAGCGGCGGTCCCCTCGGCTTTGCCGATGAGCAGAGTGATCTCGCCCTTGATGTCGCCGCGGCCTTTCAACTGATCGAGCAGTTGCCCGGCGGCGCCGCGCAGAAATTCTTCGTGCAGCTTGGTGACTTCGCGCGCGATGACCAGAGGACGAGCGGGGCCCAGGACTTCGACCAGATCCTGCATACATTCCACTAGACGATGCGGAGTTTCGTAGAACACCTGGGTGCGCGGGGACTCCAGAATGCTTTCGAGCGCACGGCGGCGCTGCGAACTTTTGGCGGGAAGGAATCCGCTGAAGCGGAACGAATCGGTGGGCAGTCCGCTCGCGACCAGGGCCGAGATCAGCGCGCAGGGCCCGGGGATGGGGATGACGGCGATCCGGTGGCGGATAGCCAGCGCCACCAGATGAAGTCCCGGATCGGAGATGCCGGGAGTGCCGGCGTCGGTGACCAGGGCGATGCGCGCGCCCTGCTCCAATTGCAGCACCAGTTCGGCAGACTTGGTGATCTCATTGTGCTCGTGGTAGCTGGTGGTGCGGGCGAGCACGCCGTAATGGTTCAGCAGCTTCTGGGTGTGGCGGGTATCTTCACAGGCGATGACATCGGCTTCTTTCAAAATGCGGAGAGCGCGAAGAGAGATGTCTTCGAGGTTGCCGATGGGCGTCGCGACCAGATAAAGACCCGGTGCTAAAGACGGAGGGTGCGAGGCCATAACCGAAGTGTATCAGCGAGCGGCCTTGGCCGGATTGACGCCGCCGAACGGGAGCACCTAGAATGGCCTTTGATCCTGCTTACACACGCCTAAAACCATGCCTCTTTACGAATATCTGTGCAAGAAATGCAAGCACCGCTTTGAGAAGATCCAAAAGTTCTCGGACAAGATGTTGAAGAAATGTCCGGAGTGCGGCGGGGTGATCGAGCAGACGGTGACCGCTCCGGCTGTCCAGTTCAAGGGCTCCGGTTGGTACGTCACCGACTACGCCAAGAACACCTCGAAGCCCACGAGTGGCAGCGCGACCCAGGATTCGGAGGCCACGAGCGGCGAAGCGAAATCCGACGACGGCGCGAAGGACGACAGCTCGAAGAAGGAAAAGAAGGCGGCCTCCGGCGAATCCGAGCCCAAGAGCGATTCCAAGCCGAAGAGCGATTCCAAGGACAAGTCTTCGACCAAGAAGAATTAGATTTGGTCCACCAGGGCGGGGCGTCCTGCTCCGCATGAGCCGCTCAGAAGATGATGTCCCGGGCTTCAGCGACTTTGCTTTCCTCTGCAACATCTAAAGGCACAAGCTTGCACTGACCCTCGCTGGCTTTCGCGCCGGCGAGCGGCTCATTTGCCTGGCTCACAGGACATTTTCATAAGATCGGAGGCGTCAATGATTTTGATTCGGCGCCGTAATGAACGCGGGGGCGGCGACCATGGATGGCTGCGCACGCGTCACACCTTCAGCTTTGACCGGTACTACGATCCGGCGTGGATGGGATTCCAGTCGCTGCGCGTGATAAACGAGGATTGGGTGGCGCCGGCGAATGGGTTTCCCACTCATTCCCACCGCGACATGGAGATCATCACCTACGTTCTGGAAGGCAAGTTGGAGCACAAAGACAGCCTGGGAACCGTGGGAGTGATTCTGCCCGGCGACGGCCAGCGCATGACTGCCGGGCGCGGCATCCGGCACAGCGAACAAAATCCCTCGCCCGACGAAGCGGTGCATCTGTTGCAGATATGGATCATGCCGGAGAAGAACGGCCTGGAGC
>JANYBT010000059.1 GCA_025360645.1 Acidobacteriaceae bacterium | reverse complement strand
ATGTTCATCCCGCTCACTGCCTCTTGCGCCATGGGAAGATTCTTGGAGTCGCAGAACAGCAGGACGCTGCCGCTGTCTTTCAGCAGTTTCGTGACTTGATCGGCATGGAAGGCAGTGTCGAAGGGAACTACGGTGCAACCGGCAGCCACGGCGCCCAGGTAGGTGACAACCCAGCGCGGGTGGTTGGCGGCCAGGATGGCGATACGAGAGCTGGCAGGATATCCGTTGGTTTGAAGCCAGTGACCGACTGCCGCCGCCTTGTGCCGCGTCTCGGCATAGGTGTAGCTCTCTACACGGTCGCGCAGTTGGATTTCTAGCGCGACTGCATCGGGTTGGCTCGCAGCACGCTCTAAGAAGTGGTCGTAAAAAGTTGCCATAAGGCTCGTCGAAGCATGGTAACTGAAATCGAACGCAAGGTCAGAATGCGCAGAAGTTGCGGGCCCGGGATACGTAGAAAGCGCCGCTTCCACGCTTGCGGTTGTCCGCAGCCGCAGCCCGGTCGCCCGCATCTAATGTGCTAGGCTTTACCAAGCAAGGGTACATCCGCACTTTTTGAGGAAATCTGATTGATTAACAGTGTAATTGCCAAAGTCTTCGGCACTAAGAATGAGCGCGATGTGAAGCGCTTGATGCCCCGAGTCGAGGCCATCAATGCGCTCGAACCGCAGATCGAACAGCTGACGGATGACCAGTTACGCGCCAAAACCGTCGCCTTTCAGAAGCTGATCCAAGAACGGCTGAGGGCTATTCCTGAGGAGCCGGAAGCGGACCCCGAGCGCCGCAAGCAAGTGGAAAAAGATCGCTATGACTTGTTGCAGAGCGTGCTCGACGAGATTTTGGAAGAGGCCTTTGCCGTAGTGCGCGAAGCGGGCCGCCGCGTCCTCAACATGCGGCACTTTGATGTCCAGATGATCGGCGGGATAGTGCTCCACCAGGGCACGATCGCCGAAATGAAGACGGGGGAAGGCAAGACGCTGGTCGCCACCCTGCCGGTTTACCTCAACGCGCTCAGCGGTCGCGGCGTGCATGTGGTTACGGTCAATGACTACCTGGCCAAGCGCGACTCGGAGTGGATGGGCAAGCTGTACCGTTTTCTGGGTCTTTCAGTCGGCGTCATCATTCACGATTTGGACGATGGGGAGCGCCAGGAAGCCTACGCTGCCGATGTCACTTACGGAACCAACAACGAGTACGGCTTCGACTACCTGCGCGACAACATGAAGTTTGACTTGAAGGATTGCGTGCAACGTCCTCATAACTTTGCAATTGTGGACGAAGTGGACTCGATTCTGATTGATGAAGCCCGGACCCCGCTGATTATTTCGGGCGCCAGCGAAGAATCCACGGACAAATACGTTCGGGTCAACCGCATGATTGCGCGTCTGGAGAAGGGCGAAGAGATCGAAGTTGCGCCCGGCGAGCCCAAGCAGTACACCGGCGACTTTGTGGTGGATGAAAAGCACAAAAACATCACGATCACGGACGAAGGTTGGGAAAAAGTCGAGCAGTTGCTGGGCATTAGCAATATTGCCGATCCAGAAAACTGGGATCTCAAGCATCACGTCGAGACCGCGGTCAAAGCCCATGCGCTCTACCGTCTCGATGTGGAATATGTGATCAAAGACGGCGAGGTCATCATCGTTGACGAATTTACCGGGCGCATGATGCCGGGCCGGCGCTGGTCAGACGGTTTGCACCAAGCCATCGAAGCCAAGGAAAATGTGAAGGTGGAACGCGAGAACCAGACGTTGGCCACCATCACTTTCCAAAATTACTTCCGCATGTACAAGAAGCTGGCCGGCATGACGGGTACGGCGGAGACCGAGGCGCCGGAATTCGACAAAATCTACAAGCTGGAAGTGCTGGTGATTCCCACCAACCGCGAGATGCACCGGGTGGAGAATCCCGACATTGTTTACCGCACCGAGAAAGAAAAATATTTTGCCGCGGCCGACGAGATTGAAAAGCTGCACGAGTCTGGGCAGCCGGTGCTGGTGGGGACAACTTCGATCGAGAAGTCGGAGCGGCTGTCGGAAATTCTGAAGAAAAAAAACGTCAGGCACGTGGTGTTGAACGCAAAGTACCACGAGCGCGAAGCCGAGATCGTGGCCCAGGCCGGACGCAAGGGCGCCGTCACCATTGCCACCAACATGGCCGGTCGCGGGACCGACATTCTGCTGGGCGGCAATGCCGAGTTCATGGCCAAGCAGGAATGCGTGAAGAAGGGAATCGCCCAAGCCTTCGGCACGACGCAGGGGAAGATTGAAGGCCCGCAGGAAGATGGCAAGACCACACTGTTCTATTACGCGGGGACGGAATACCTGGTTCCCATCGAGCAGTGGAAAGAAATCCTGACCCGCTACCAGGCCGATACGGACAAAGAACACGCCGAGGTGATTGCGGCCGGCGGCCTGCACATCCTGGGGACCGAGCGCCATGAAGCGCGGCGCATTGACAACCAGCTTCGCGGTCGCGCGGGACGCCAGGGCGATCCCGGCTCTTCGCGTTTTTATCTGGCGCTTGAAGATGACCTGATGCGCATCTTCGCCAAAGAGTGGGTCTCGAAGCTGTTGCAGCGTCTGGGGATGGAAGAAGGCGTGCCGATCGAGTCAGGCATGATCACGCGGCGGATAGAAGCCGCGCAGAAAGCGGTGGAAGGCCAGAACTTTGAGGCCCGGAAACATCTGCTGGAATACGACGACGTCATGAACAAGCAGCGCACGGCGGTCTATGGACTGCGCCGCGACCTGCTGCAAGGCATTGATCAGAAAGAGCTGATCCTGGACGAATACGTGTCTGCGATTCTTGGCGAGTTGATGGAGCAGTATTGCGCGGAGAAGTCCCACGTTGACGATTGGGACCTGAAGGGCTTAAAGGATGCGATTTTCTCCCGCTTTGCGTTGGACATCTATGCCGAGGGGGTGAAGCCCGAGGCCCTGAACCGCAAGGAATTGGGCGACACAATTTTCGACAAATTGAAAGAGTGCTACGACGCCAAAGAGAAAGCGATTGGCCCCGAAGCGATGCGCTACCACGAGCGCATGGTCATGCTGAGCGTGATTGATTCGCAATGGAAAGACCACCTGCTCGGCATGGACCACCTGAAGGAGGGCATCGGCCTGCGGGGATACGGTCAACACGATCCGCTGGTCGAGTACAAGCGCGAGTCCTTCGATATGTTCGAAGCCATGATGACGCGCTTCCAGGAGGAAAGTGTCCGCTACCTGTACCTGATGCAGATCTTGGAGCGGCTTAATGTTGAAAATGTAGATGTCGATACCAGTGGTGGGTCGCCAGAAACCGGCATGGCTGCTCCGCGATCGAGTGACAACGGCGGACGCCCCCCGCGCAAAGTCTCGACCTCAATCGACGACCTGGAAGCCGAATTCCAGCGCAAGAAGCGTCGGGAATTAGCCCAGGCAAGCATGGCCGGAGCAGGCGAACAACAGGCGGTGCAGCAAGTGGTTCGCGGTGACAAAGTGGGTCGCAACGATCCCTGCCCCTGCGGCTCTGGCAAGAAGTACAAGAAGTGCTGCGGGGTAGCTGGGTAGCGCGGATGGGCAAGTTTATGATTGGAAGAGTCGACCCGAAAGGCTGGCTCTTCCAACGCTAAAGCGAACCAGTTACTTTTTCTTCTTCGGTTGCGACCCTACCACGAGCAACTGGTTGTCCACACTGAACGCTCCGGAAACGCCGCTGGCACGAATGCCCGCCAAATTTTTGTCCGCTTCAGTGTTGACCACGCCCAGAAGCGTCACTTTTCCGTTCTCCACGATAATGCGGATTGGTTTCTGGGGATCGTTGGCGTAACGCTGCAGCGGTCCGTAGCCGTAGATGGCGCGGTACAACTGCACCCGCAGGTCGTCATCAAAAATCGAGGTGGGAGATACTTCGATTTCGTCCACCACGTCTTTCACGCCCTGAGCGGTTTCGACAACAGCCAGGGCAGAGTCGCGAGCGGGATAGTCGCGAACGGTGCCGCCGATAGTGGCCACGCCGTTTTCCACCTTGAGCGTGATGGCGTTGAAAGCGTTGTAGTTGAAGACGCGGTCGTAAGCCAGTTTGGTCGAGAGCTTTTCCCGAAGCTGATCGTCGGGGACGGTGCTGCTGATCGTGACATGGTCGCGCACGCCCTCCACGTTCTTCATCTTCTTGACCTTCTTTTCCAGGTTAAGCTTGTCAATGTAGAGGTTGACGCTGCCGGTGAGGGTGACGATCTGGTCGTCGGTAGCCGCCGTGATGCTCTGGAAATCCTTCTTCCCCTGCAGGTATTTGGAAACATCCTGTTGGATCTGATCGTCGAAACGGCTGCCCTTGGTCTGGGCATGGCCGGAGCAAGACAAGGCCAAGCCTACGAAAAGAGAGAGTGCAAGCAAACGGCGCATAAGAGCCTCCAGTGTCGAACGGAAATCAAGCCAAAGCATTGTAGCCGATGGGAGCGGAAAATGTAACGGCGGGTCGCAAAGCTCGCGATTTTCAGCTTAGAGCGCCATCATCCCCACGCCAGCTGCAACTAGCAAAGCAGCGGCCCAGCGGCGGCCGTCCACCCGCTCATGCAAGATGAAACGCGCGGCCACGGCGTTGGCGACAAAGGTAAGGGAAGCCGACGCAGGAGCGACCAGGCTGACGTCTCCCCAGGAAAGGCCGAACAACAGGCTGTAGAAGGCCGCGCTCATAGCCAGCAGACCGAAGATAAAGTTGGGATTGCGCAGCACTCGGGCAATCACGGTGAGCAGGCCGGAGCGATGCCAGCGGTCGCCCACATCGCCCACCTGCTTCATGGCGCGCGACAGCAAGACATCTCCGGCGGTGGAAGTAACGACGATGACAGCGATGGCAGCCCAGGCGTAGTGCAGCTTCATGGTTCCACCTGCGAAGCTGCGCTGGACGGGACAGGAGCAGCGTCTGGCACTGGAGGATGAAGGTGAGGGTGAGTCAGGGAGGGGCCTCCGGCGACGATACCCACACCGGCGGTGATCAGGGCGATGCCCATCCAACGGTTCAGCGAAATTTGTTCGTGCAGCCCGAAACGCGCTAGGAATGCCACCAGGACGTATCCCAGGGAAGACGCGGGGAGCACATAGGTTAGATCGGCCCAGGAGAGCGCGGAGGTGTAGGAAGCAAAGAAAGCGATGAGCAGCAAAATGCCACCTGCAACCCAGGGATTGAGAATAGCCAGCAGCAGGTGGCGAAAGTGGTGCAGGGAGATGCCGCCGATCTGCTTCATGCCGACCGAGAGCAGGGAGTCCCCGGCGGCACTGAACACGGTAACTCCTGCGAGCACCAGATATTTGCGAGGAGTCACATTAGGCCTACGCTTTGGCGGATGCGACCGCAGCTGCGGCCTCTTGTGAGCGGCGTTCTTTCACCCACTTGTGGCGGGTGGCGCGCAACTTCAAGAAAGCTTTGGCCTCTTTATACAGACGTTTGCGGTCGTCGCTGTGGAATGCGGCTTTGCGCAAGATGCGGAACGCGGCCTTGGGACGGAAGTAGTATTCGTCATAGAAGCGGTGCACCGCATCCATCACTTCCTCGGCAGGAAGACCGGGATACTCGATGTGCACCATCTGGTGACCCGCGTCATCCACCATCTTGCCGTCGGCGGGCATGAAGCCGTTCTTCACTACGTACTCGTGGAGTTCGGTGCCGGGATAGGCATGTGCCACGGAAACCTGGATGGTCTCGACATCCAGTTCCTTGGCGAACTTGATGGTGTTGGCGATGGTCTCATGGGTCTCGCCGGGCAAGCCCAGGATGAAGTCGCCGTGAATCACCAGGCCCAGCTTGTGGCAGTCCTTGGTGAACTGGCGGGCGCGCTCGACGGTGGCACCCTTCTTGATGTTCTTCAAAATCTGGGGATCGCCAGACTCGTAACCCACGATGAGCAGGCGGCATCCCGCTTCTTTCATCGCTTTCAGGGTCTCGAAGTCGGTGGTGACGCGCGAGGTGCAGGACCAGGTCAGCTTCAAGGGCTTCAGCTTGGCGCACAATTCGATGGTCCGGGCCGCCTGAATGTTGAAGGTGTCATCATCAAAGAAGAATTCTTTCACGTAGGGCCAGTACTCTTTCGCCTGGGCCATTTCGGCGGCCACGTCATCGGTAGAACGCTTGCGCCAGGCATGACCCATCAGGGTCTGGGGCCACAGGCAAAACGTGCATTGCGCCGGGCAGCCGCGCGTGGTGTAAAGCGCCACGTAGGGATTGAGCAGAAATGGAACGTTGTACTTGCGGACATCGAGGTCGCGACGGTACACATCGGTGACATGGGGCAGCGCATCGAGATCCTGAATCTGCGGGCGATCGGGATTGTGCACGATCTGGTCGTTTTTGAGGTAAGAAATGCCGGCGATCTGCTCCAGCGGCATGCCTTCGGCGAATTCCTTCACCGTGTAATCGAATTCCTTGCGGCACACAAAATCAATGGCGGGGCAGTCGCGCAGGCTCTTTTCGGGGAGCACGCCCACGTGGGGGCCGACGAAAGCAATCTTGATCTTCGGGTTGGCCTGCTTGATGGCAGTGGCCAGGCGAATGTCGCCGGGAAACCCGGGAGTGCTTGTGAACAACACCAGAAACTCATATTCCTTACAGGTTTCAATGGTCTGCTCGCCCGTGACGTGGTGAGGCGGGGCATCCAGCAGACGGGCGCCTTCGATCATTCCCGTAGGATAGGCGAGCCAAACCGGGTACCAGTAGGACTCGATTTCGCGGGTGGCAGGCCAGCGTGAGCCGGCTCCCCCATCAAAATTCTCAAAGGAGGGCGGATTAAGAAATAGCGTCTTTAAGGGCATATGGGTGAATGCGTTATTTTACCATCCTTTAGATGCAGCGACGGGAAGTTTCGAGCCTCAGGGGGTAGGGGGTAGAGTACCCAGTCATATGCCCCAGGACTGCCCAACTCAGGAACCCAAAACTTTGCTTTAAAATGAGGACTGACTTTCGGTTCGCCCACAAGGACTGTCTTGGAGATTCAGGGAATTAATCCCGGCGCGGGTTTTGCAGGCAGATTTGCGCTGGATGCGGAGAGCTTCGAGTTGCTGCTAGCGGCGGCGTTTGTCATGCAGCAGCAAAACGACCGGGTCCGTAGTGTCGCCGTGACCGAGGCACCGCCGTCGGTCCCTGAGAGTTTCGGCGCCGAGTTGTCGCCGGCCGCGTTGCCGTTTGCATCCGGCCAGGAACCCCGCGAAAATTCCGCCGCATTGTCCGCTGCCGATCTGATGCATGGGCCGGGCGACGACCTGTTCCAGATCCTGGAACAGATTGCCGAGACCCAGCGTGAAATTCAGGCCCGACAGTTATCGCTGCAGAAGACGCTTGAACTGGTGTGCGCCTGCGCCATGGATGCGGCACACGCGCAGGGCGCCGCGATTGGGTTGCTGGACGAAGAAGATTTGGTGTACCGCGCGGGCTGCGGTACGGGGGCGCGCGAGATTGGCCAGCGAGTGAAGGCGCAGTGGTCGTTGCCGGCGGAGTGCCTGCTGTATGGCGATGCGCTATTTTGCCCGGTGGTGGAGCCAAGTTCGTCGGTCGACCCCGAGCTATGCCGCAAGCGCGAAGCGCAATCCGTGGTGGCCGTGCCTATTTACTCCGATGGTTCGGTGCGGGGCGCGCTGGAACTGACCGCGAGCAAGCCGGGAGCCTTTCGGTCGCACACAGTGCGCGCCGCCGAGTTGTTGGCGGGAATGGTGACCGAGGCGCTGGCGCGGGCAAGGGAAGCGCAATGGCGGCAGAGTCTGGCGGAGGAACGCAACCTCATGCTAGCGGCGCTGGAACAGTTGCGCCCTCAGTTGGAGTTGCTGGCCCATGCCAAACAGAATCAGCAAGAACCGTCTGGCGAAGCTTCTGTCCGCGAAGCCAGCCAAATCGTGGAGCCAGCCAGAACGGGCGCGATCGACGATTTTATCTTGCCGGGCGACGAACCCGCTGACGCTGAAACTTCGAGTGTAGGGATTGCTTCTGACGTCGTGCCCTCGCTCCAGACCGGCGATGCAAGCACGCCCAACGCGGTTGCCGCGCCACCATTGCCACTCCCGCCGATATTCAATTGCAGCGAATGTGGCGTACCGGTCGAGTCTGGTGCGCAAGAGTGCGACATGTGCGCGGCGGAGAAGGACCTGCGCTCGGGCTCAGCGTCGGCGGCCACTTCCGGGGCTGGGAGCGCCGAGGAAGCGCCGGCTCCGGCGGCGGTGGACAGCACAGAACAAATCGCGCACGATGGCACTGTCCTGCCGAAGTCCGCGCTGGCGACTATACCGACCAGCCCGCTGGCTCGTGATCGGTCCAGTCGGGCCAACGCCCCCCTGGACAACTGGAATCCGAGTTTCATGCAAAAGCAGGACTCCGCGGGGAGCAGGTTGTGGGACGAGTTCGGGTGGGCGATCGCACTGGTCCTCGTACTGATCCTGCTGGCCGCGCTGGCGACATGGCTGTGGTACGGGCTCGGCTATGCGGGGGTGCAGAATCATGGCGCCACCCACAACATCTCCGTGCAAGCGGAGGTGCAGTTGACGTGGTGGGAGAAGGTTCTAGTGAGCCTGGGGTTGGCGGAGCCGCCGCCAGCGCCGGTGTATCTGGGGAGTCCCAATGCTCAGGTGTGGGAGGATCGCAAGACAGCTTTGTACTACTGTTCCGATGAGCCGCAGTACGGTAAGACCACCCCAGGAAAGTTTGCCACGCAGCGCGATGCTCAGCTCGACAAGTTCGAACCCGCCCAGCGCAAGCCATGTGAATAGGCGTCTGACTGGCCAATTGACAACGGGCGGTTCCGCAGTTTGCAATAGGGTTGCGCCGCTTCTTGGGGAGAGTGTGTTGGTCGAGAAAACTTCCGAATCTACCGCAGCATCGAGCGAGCTGTCCCAGGCTGATCTCAATCCGCTGGTGAATCCCCTGCTGGGAAAGTACCTGGGTCGTTGGGCGGAGGCATACTACACCGCACCGCCAGGCCAGCGGGAGCAGGCGGTGCTGGCGCTGCTGCATGTGCTGGAAGCGGAAGAGGCCGGCGAAGTTGGGCCGAAGCCAGCGTTGCCCCAGATCCCCATTGGGGTGTGCGGCTGCGGCCAGGAGAATTCGGTGTGGCGTCCATATTGTTCGAACTGTGGCGCCGCGTTAGGCCGGGAGAATGAGCGCGGCGGCGTAACGGCGCAGTTTCTCCCTATACCGGTCGAGACTTCACCTTTGGAGAATCCTGTACCGGACTTTCCACCGCGGACGGGACTGCTTCTGATAGACCATGCTGCGGAAGTGGCGCGTGCGGACGAAGAGACTCCTGCGTCTGAAGTGGCGCCTCGCGCAACGGAAGCTGCGTCTGAGACTGTAATGACTTCGGATGCCATGCCGCCTCTTATGGTACCCACGGCGCCGAACCGGCGGTCGCTGATCGCGGTGGCGGTCGCGCTGTTGGCGCTGATGGCAATTCCAGCCTACTTGCATTGGCAGAGCCGTTCGGACGAGTCGGCCCGCAAGACAGTGGAATCCGCTTCCGTGTCTTCGGCACGGGTGGCTCCGGCCACTCCCCCGGGTGACAGGCCGCAGTCGGCTGCGCTGCGCGAAGAGAGAGAACTGCCGTCGCGCAAGGAAGCATCCATCGCCAAGCCGGCAGCGGTCGAGGCCGCCCCTCAACCGGTGGCGCAGAAAACGTTGGACACAAAAGGCGGTGCCGCGGAATTGATTCAGGCGCAGCAGTTGCTCGCGGAGCCGTCGGAAGCCAATAACGCGCAAGCGGCGGCTTTGCTTTGGCAGTCGGTCAAGAAGGAAAATGTCGGCGCACTGATGACGCTTGCAGACATGTATCAGCGTGGCGATGGGGTGCAGAAGAACTGTATTCAGGCGCGGTTGCTGCTGACGGCGGCTTCGCGCCGAGGATCGGCTCTGTCCACGGAAAAATTGCGGACTCTCGATTGCCGATGAGCGGGATCGGGAAGAAAGTAGGTTGGACCATGACAACGCTGGCAAGCAAGACCTGTGTTCCGTGCCGCGGCGGAGTGCCTGCGCTGGAGGGCGCTGCCATCACTGAACTGCACCGGCAGTTGCCGCGCGCGGAACATTGGCGGGTCGTCAACGGGCATCACCTCACTCGAACCTACTTGTTCCCAGACTTTGCTCAGGCGCTGGCGTTCGTCAACAAAGCTGGCGCGGTGGCGGAAGAGCAGGGGCACCATCCCGACATCCTGCTGGCGTGGGGTAAAGTCGAAATCACGCTCTGGACCCACAAGGTGAATGGCCTGACCGAAAGCGATTTCATTATGGCGGCGAAGATTGAGGAACTCTCCTAGTCAGGCTGGGGCTGGCGGTTCAATGGAAACTTTAAGGTCACTCACTTCAAGGTCACTCTATGGGATTTTGGCGGCGCTGGTTTCGCATGGTAGAGAGCCTGACGCGGGGATTGCTCTTCTGTTCTTTGGCGACCGCTCTCTGTGCCGCCCAGATAGCCGCAGTCAACCTTGACGGCAAGCCGGTTGATCCGGTGCTGGCGTCTCGCGGAAAAGTTGTCGTCCTGATTTTTGTGCGGACCGATTGTCCAATTTCGAATCGCTACGCGCCTGCCATTCAACGCCTCAGCCAACAGTATGAAGGGAAGGTGACCTTCTGGCTGGTTTATCCGGACAAGAGCGAGTCGGCGGCCGCGATTCGCAAACACTTGCAGGAATACGGCTACGAGGTTACCGCGCTGCGGGATCCTGGGCACGTGCTGGTGAAGCAGGGCCAGGTGCAGGTGACGCCCGAAGCGGTGGTATTCGGTCGCAACGGACAGTTGGCTTATCACGGCCGTATTGACGATTGGTATCAGGATTTTGGCCGTGCGCGCGCTGCTCCCACCACTCACGAACTCGCCGATGCGATTCAAGCGGTGATCGCCGGAAAACCGATAGCGCCCAGCACCACGACCGCGGTGGGATGCTACATTTCAGATCTCGAATGATGGTTTCGTTTTCACAATTTTTGCTTTCAGGGTCCGCGGGCAAGATCCTGGCGTTCGCGCTGGCCACCTCGGCGGCAGTAGCCTTAGCGCAGTCTGCAGCACCGGCGCGGGCGGAAGCGCCTGTCACTTTCAATCGCGAGATCGCGCCGATTATCTTTCACAATTGCGTCGCCTGTCATCGTCCTGGCGAGGCGGGGCCGTTTCCCCTTCGCACCTATGAGGAAGTGCACAGTCATGCGCGTCAGATTGCAGCAGTGACGCGGCGACGCTTCATGCCTCCCTGGCTGCCAGAACCTGGAGACCTGAAATTCGCCGACCAACGAGGCCTGACAGACGAACAGATCACGCTGATCGAGAGATGGGTGGACCAAGGCGCGATGGAGGGCGAGTCGCCACTCCCCCCGCTTCCACCATTTGCCGAGGGCTGGCAACTGGGTAAGCCTGACATGATCGTGCAAGCCGCTAAGCCCCTCCATGTGCCCGCCAGCGGAACGGACATTTATTGGAACTTTGTGCTGCGCCTGCCGTTGGAGTCGCCGCGATGGGTCAAGGCGGTGGAGATCCATCCCGGAGACAAGCGGCTGGTGCATCACGCCAATATTCTGGTGGACCGCACCCAATCCGCACGGCGACGCGAGGAAGAGCCAGGCGCCGGATTTGGCGGAATGGAAATCCGGATTGAGGCGGAAACCTTCGAGCCCGACAGCCACTTTCTTTTCTGGAAGCCGGGCACCGTGGCGGCGGCCGAGCCTGACGGCATGGCGCTGCGTTTCGACAAGGGGACCGATCTGGTGCTCAATACGCACCTTCAACCCTCCGGGAAGCCTGAGATCATTCAACCTAGCATCGGCCTCTATTTCACCGACCAGCCAGCCACTTTGCATCCCATGCTGCTGCAAATGGAGAACGATGCGCGGCTCGACATTCCCCCAGGCGAGAGGAATTTTGCGGTGACCGACGACTTCACCCTTCCGCTGGATGTGGATCTTCTGGCCATCTACCCGCACGCGCACTATCTGGGCAAAGATATGTTGGCGTTGGCGACCCTGCCTGATAAATCCACGAAAACGCTGATCCACATCAAGCGCTGGGACTTGAACTGGCAAGCCGTTTACCGCTACGCTGCGCCCGTGTTCCTGCCGCGAGGCACGACCATTTCCATGCGCTACTCCTACGACAACTCTGCGGACAACCAGGCGAACCCCCACCATCCGCCGCAGCGGGTGATGGGAGGCAACCGGTCCAGCGACGAGATGGCTCACCTGTGGTTGCAAGTATTGCCGCGTGGCGCGGAGGCGCGAGGCGATCCGCGCATGGTGCTGCAGGAAGCATTGGCACGGCACAATGTGGAGAAGAATCCCGCCGACTTCGAAGCCCACTACAATCTAGCCTCAATGTTGCAGGCTCGCAACCAGCTGGACGAGGCCACAGCACAGTATGAAGCGGCGCTTCGCATTCGCCCCGACGATGCGGTGGCGAACAATGCGTTCGGCGGACTGCTCGCCTCGACGGGTCATGGGGACGAGGCGGCGGCCAGGTTTGCCGCGGCTCTCAAATCCCGGCCCGACTATTTCGACGCGCACTACGATCTGGGGATCGTGTTGGCGACGCAAGGGGACTACCGCGGCGCTATTGAACACTTTAGCGCAGCCGTCCGGTTGAATCCTGAGGACGCGGCGGCGGAGGCGAATCTGGGAAGCGCGCTGGCCCTGGCCGAACAGTTGCCGGAAGCCAAACTGCATTTGGAGAAGGCGCTCCAGCTTGATCCGCAGAATACTTTGGCGCGCGAGAACCTGGAGCAGTTGCGGGAAAGGCGCTGAAGCCAGGCCAGTCCGCTACGGATTTTCCTGGGGCGCATTGCGGGCGGTATTGGCCCACGCCCATAGCGCGGCCGGGACCAGCATGAGCAATCCGGTGGCGCTGGCAACGTAGCGCGGCGCAAAACCGGCGTCCACAAAACGTCCCGCGAGAAACGCGCCCACTGCGATGCTCAACATGCAGAGTCCCAGGTCGGTGGCGAACACCCGCCCGCGAAAGCGGTCTTCAGTATTCAGTTGCAGCAAGGTGGTCGAAAACACCCAGACGGTCGAGCCTCCACAGTGGGCCAGCATCACCATCAGCGAAGCCTCCCACACATTCCTGGCAAAGGCCAACGCGGCGTAGCCTGCGGCAACCACGAGATATCCCAGCAGGATGCCCAGACGCAATCGGCGCTGCTCGTTGCCGGCCCACGGTGCAGAGAATAGCGGCCCCAGTAACGCTCCCAGGCCACGCGCCCCCAACAGAATGCTCATGCCCAGGAATGCCCCCCGTGCTTCATCCAATCCATGCCAATGCACGGCGAAATCCCGGTGCCCCATCACCGTAAACAGCACCCAACTGGGACCGACCATCAAGTTGCCGGCTTTCACGAACACCATGGCCAAAAGCTGGCGATTTCTGCGGACATAGCGGAAGCCCTCGACCACCGGGGAATAGTCCACCAGCTCGCGAACGTGGAAGCGGGCGGTGCCCGCGGCGTGGGGCTCGGCGAAGTGCATCCGCCCGATCAGAATCGCCGACACAACAAACGACAATGCGTTCAGGCCAAACACCGCATCCCGCCCCAGCAGCGCCGCCACCACGCCGCCGATGCTTGCCCCCAACAGCAGGTTCATGGACCACGTCATCGAGGACAATGTGTTGGCGACCACCACACTTTCCCTCGGCACGATGTTGGGGATGACTGAACTGCGGGCTGGTTCAAAGAACGCGACCATCACGGTTTCCACCATTAGCAGCGGATACACCAGCCAGACCATCGCGGGCGAACGCACCAGCAGCATGGCAAGCACGATGAATACCCGCGCTACGTCCGCAGCAATCATCACGTGCTTGCGGCGGATGCGGTCGTTCACCACTCCCGCCATGGGGCCGACCAGTGTTTGCGGTAGCACTTGCAGCACCAGGGCCAGCGCCACCGCGCCGGCTCGACCGGTCAGTTGCAACAGCAGGTTGTAGATGGCCAGGGTATAGAACCAGTCGCCGAGTTCGCTGACGATCTGCGCCAGCCACAAGCGGCGGAAGTTCGGGTTGTCGCGAATTAAGCGGGTGTAGGACGCGAGCGAGACTCGGGTGATTTCGGACTCGGGTGCGGGATCCATGCGTCAGGCGTCAGGGTATCAGGCTCAACGCCTGGTTGCATCCGATGGGCTTGATTGTACGGAATTGATTGTACGGCTTGGGGCGCTGCAAGAAAGAACGAAACTGTGGAGGGGAGAAGAAATATCAAAGGCGTCCGGCCGAGCCAGACGCCTCGAGAAGCTAGTCGCTTGTGACTTCAAGCTGGTGCGTCAACACTCGCAAATCGCTACCAAATGGGTTTGCCATTCTTGTCGCGGAACACGTACACATCCCCGCCGCGATGGATTTCACGCGCGAAAATGGTTTCTACGCCTTCGAATACCACTTTGGTGCCGATGACTTCAATCTTGTCGCCCACATTAAATGTGACTTCAAAGTCTTTCATGATTCTTGTGGGTGCGATGTGGACCTCGATCGTCTTGCCGGGTTCGTCCAGTTTGATGATCACGTGGGATCCCATGCCGCCACTCATCGGGCACTCCCGGTCTTTCACTTCCTGCACCACGCCCCGAAAAGTCTTCTCCTGGGCGGCAACATACTTCGGCACGTCCTCTTTTTGTTGCGGGACGGCAAAGGCAAATACCGCCGCCAGCAGCGCTGCGATTAGAACTCCAGCGTGCCAGGTCTTCATGACTGTTCTCCTTCCCGACAGGTCCGGTAAGGGACCTTCGTCCTGAGTTGATTATGTTCCCGTCCTGCCCAAGCTCTTGTGACCCCTGTCACAAGTCAATGTGACGGCGTAACGTCTCAGGACTCGATGTTAGCTCGCGAACGCTAGGGGGCGACCTGCTCCATCCGCACCGGGCGTTCATCCGCCCACACCCGCCAGACCGTCCGATCGTGGAAGTACTGGATCAACTCTTCGTTCTGCCTTCCCATGTCGCGCGCCCAGACGATTTTTGCCGCGTCGATGTCGGCGTGGTTGAATACCCACTCGATGTGCGACCCATGGCCTGAACCGTACTCGACAATCACTAGTTGTTTGCCGGGCATCTCGGTCAGTTTTTGAACGACTTCAGCCCGCTCCAGATTGCCCCGGGGCCATACCGGCTCAATGCGCGCATGGGCCGCGACTGCGGTAAATCGCAGCACAATCATTGCCAGGCAGATCAGCGGGATGACTCGCATTATTTGTGCGCCCACCGGCCGCTGGCGCCATTGCGCCCGGCGCAGGTGCCTCATGCACTGCAACAGCAGGAGATACAACAGGCAGGTCGCCGGCGCGGCGTAGTGCGAGCCCGTCCACGTTTCCACCAACAGCCCGGCACCAAACACCGCCGCGACCAGGAGCGGAAACCGCATCCGCCGGTCGCGAAACACCCGTCCCATCATGAGGAGCGGAATGGTAAGCACCGGACCCAGGTAGAACGTCCACAGCACCAGCGCCTTGTGCGCGGTGTGCGCCAGAAATCCACTCAGGCTTTGGGTCGCTTTGTAGTCGTGCAATTCCCATCCAACGTAGAAATTGCGCATCACCGGATGCCTGTACTCCGGTTCTGGCCCCGCCTTCTGCCAGACAAAATACGGAGCCGCGGCGTACTGCGCGCGATCCACTTGGTAGGGCATGTTCAAAGCGCTGCCGGTCACACGCCAGAAGTAGTAGCTCATTCCGGCCCCGGCGACCGCAAGCGTCAGAAGCACAGGGAGCGCGACCCGTAACGCGCGCTGACGGAAGCGGAACTTCTCGCCCCGCACCAGCCAAACCGCCATCCCCGCGGCGAATGGCAGGCAGAACACCAAGCCCTCATACGGACGTGTGTTCGCCAGGATCACCACCCCCGCAGCCATCAACAACGCATCACGCCACCGGGCCCGCCGCCGCACTCGTGGATACGCTCCCAGCATCAGCGCGCCACCTATTGCTGCCAGCGATCCCATGAAGTAGGTGTTCATCCAATAGCTGAGCAGCGCGATCCGCAGCACGGCCAGCAATCCGCCCAGCAGCGCCCACTGCGGCGGCAGCCACGCTTGCAAGGCCCAGCACAGCGCACCGCACATCACGGCGGTCGCTACCAACTGGCCAATCCAAGGATGACCGAGCACTTGCCCCGCCGCCAGCACCAGTCCTTGACCCGGCGGGTACATCGACATGTAAGTGGGATGATGGAAAATGTGGAAGCTCTCGAAATGCACCCACATGGGATGGGTGGGATTGGTCAGCCGCCCGTGCGCGAAGGTGTCGCTGGCCAGCAGAAAACTGAATTCGTCGTGCCAGGTAGGGAAGGGAATGCCGAGCAACGGAATCAGCGCGGCTCGCACAACCAACGGCAGCAAGCCGCATACCGTTACGCTCAGCCGTTTTTGCCGCGCCAGCCCGCCGAACGCTCGTTCGACGGCGGCGAATTGTGCCGGAGTATCACCGCCAAAACGCCTCGCGCCTCGAGCCGCCAGGCCCGCCGCCTCCAGAACCAGCAGCAGTTCGATCAGGGTCAGCGACCAGTTCGCCAGGCGCGCGTAGAGTTCGATTCCCAATCTGTTTGCAGTAAGCGGCACCGATATTTTACTGCGTCTTTACGGTAATGCGGGTTTGTCATCGGTCAGTTTGTCGAGAATGCCGACCGATACTTCAATCAAGTCCGCATCCACTTTGCGGTTGGTGGCGATTGCCTCCGCCAGTGGAATGGAAACAATCTTGTTCCCTTTGAGCGCTGCCATGCAGCCGAATTCTCCCTTGTGCACCATGTCAATGGCCCCAATGCCGTAGCGGGTCGCCAGTACCCGGTCGAACGCAGTGGGAGAGCCGCCGCGCTGAATGTGTCCCAAGACGACGGTGCGGGTTTCGAAGCTGGTGCGTTTCTCAATCTCGCGCGCCAGGATGGTGCCAATGCCTCCCAGCCGGACGTGCCCGAAATCGTCGAGCCCCAGGTCTTGCACAATGGCGCCTCCCTGCTGCGGGCCCACGTCGCTGGAGAACTTGGCTCCCTCGGCCACCACCACGATGCTGAAGTACCGCCCGCGCGCGTGCCGCAACCGAATCGTTTCCGCCACCTTCTCAATGTCGAAGGGCAGTTCTGGAATCAAAATCACATCGGCGCCGCCTGCAATGCCGCTGTACATGGCGATCCAGCCCGAATCGCGGCCCATCACTTCGACCACCATCACGCGGTTATGCGCTTCGGCGGTTGTGTGAACGCGATCAATCGCTTCGGTGGCCACGTTGACCGCAGTGTCGAACCCAAAGCAAAAGTCCGTGCCGCCCAGGTCGTTGTCAATCGTCTTGGGAATCCCGACCACTTTCACTCCCTGTTCATGCAACTTCTGTGCCACCGAGAGGGTGTCGTCCCCTCCAATCGCGATCAACACTTCGACCATGTGCTTTTCCAGGGTCGCAATGCAGGTGTCCAGTCCGTCCGCCTTTTTCGCTGGATTGGTCCGCGAGGTGCGCAGAATGGTTCCCCCGCGCGGGAGGATGCCGCCCACGCTGGAGAGGTCCAGCGCTATACTCTTGTCTTCCATCAAGCCGCGCCAACCCTCAAGAAACCCCACAAACTCATCCTGATAGTGAAAACATCCTTTGCGCACAATGGCACGGATCACCGCGTTCAGACCGGGGCAATCGCCGCCCCCTGTCAACATTCCGATTCTCATTCCCTGGCTCCTTGCCTGATTTCTAAAATGATCGCTGTGTCCCGCGCGGGGTGGTTCACGAGCGCTGATGCCCCTCGGGCACGTCACATTCTTCCGGAACTTTCAAGGTTATCACCAATCGGTTTTGCTCCGGCGTGCGCGGCGTCACACCTTTTCAGTTGCGCCCGAGGGCATATTTCGCCACAATAGCGCCACCGGTTACGAACTCTCATGGGCAAACTCTCTCGCGTTTTTCTTTGGACGTTTATCAGCCTGGCTGGCGCGCTCGCCCTGGGCATGATCGCACTGCATCGCGGCGAGGAAATCAACGCGCTGTGGCTGGTGGTCGCCGCCGTCTGCTGCTACGCGCTCGGTTACCGCTTCTACAGCAAGTTCATCGCCGCCAAGGTTCTCGGGCTGGATCCCCTTCGCGCCACGCCCGCCGAACGCCTCGACAATGGCCGCGATTTCGTCCCCAGCAACAAGTGGGTCGTCTTCGGACATCACTTCGCTGCTATCGCCGGGCCGGGGCCGCTTGTCGGGCCGGTGCTCGCCGCTCAGTTCGGCTATCTTCCCGGCACGCTCTGGATTCTCGCTGGCGCCATCTTTGGCGGATGTGTACAGGATTTCGTGATCCTGTTGTTCTCGGTGCGCCGCGACGGCAAATCGCTCACCGAAATGGCGAAGTCGGAAATCGGCCGCGTCGGCGGGTTCGTAGCCTACACCGCAGTCATCGCGATTATCGTCATCCTGCTGGGCGTGGCGGCGTTGATCGTGGTCAATGCTCTGAAGGCCAGCCCCTGGGGCACTTTCACCATCGCCATGACCATCCCGATCGCGCTTTTCATGGGCCTCTATCTGCGTGCCTTGCGGCCGGGAAAAGTACTGGAGACCAGCATTCTCGGATTCATCCTGGTGATGCTTGCGGTGGTCGGCGGACAGTGGGTGTCGGTGACCCCATCGTGGGCGCGCCTGTTCACCTTCTCTGCGCCCGCGCTAGCCGTCATGATCATCGTGTATGGATTCGCAGCCTCGGCCTTGCCAGTCTGGTTGCTGCTGGCGCCGCGCGATTACCTTAGCACCTTCGTCAAGCTCGGAACTATCGCAGTGCTCGCTCTCGGCATCGTAGCCCTGCGGCCCACGCTTCACATGCCTCCGCTGACCCGTTTTATTGACGGAACCGGCCCCGTCTTCGCGGGCTCCATCTTTCCTTTCGCATTCATCACCATTGCGTGCGGCGCGATCAGCGGCTTCCACGCGTTGATTGCCAGCGGTACTACACCCAAGCTGATTTCGCGCGAACCTGAGATTCGCACAGTAGGCTACGGAGCCATGCTGGCGGAATCCATGGTCGCGATCATGGCGACCATCGCCGCCTGCGTGCTCCAACCCGGGGTTTACTTTGCAATTAACAGCCCCGCCGGCATCGTGGGCCAGCTCCCCGCAGCCGCTACCGCCACGATTAGCGGATGGGGATTTCCAGTCACGGCCGCCGACATGCAATCCCTGGCGCAGGCGGTCGGGGAACAAACCCTGTTCAACCGCACCGGGGGCGCGCCTGCCTTCGCCCTCGGGATGGCCCACATTTTCGCGCGCACTCTTGGCGGCCAAACCCTGATGGCCCTCTGGTACCACTTCGCCATCATGTTTGAAGCGTTGTTCATTCTCACCGTTCTGGACGCTGGCACCCGAGTTGGCCGCTTCATGTTGCAGGATGCGCTCGGCCACATTTGGAAGCCTCTTGGCCGCACCAGTTGGTATCCGTCGATTCTTGCCACCAGCGCCCTGATTGTCGGCGCCTGGGGATACTTTCTGTGGCAGGGAGTGAAGGACCCGCTTGGCGGCATCAACTCGCTGTGGCCGCTGTTCGGCATCGCCAACCAGTTGCTGGCGACCGTGGCTCTGTGTGTCGCCACCACCATCATCATCAAGATGGGACGGGCTCGCTATGTCGTGGTCACACTCGCGCCATTGTGCTGGCTGGTGGCTGCGACCTTTACCGCCTCGTACCAGAAGGTTTTGAGCTTGAACCCGCGCATCGGGTTTCTGGCGAATGCGCGGCAACTCGCCTCCAGCCCAGCCTCCAGCGCGAATGCCCGGCTGATTTTCAACGACAGGCTGGATGCCGCAGTGACCGCCATCCTCGTGGGCATGGTGGCGTTGATCCTGATCGAATCGGGACTGGAATGGTCCCGCATTCTCAGCGGACGCAAACCCGCCGGCGTAAAAGAAGCGCCGTTCATCCAAACCCGTCTGTTCAGCCAATCCGGAGTCTCCCAATGAGCGAGCATCCACAGCTTCGTCATTCTGAAACAAGCGAAAAATCTCCGCGGACCGCCCTACTGCAGAGGCCCACCCGCGGTCCGCTCTACCGTCTCCTTCACACCTTGATTGCCATCTTGCGCGAAATCTTCGACGAAGCCGCTTACACTCGCTACCTCGCTCGCCACCATTGCCCTTCCTCGCGCGCCGCCTACGCCGCTTTTGTCCGCGAGAGCGATATCGCCAGCTCACGCCGTCCGCGCTGCTGTTGACTTCGCGGGAAACCGGCGAGATTTGCTGGTTCAAATCTCCCTCAGCGGTGGTATGCTTCTGGCGCTGATGCTTCGCCAATCGCATCAATCCTGGAAGGGAGTTGTCTATGAAAAGCTGGATCATCTACCTTGCTTGGGCCTGGGAAATTCTGATCGGGGTTCTGCTCATCACCCCCGGAGGAGTATTCTGTATCGCGTGCGGGGTGGCCGTGGAACAGCCTGGATACATCGGACGGCCCGGCACCATGCTGTTTGGCGTTCTGGCGATTGCGCTGGGCGTTTTCGGACTGGCCAACGCGGCCGGGATAGGCGCTAAGACCGGCGGTCGATAGCGGAAACGTTCGGTCTCGGAAATAGCTGAGTTTCAATTCCAACCAGGAAAGGCTGGTGCTCCTGCGCTGGCCTTTCGATTGGGCGGAGTTTCGCCCGTGGTCACCACTCGGCGCGGACTACGCGCGAGTCGGGCTGGACGTTTTCGCGGGCCAACCTGCTGGGCACAATTGATCGCTCACCTGGGTAACCCGGGAAGGTGTCCCGGTACTGCATTTTGTAACGCAGGCCTGCATTCTGCGGGAGTTTCGGTGTGCCACGAGACTAGCGATGGGACGGAGGCGTCCCCAAATATCCGGCGGCATGGTGTTGTCGCTGCCGACGGGGAAGCAGCTGGCGGCACCCATCGGCAGCAGAAAAGCGGCGCAGGCCTACAAGGCCCACGCCGCCTCCAGTCGAGCCAATCCAACGCAATTCGCCCTTTCGGCTGAACTAGTTGGGGGTGCCAACAAATCCGTCGGCTGTGCTCGTCGAGTTCATGTAGAAGCCGACGATCTTGCCTTGGTCGTTGATTCCGTTGACCAGAGTCGTACCCACTCCGTTGGGATCATCCACCGCTGTGTAGGCGCCCTTGGTATAAACGAATCCATGCATTGCGCCGCTTTTGTCTACGTAGCTTCCCACTACGGTCCCCGCCTTGTTGATCCCTAGGGCTTGGGTCGAGGTGGCGCCAGGGAATACAAGTTTCTTGAAGGTCCCGCTGGTGAGCAGGAAACCGCGGGTAACGGCCGCGCTGTCGATATAGAAACCCACCACCGACCGCGAGTCATTCACACCCGTGGCTTGCGCGCTGACTGCATTGGGAAGGATCAGTAGCTCGAACACCCCGCCGTTGATGTCGTAGATATAGGGGTGGAACAGGTTGCTGGCGTCGGCGTAATATCCCGCGGCCTGGGCCAGATTGTTGCGACCCAGAATCTGGTTGAAGGTTGTGCCTGGGAAGTCCACTGTCTGGAAAACACCGAACGATTGCAAAAAACCGTGCGTCACATTGCTCTGGTCGATGTAAAACCCTCCAGTATTGCCAGCGTTGTTGATCGCGATCACCTGGGTCTGGGAGGAGTTGGGGTAATTTTCCGTGGTGAAGTTTGCCGGCAGAGTCAATGTGAACCCCTGGTTGACTGCGAAACCATGGTACCCGGCGATGACTCCATTGTTGTTGATGCCCAACAGTTGAGTGAAGGTGTCGCCGGAAAAATCTGCCGTTTGAAAGCTGTAGGTTTGAGCGAAGGCATGGCTGCTGATTGTGATCGCAACCGCTAAGACGAGCAGTTTCATTTTCATTAGGAGTTCTCCTTTTGTTTCTGGCAAATTTGCCGATGCGAGGACCCCAGTTCGGCGGTGGGCGGTCGATCCGGGTAGGCCCATCGCTGCGGCAGTATTGCACAAGTACTGCCCCAATTAGATGCGCCGATCCCTTCAGAAATGCCTTTGAGTTTGCTATATATAATAGGTTTTTCAGTAAATGTGCCTGCAGGTCAAACTATGGCCCGCATTCCTGCCCCTCGAAACAGGCCGTCAACCTTCGGGCGCAGTGCACAAAAAAGGGCGCTGACCACTCGGGTCAGCGCCCTGCTGAAGGAACGACCTCAGTCATTGCCTACGCAATAATCTGCCACAGGCAGAAGCCCACCGACGCTTCGTTGTAGTTGTTGCCAGCGCCGCTGTTGACATTGGTCCGGTCCCACACCTGCAGGGTCAGTGAGTATCCGCACTGGTCCATTTTGGCCGTGTTCAGGGAATAAGTGGAAACCACTCCCGGATCATTGATCGCCCCACCATACTGGACCGACGAGCCCGACGGCGGAGTTGGCAGCACCTCGTGCGCTGGTCCCGCGGGACGAATCACGAACGAGAACTGACCGAAATCGTCATCCGTCGCCGTGTAGTTTCCGCTGAACACCGTGCCCGGTGCGAAGAACGCGCAGTCCGCTCCCATCAGGTTCAGGTCCAGTAAAGCCACCGGAGCCGTGTTGTCCACCAGCACCGTCACCACGTTGCTGTGCAGGTCGTGTGCCGGAATGCCGTCCGTGCTCAAGTCAATGCGCAAATCGAAGGCATGACTGTCCTCGGCCAGCGTGGAGTACCAGTAGCCCAGAATGCTGCCTTCCACGGAGTGCGTGGAGGCGTAGTCCTGGTACGGGTAGTAGCCGTCGACATCCGCATGGAAGGTTTGCTGGCTCTGTGTCCAGTTCACTCCATCGAAGACATTGACGGTCAGAGTCAACCCGCCGGGCTCGTTCACGATCGGCACATACGACGTATCGGGAGTACCCTGTGGTTTCTTCACCACCCGGTACTTCATTCCAGCCGTCGGATTGGGAACGTGTCCAGCCAGCGAGATTCTCCCGCCGAAGGGGGCGTCCACGAAGTGGCCACCGGTGTGGATGGCTACCGCGTCGGTGATTCGGCCCGAGCCGTTAATCAAGTTCTGCGCGATGTCGCCCACTGAACTCAGGAATGGCAGCGTGCTGCTTCCCGCACCCGGCGTGATCAACACCAGCGTTTCCTGTGCATTGCCCCAGGTTGGCGGCGCGTACGGATCGTTCGGGTCCGGTGCAGCGTTCCACGACAGCACTGCGCGAACCCGGGCCGTCACTGGCCCGTCGCCGCAAGGTTTGCGGTGGCTGGTGATGTCCACTGGCAGGAATGCGCTGTACTGCAAGCCCCCTGCCGGCATCGGGTTGATGTCATGCGTGTTGACTGCGGTCGTGCCCTGGTATTCCCAGCCGGAGCCGAAGTCCATCCAAAACGCCACGTATTCCTGGCTGCCCGCGGTGCAGAGTCCGCCCGAGTAGCCGGAGCTCAGTTTTACGTTGATGGTGCCCACCAGTTGGTCGGTGTTGGTGTTTAGCCCGATGCAGTCCAGTTCTTCATAGGTGGTGTCGCCAAAAGTGTTGAGCAGAATTTCCAGGATTTCTTCCAGATTGGTGTTGAGGAATTTGCTGATCGCAGATCCACCCTTGGCCGCTTTCACCGGAGCTTGCGCGGCGGCTTGCAGGGCGCTGATATTCATCAGGCTCTGGGTCCCGCTGAACAGGAAACGGTGAGGAGGTACATTTTTGCCCGAATACAGCTTGAAAAGTTCGTCTGCCTCCAGTTTTTTCGGTGCCGGCGCAGGGATCTTGGCGGTGCTGTCAATGGCTGCGGCCAGCTTCTCTGGCAGGGTCAGCTTCGCTTCTGCCAGTACGCTGGAGAGCTCGTAGAGGTAGCCCGGCGCAATCTGGATGTTGGCTTCCACCACATTGCCCCACACCGGGGTGAAATTGGGTGTGTTGGGGTCGGGCACCTGATTCCACGACAGGATGGCCCGCACTTTCGGAAGGTTCTGGAAGAAGCAGAAGCTCTGCGAAGGATTGATTTGCAGGGTCACGTCGAATTCCAGCGGTTGGTCGTGCGCAACGTCGTAAGCGGTGAAGCTGGTCAGCCCCTGGTCTTCCCATGTGGCCCCGTTGTCATACGACAAATAAAAGCGGACGTACTCCTGCGATCCGCTCGAGCAGATGTCGCCCGAGTACCCGCCGGATTGCTTCAAGTACACCACGCCTTCCAGCCGGTTGAATTGGGGTTGGAAACCGACACAGGCCAGTTCCTCATAGGTGGTGTCGCCGGCAATGTTCATCGCCGCCTTGAATTTGCTATTGGCGACGTTTCCGAAAAAGTTGGGGTTGGCTTGTAGCAGCGCCTTGAAATTCTTGCGCGCATGTTCTGGCGCCAGTTTGTTTAGAGAAATTTTTTCTTGCGCCTTGTTTGCGATTGCTTTCTTGGTTTCTTTCACGGAACCTCCTCGGTTCGAGAGCGGTCGCCACGGCAATCCTAGGCCAGAAAGGCTGGATGAGCGACTGCGGGCAGGTCAATCGTTACGGGGAAGTACGACTAGGTGCCACCGGGGGTATTGCACTCCGAGCGCCAAACCCGGGGAAGTGCCCGCAGCGGGGACAGCTCCCGCGTCTTCGGCGCAAAACAACCCAGAAATCGCTAGAAATTGGCAGGAAATACAAAAGTTACGCGGTGAGGATGGAGGTTGCTGAGGAATCACATTCGGCCCAGTCCTAACCAGAAAGATAGGGAGCTATCCGTAAAGATAGGTTTTCCCCTGCCATTGAGGACTGCTGTGACAAAAACGGCAATGTCGTTTTGAGCGAAGCGGAGAACCCACTTTTTCCCCGGACCCGCGCGTCCTGGGTGCGCAAGGCGCGACCGAAGGAGGAAGGAAGCCGCTTCTACTTTCCGGTGTACAGCCCCGGGAACTTCTCTTTCAAGCGCGTCACTTTGGGCGCATCGTTGTAGATGATGTAAGGGCTGTTCGGGTGCCGCGTGAAGTAGTCCTGGTGATACCCCTCGGCGGCATAGAACGCCTTCAACGGCGCCACCTGGGTCACGATTTTGCCGGGAAACACCTTGGCCCGGTCAAGCTGCGCAATGTAGGCTTCCGCAATGCGCTTCTGTTCATCGTTGTTATAGAAAATCGCGGAGCGGTACTGGGTGCCCTCGTCCGGGCCCTGCCGGTTCAACTCGGTTGGATCCAGCGCCACTGAGAAGAACACCCGCAACAACTCGCCATATGTAATCTGCGACGGATCGTAGGTTACACTGACGGACTCCGCATGCCCAGTCGTGCCCGTGCTCACCACCTCATACTCGGCAGTGTTGGCCTCGCCGCCAGAGTATCCAGAGGTCGCGTTGTTTACGCCCTTGACCCTCGCGAACACTCCTTGAATCCCCCAGAAACACCCTCCGGCCACAACCATGCTCTGCTCACCTTTGGTTCTCGCCAGCGCCGCGTCCACTGCCGGACCCGGTACCGGCGAAGACTGTGCTCGCACCGAAGCCGGGGTGCCCGCATTGCAGGCGGCGAGCATCGCCATCACGACCAAACCAGTAATCGCATTCCAAACCAAAAATCGCGACATGAAGGAATTGCCTTTCATTCTTTGGACTTCTTCCGCTTTAGAGTCCCGAAACCGGGGAAAGTTGCGCGCGCCGGGAATTCCTCCTCTTTCCTGGCGCCCTCCTCTCAGTCCGCGAAAAGTCACTCCTCGATCGAATCTCCCCCGGCTCACCGTCACTGCAGCCCGCGCAGATGCGTCCTCGCGTTTTCCCGCACCAGAGGATCTGTGCTGCTCTCCAGCGTCGTTTCCCACAACAGGCGGGCCGTTTCTACCTCGCCCGCATGTTCCGCCGTCTGCGCCGCCAGCACTCGCAAGAACGGATGCGCGCCGGGAACTTTCGCCCCGCGTCCGAACGCTTCCGACGCGCGCGCATAGTCTTTCATTTCCAGGTAGTAGATGAACCCGAGGTTGTAGAACAGCCGCCATTTTTCCGGATTGTGCCGGATACCAAACTCCACTAATTCGATCGCTTTCTCCGGCTGTCCCGCCCCATCTGGCGGCGGAGGCGAGAGGAAGCTCGCCCCGAACTGGTAGGCCACTGTCAGCTTCGGATCAAGCGCAGTAGCGATTTCCAGCAACGGATCGAGCAGCGGAAACGTCCCCTTTCGGGCATGATGCCTCATCCCGAAATACTGCACCGCCCGCGTCCAGTAAAGATCGGCCACCAAGCCCTCGTGTCCCAGGCTGAGCCGCCTCAGCAGAGCCGGCGAATGCAAGTAAAGCACTTCGTCTCGCGCCGTCGCGGCTCGTTGTTCATCCGTGCGCCGCACCAGCGCCACCGACAACGCCAGGCAAGCCGCCAGCAGCAGCCCCGCCCCCACGCTCCCCCGCCTCATTGCAACTCCCGCCACTCAAATGCCAATACCGCCGCGCACAGCACCATCCCCGTATAGGTCACCGCATAAATCGAGTTGTGCAAAATCAGCAGGGAAGCGATGCTCTCCCCATGGGCCACTCCTGCTGCCACGTTGAAGGCCGAGAAATTTGGCATCAGGTATGTCGCTCCCACCATCAGACGATGTACCCACCCCGCCCCACTTTGCGCCACGTCTCTCAGTTCCTGCGCAAAGTTTCCCAGTACGAACAGCGCAAAGCTGAACACTCCTGCCAGAAGTGGAGAAGAAAAGGTTGAGAACAGCAGCGCCAGCCCGCACACCATCAGCAGTTGCAACAGGATGAAGTACACCGCTACCAGCACCCATGCGTCGGCGCCCGAAAATCCCGGCGAAACATAGCGCAAGGCCGCAAGCAGCCCCAGCCCCATCAAGCCCCCATTGATCGCCAGCGTTCCCGCCAGCCCCACAAACTTGCCTGCTACAAACTGCCACCGCTCCACCGGACGCGAGAGTACCGTGTACAGCGTCCGTTTTTGGATCTCCTTTGCCACCAGCCCGGTCCCCACCAGGATGGCGACGATCACTCCGAAGAATGTCACTGCCGCCAGCCCCAAGTTGATCACCACCTGCCGCTCAATCCCGATTGACACCTGCCCCACTAGAATCGCCGCTCCCGTCATCAACACGGCAAACACGGCCGGGCTGTAGAGCACCCGGTCGCGCGCGGCTTCGCGGAACGTGCTCCGTGCAATTGTCAGTACCGTCACGCCCGCACCTCCTGCGGTGGCGCTTCAGACTGCGTTTGCCGCAGATAGTATTCTTCCAGCGAGGTTCGCACCGGTGTCAGCGATACCAATGGCAGGCTGGCGCACCGCAGTATTTTCATCGCTTCCTCCTGCGCCGCCTCCGGCACCACCCCTCGCACCAACTCTCCTGAAATATGGGTTTCTAGTAGCAAGGGCCTCATGGCCACCGGGTTTCTGCCCCGCCACACCAACTCCACTCGCCCCGCATCCCCGATGAGATCGCACACTGCGCCCACTCCCCGCAGCCGGCCTGCGTGCAGCACCGCCACGCGGTCGCACAACGCTTCCGCATCCGCCAGAAGGTGGGTGGAAAAGAACACCGTCTTGCCCTCCGCCTTGAGTTCCTCGATTAGCAACCGAAGCTCGCGGCGCCCCAGCGGATCCAACCCGGACATCGGCTCGTCCAGAAATAACACCCGAGGATTATGCAAAATAGCTTGCGCCAGGCCCACTCGCTGCAACATCCCCTTGGAAAACTTGCGCAGGGCTGTCTCGGCGGAGCCGTCCAGCCCAACTCGTTGCAGCACTTCGCAAATGCGTCGCGCTCTCCCCTTCGCCTCCATCCCGGAAAGCTGAGCGTAGTACTCCAACAGCTCGCGGGCAGTCAGGTGGTCATAGAAGTAAGGTTGTTCAGGAAGGAAGCCCAGGTACGCATGCACTCGCGGGTCGCCAATACTCAAGCCCAGAATGCGCGCCGAACCGGCGCTGGGAAACACCAGCCCCATCAGCAGCTTGATCGTCGTCGTCTTGCCTGCGCCGTTCGGGCCTAGAAAGCCAAATACTTCCCCTTCGTAAACCTCCAGGGTGAAGGCGTGCAAAGCATGCTTGCGCTGCTTCCGGAACAGGCCTGTGGCATAAGTCTTTTCTAATCCGAGTATCTCGATGACGGGCATGAGGCGGAATGACACCGCAATCGATCCAGCAACTCCAAGGCCGCACTCCAGCCCCAGCGCCTTTCGTAATGCCTGAAGATCAGTCCCGCCGACAATGACAAATCACCGATCGTCTCTGCCCTCTACTGGCTCGCCGGATTGAACGATACGCAGGAGTCGTGGGCATTGCTCGCCACTCCGGCCGGATCGACGCGCGTTATTCCGTCCTCCGTCGCGCAGAATGCCTTGTTGCCGGTCTGCCCTTTCTTCACCGGAACCGCCAGCGCCGTGTACTGCACCAGCACCCCGCCCACCGCTGCCCCAGGCGTAATCGAGTACAAATAGCCGCTCTTTCCCGATCCCGGCGGGTTGCCGTTGTTCGCCAACACCCCGTCAATCAGGCACGCGCTCGTTGGACTGGCCACACACGCCGCACTCAGCGGTTGGCCCAGTGCCACCAGCGTCCCGGCATAACCCACCGAGGAGTACGTCGAGTTGTAGGTCACCTCCGCGGTGTTAATGGCTCGAAGCGTTCCTTGCGCAGCCGCTTCGTTGGCGGAAATCTTGGTCCCGGTGAAGTTGGGGATGGCGATGGTCACGATGATCAAAATAATCGCGACCACAATCAACAGCTCAATCAGCGAAAATCCTCGGTCTCGTTTGCGCATGGATCCCCCAAAAATCTAGTTTGTCCGTAACGCCCCGGAAGGGCACGGCTTTCGCCCCTGCGGCACCTCTCGAACCATCTCTAGTCTAAACCAGGAACGCACCAAGGAGCGGCAGCTTGCGCCGCCGCCCCTCATTTCTCCAGGGTTTCGAACCATCTAGTTATTGAGCGGGTCAAACGCCAGGCAGGTATCGTGGGCACTGGACGCCACTCCCGCCGGATCCACCCTCAGCACCGCATCCTCGGTCGAGCAAAAAGCCCGAATGCCCGTCTGGTTCACCGTAATCGGAACCCCGGATGCGCTGTACTGAATGACCACTCCCCCTGCGGTGGCTCCCGGGGTAATCGCAAAGTTGTACCCACTCTTTCCGGAACCCGCCGGACTTCCGTTATTGGCTAATACTCCATCCAGCAGGCAGGCAGTCGCCGTGCTCGGCGTACACGTGGTTCCCAGGGCCCCGCCCAGGGCAAGCAACGTCCCCGCGTAGCCTACCGTCGGATAGGTCGACGTGTAGGTCACCTCTGCCGTGTTAACGGTGCGGATCGATCCCACCGCCGATGCTTCGTTCGCCGCCATCCGTGCGCGCAGCAGGTTGGGGATAGCGATCGCCGCAATGATCAGAATGATAGCCACAACAATCAGTAGTTCGATCAGCGAAAAGCCTTTTTGTTTGCGCATGTGCATTCCTCGTTTCCCAGATTTTCCGTTGGTCGAACCAACGTCCACCGGGATACATGCACTTGCCACTCCAAGCCCGAGTTACCAAAGTGGTTCGCTCCCTCGCCCTCCCCGCCCTTTATTTTCAATGTCCAATCCCCCCGGCTTCGCCTGCGCTCTTGCCACTTTCCGTCGTACTGACAAAAATTGTCCTTGCCAGCTGACGTTTTGTGTCTCCCCCAGTTCCTGAACTCGAAACTGCTGCGTCTCGTTCGCATCTAAAAGGAAAGCGTCCGCGATGGATCTTGCCCTGAAAATCCGTTCCCTCCCCACTTCTCCCGGGGTCTATCTCTATAAAAACGCCGAGGGCGAGGTCATCTACGTCGGCAAAGCCAAGAACCTGCGCAGTCGCGTGGCGTCTTACTTTCACGAAGGCCGCTGGGCAGACGCCAAGACCGGCACTCTGGTGCGCGAAGCCGCCGATGTCGAGTACATTGTCGTCGCCAACAACCGGGAAGCCCTGGCTCTGGAAAACAATCTCATCAAGCAGAAGCAGCCACGCTTCAACATCCTCCTGCGCGATGACAAGACCTATCCCTACGTCAAGCTCACTCTCGGCGAGCGCTTTCCCCGCGTCTATGTCACCCGCCGCCTGCGTAAAGACGGCAGCGCTTACTTTGGCCCTTATTTCCCCACCAGTTTGGCCTATCGCATCGTCGATCTCATCCACCGCCACTTCTTAGTGCCGTCCTGCAAGGTGGATTTGACCCGCTACCACCCCCGCCCGTGCCTGCAGTTCTACATCAAGCGTTGCCTCGGCCCTTGCGTGAAGGAACTGACCACGCCCGAAATCTACGCTGAGGCCGTGCGCGATGTAAAGCTGTTTCTGGAAGGCCGCCAGACCGATCTGATGAAGTCGTTGCACGCCCGCATGGAGCAGTCCGCCGCCGCCCAGGAGTATGAGCGCGCTGCCCGTTACCGCGACCTGATCTCCACCGTGGAAATGCTGCAGGACAAGCAGCGAATGGCTTCCGCCGACAGTGACGACGCGGATGTCTTCGGCTACCACTTCGAGAACCAAATGCTCGCGGTCAACGTGTTCCACATGCGCTCCGGAAAGTTCGTGGACCGCCGCGAATTCTTCTGGGAAGATCTGCCAGCTGTAGCCTCGATCTCTCCCGTTCCTCCGGTGTTCCCGTCGCCCGCGGTGGGCACAGATCCGGCATTTGAGCCCGGCGAATTCTTCTCCGCCCTGCTCAAGCAACTCTACCTCGGCCAGCCCTACGTGCCCCGCCAGATTTATGTCCCCGCCGACTTTGAAGATCGCGCCGAACTGGAAGAACTTCTATCCGACCAACTCGAGCAGGCGGGGGCCCGCGCCACCCGCGTCCACATCGAAGCTGCCCAGCGCGGCGAGAAGCGCTCGCTCATCGACCTTGCTGGCAACAACGCCAAGCAATCTTACGATCAGCGCTTCCGCGTGTTGAAGCCCACCGCGCAGCTCACCCAGGAAGCGCTCACCGAGGCCCTGGGTCTCCCCGAACTGCCCACACGCATCGAGTGTTTCGATATCTCGCACATTCAGGGTGCTGAGACCGTCGCCTCCATGGTGGTATGGCAAAACGGCCAGATGAAGAAGTCGGAGTACCGCAAGTTCATCATCAAAACGGTTGTGGGCGTGGATGACTTCGCCTCCATGCGCGAAGTGGTCACACGGCGCTACCAGCGGCTGCGCCATGACGATAAGCCCATGCCCAGCCTGGTATTGATCGATGGCGGACTCGGCCAGCTCCACGCCGCCGCCCAGGCCCTGGAGTCCCTGGAAATCATCAACCAACCCCTCGCTTCAATTGCCAAGCGCGAAGAAATTATCTATGTGTACGGGCAGGAAGACGATCCGGTTGTTCTCGATCATCACTCGCCGGTGCTGCACCTCGTCCAGCTCATTCGCGACGAGGCTCACCGTTTCGCCGTGACCTTTCACCGCAAGCGCCGCCAGATACGTGACCGCGCCACCGCCTTGCTTCAGATTCCCGGGGTGGGCCAGAGCACCACGCGCCGCCTGCTCGAGCACTTCGGCAGCGTGCGCGGGGTCGCCCATGCCGATGCCCCAGCGCTCTCCGCCGTGGTCACTCGCCCGCAAGCGGAGGCTATCCTGGCCTATTTTCGCGAGCGCCCCGACCCATGACCTGTTTTAATACTTGCACATAAATGTGCAAGTATGAGATATTGCATACTTTCGTGCAAGTTGCAGAACATCAGGAAGGCTGGCGCCAAGTCTTATGGGCAAAGCCCCTCAAGTGTATGCGGTCGTGACCGTCGATATCGTGGCTTCTCGCCGCGTCCCGGAGTTCAGCGCCCACCGTGACCTGTTGCTGCGGCGGCTCTCTCGCCTCCATCAGCGGAACAAACTCATCCTGTCGGAGTATGCCGTCACCGCCGGCGACGAATTCGAGGGCATTCTCTCCCGTCCCTGGCATGCCCCCCAGATCATCTTCGATCTCCGGCGCTTTTTCTATCCCATGCAGCTTTGGATTGCGGTCGGAATCGGCCAAGTCATTGGGGCCCGCCGCCGACCGGTGAATCAGTTCGCTTGCGGTCAAGCCTTCGAACGCGCCCGCGAAGCTCTCACCGATCTCAAGACGCGGCGCAATCGCACCGGATCCCTCACCGTGTTTCATTCCGGAAGCCTCCGGCTGGATAATGTGGCCAACACCATCTACTTATTGCACGACACCCTATTGCGCGGCACTTCGGAAAAACAATGGCAGACCATCAATACCCAGATGAAGACCCGCAAGCAAGATGCGACTGCGCGCCAGATGCGCCGTCATGGTTCCACCGTCTCACGGAACCTCAGTCGCGGCTTCTTCTGGCAGATGATCCAAGTGCGGCAGACCATGCAAGAGTTTCTTGTAGAAGAAAACATGATTGCACGAAAACGTGCAACTTAACCAATTTGCACATAAACATGCAACTTAACAATCTTGCACATAAACGTGCAACTTAACGGATCTGCACAAAACATGCAACCCACCGAACGAATCTTTCTGGCCGTCCTGCTGGCCCATCTGCTGGCTGATTTCCCTTTGCAATCCTCCCGCATTGTCCTGGGCAAGCGGCGCGGCTTCGCAGCCTACCTGCAACATGGTCTCATTCACGGCGTCGTCCTGCTCGGCTGTCTTACGCTGTTCGCGCGGCCCTGGATGCAATTCTCGCCGGGCGCGGTCGGAGCCCTGCTGCTCTACCTCGGGGTTCACCTGGCCATTGATTTCCTCAAGCAGCGCCTCCTGAGCCACCACCAGTGGGCTGCGGATTCCGTCGGCACCTTCCTAGTCGATCAGGCTCTCCACCTCAGCAGCATTCTGGTTCTGGTGTGGTGGCTGCTTCCTCCCGGCGTGCTGCGTCCCGGTTCCCCCTGGGAATGGTCCCTTCCCACTCAAGATCGAGTTCTGCAGGCGGCAGTGGTCTTTGTGGCCGTCGTGTTCGGAGGGGGATATCTCATCCGCTATCTCACCCGCAATCTCTCCACCGGGGCAGGCCGGGCCCTGGGCGAGAGTGCCACCCAATTGCGCAATGCCGGACTGTATATCGGATGGCTGGAGCGCTTCCTGATTCTCACCGCTCTGCTGATGCAGGCCCCTTCGCTGGTCGGACTGATCCTGGCCGCCAAATCGATCGCGCGCTTTCCGGAACTCAAGGAGGAGTTTGCGGAATACTTCCTGATTGGCACGCTGTTGAGCGTCAGCATCGCTCTAGTGGGCGCTCTCCTGCTGCTCAAGGTGTGGGATGGTTCGGTGTCGCTGAAGTAAAATCGGCCGCCTTGCTCCCTGCCGTCTACTCTCCTTTAGTCGGCGAACCCCTTCACAAACTCCACTAGACTTCGCACCGCGATCCCGCTGGGCCCTTTCGCAATCCACGGCTTGGCCTCTTCCATCCAGGCCGTCCCCGCAATGTCCAAATGGATCCACGGCATCTCTCCCACGAATTCCTTCAGGAACATAGCCGCCGTCACCGCTCCGCCCCAGCGTCCGCCCGAGTTTACGATATCCGCAATATTCGACTTGATATTATCTTTGTAGTCATCATCCAGCGGCAGCCGCCACATTTTCTCCCCCCCGCGCTCCAGTGCCTTGCGGAAGCGCTCGTACATGTCGTCGTCATTGGCAAAAATCCCCGCGTTCACAAAGCCCAGCGCCACCACCACCGCCCCGGTCAGCGTCGCTGCGTCCACCAAATGGGTGCATCCCAGCTGCTGGGCGTAGTGCAGCCCGTCCGCCAGCACTAAGCGGCCTTCGGCATCGGTATTGATGATCTCAATGGACTTGCCTGACATTGCAATCTGCACGTCCCCCGGTTTCTGCGCCTTGCCCGACGGCATGTTTTCCGTTGCGCACACAATCGCCGTGACCTTCACCTTTGGTTTCAGCAACGCAATCGCCCGCATTGCGCCGATCATCGTTGCGCCCCCGGCCATGTCGTACTTCATCTTCTCCATGCCGTCAGCCGGCTTGATCGAAATGCCGCCAGTATCAAAGGTCACGCCCTTGCCCACCAATCCGATGACCGGCGTCGCCGGCGCTCCCTCGGGTTCATATTGCAGAACGATCAGCGCCGGCGGTTCTTCCGATCCTTGCGCCACGCTCCAGAACGCACCCATCTTCAGTTCTCGGATCTTCTCCGGTCCCAGCACCTCGCACTTCAGCCCCACCTCCGCTGCCATCTTCCGCGCCCGTTCTGCCAGAATCGTCGGCGTCATTCGATTGCTCGGTTCATTCACCAGGTCGCGCGTAAAATTCTGCGACTCTCCGAGGATCAGTCCCTCATTCATAGCTGCTGCGAGCGCCGCAGCCTCGCCTGCCGCCACCAGCGTGATGTCATCAATCTGCTGGTCCTTGCGGTCGCTCCGGTAATAGTCGGGCTCAAAGTTTCCTACAAACGTGCCTTCGACCACCGCCCGCACTCCGTCTGCTCCGGCCACCCCTTCCGGCACCAGGAACGTCAGGCTTCGTAGTCCCTTAATCTTTGCCGTGCGCGCCGCCGTGCTGGCCACCTTCAACAGCCCGGCGTGGCCAAATCCCTTCGCCTTGCCGCCGCCAACCAGCAGCAGGCGCTTTGCCTTCAGTCTCTTTGGCGCATGCAGCACTGTCGCCTCAAACATCTTGCTTGTGACCTCGCCACTCGCAATCACGTCCTGCGCCGCCGCCCGCACCGCAGCGTCCGTGCACTCGCACGTCGCCTCTGGCTTGTCTTTGTCCCCCCGGTCCAAGACCACTGCAACCAGGCAGGGAGTTTCAATCGAAGAGGGAAGGGAAGTCGAAAGTGTAGTTTTCATAGGCTCCCTATCAGTATCGTCGGCGGGGGCGGAAGTGCGCAAGGCGGGCTGTCCGCGGCCCGCACCGACCGCTCCCTGCACTCTCCAAATTTTTGGAACAACGTCTGCCTCGCCAGCGTATTGCAGAGTGAGAATACAAACTGCTCGCCTCCGCCAACCGCTCGCTGGGCAGACAGTTCGATAAAAAGCACACGCGCGTGCGCTGACCTGCCGGTGCGGTCTTAGCGACTCTTCGCTATCTCCGGCAGCATGGATGGCCGAGGTCGGCGACGGTGGGGATCGTTGCTGATTTCGCCTGCGTTAAGGCCGCCGTTGTGCTTGCGGTATCACGGAATACAGCAAGTCTCAGGCGGCCTTAAGCGTCCTTCGGCCCTTCGCACTCGCCCCCAGCCGCACCCACCTCGCATCTGCGCCTGAAAATTGTGTCGGCGTCCCCCGTCCGCGCCTCTCTTCCGCTTGCTTGTCCAACTTTCCATACACCATCCGACCGGTCGTTCCTCAGAGTTGCACTTATCCCCATTCCGTGTTCTTATAGCAGCCACTTCGGTGAGAAGCTCCGCCACTTCACGCCATAGGGGGCGTGCAACAAGCAGCAAGGCCGGACACATGGCCAATCTGAAACCGGTTTCTTCAAGGAGACAACGCATGTCAACACGACCCAGCTTTTCTGCTGCGCGTTTGTTGTTCGCGGCAGTTCTGGTTTTCTGTTTCGCTCTCGCTTCCGCAGCTCAAACCTCCATGACCGTTCGTCGCGATCTCCATCATGACCTTTCCCAACCTTTGACAGTGATGATGAAGAACGCGCCCAAACCTGACTTGCACCGCCGCGAAGTCGAACCCATGAAACTCATCCCCCTGCCTCCCGGCGCTGCCTCCCCGCAGGATGACCCGGTTATTCAGCACACCGTCGCGGGCAATACTCCAACCGCCGGTTTGAATTTTGAAGGCTTGGGCGCAGGACAGTATGGTTTCACGGTAGCTTCCGCTCCTCCAGACACCAACGGCACCGTTGGCGCCACCCAATACGTGCAGTGGGTCAACAGTTACTTCGCCATCTTCAACAAGTCCACCGGCGCTCTCGTCGCCGGTCCGACCGCCGGCAACACCATGTGGTCCGGCTTCGGCGGAGGCTGCCAATCCAACAATGATGGCGACCCCGTCATCCTCTATGACAAGCAGGCCCAGCGCTGGGTCTTCTCCCAGTTCTCCGTCACCACCACGCCCTACTTGCAGTGCGTTGCCGTTTCCACCACCTCCGACGCCACCGGTACCTACAACCGCTACTCCTTCCAATATTCCAACTTCGACGATTATCCGAAGATGGGAGTTTGGTCCGACGCTTATTACGAGACCTTCAACATGTTCAACGGGAATACGTTTGTGGGCGCCGATGCTTGCGCCTACGACCGCTCGGCCATGTTGGCCGGCACCACCGCGACCCAGGTCTGCTTCCAACAGGGATCGGGTGTGGGCGGCCTTTTGCCCTCAGACTTGGACGGACTGACTGCGCCGCCGGCAGGGTCTCCAAACTACATGATTTACTACGGGACCAACTCACTGCAGCTCTACAAATTCCATGTGGACTTCGTCACCCCGTCGAACTCGACCTTCACCGGTCCCACCAACATTCCGGTGGCGGCCTTCAGCGCCCTTTGCGGCGGCGCAACCTGTGTTCCCCAGCCTGGGGTGACGCAGCAATTGGATTCTTTGGCCGACCGGTTGATGTTCCGGCTTGCCTATCGCAACTTCGGCAGTCACGAGTCCTTGGTGGTAAACCACTCCGTGGTTGCCGGCTCTGGCGGGGGCGTGCGCTGGTACGAAATTCAAAACCCCGGCGGTACTCCGACCGTAGCCCAGCAGAGCACCTTCGCCCCTGACTCCAACTATCGCTGGATGGGCAGTGTGGCGATGGACCAGTCGGGCGATCTGGCGCTTGGCTACACCACATCCAGCAGTTCGGTCAGTCCTGGCGTTCGCTACGCCGGACGTCTGGCGTCGGACCCGGCAAGCACGCTGGAAGCCGAAATCACTGCCGTTTCTGGCAGCGGCTCGCAGAACGGCAACCTCTCCCGCTGGGGCGACTACAGTGCCATGCAAGTCGACCCGGTGGACGACTGTACCTTCTGGTTCACCGAAGAGTACATGAAAACTACGGGCAGCTTTAACTGGAACACCAGGATCGTGAACTTCAAGTTCCCGACTTGCGGAACCGGTGGAGGCCCAACCGCTTCGCTCAGTCCTACCAGCCTGACCTTTGGTAGCCAGACTGTCGGCACTACCAGCTCAGCTCAGAACGTTACTCTCACCAATAGCGGGACCGCCAGCTTGTCCATCACCAGCATTACGACCAGCGGCGACTTCTCGCAGACCAATACCTGCGGCGCGTCTCTGGCCGCGAGTTCCAGTTGCACCATCAGCGTGAAGTTTACGCCGACCGCAGCCGGTACCCGCAGCGGCTCGTTGTCCGTCACCGATAACGCTCCCGGCAGCCCGCAAACCGCGAGCCTCACCGGAACTGGCGTAGCTTCTGGACCGGCCGCTTCGCTCAACCCCACCAGTCTGAACTTTGGCAACCAGACAGTGAATACAACCAGCGCCGCACAAGTGGTCACGTTGACCAACAGCGGCAATGCCAGTTTGTCCATCACCAGCATCGCGGTGACGGGCAACTATGCGCAGACCAACAACTGCGGAGCCTCCCTGGCGGCCAGCACCAGCTGTACCATCAATGTGACCTTCACTCCGCTTACCACAGGGACCTTGACCGGCACGCTAAGCGTGACGGACAACGCTCCGGGGAGCCCGCAAACTGCGAGCCTCACAGGTGTCGGAGTTGCTGCCAGCACTTGCGTCACCGGCACCCTCTCTAACGGCGGCTTTGAAACTGGTAGCTTGAGCTGCTGGACTCCGGGCGGCGCCCTGCTTCCCACCCCCTCCACTGTCCAGAAGCACTCGGGCAGCTACAGCAGCGTTCTGGGGGCTTTTGCGGCTCCGGAACAGAATGGCGATTCCTACATCTACCAGCAGATCACCATTCCCAGCAACGTCAGCAAGTCCACCTTGACCTACTATTACTGGCCTTCGACCACAGACACCATCACTTACGACTGGCAGGAAGCCCAGGTCCGCAATATAAGCGGAACTACGCTCGCCTCCATCATGAAGGTGGGCTCGAACGCTCAAGCGTGGACCCTGATCACCTTTGACCTGACCCCCTACAAGGGCCAGACCATCCAGCTCTACTTCAACGCTCACGGCGACGGCTACGGCGACCTCACCTACATGTACCTGGATGACGTCACTGTGACCAATACCACCGATACCTCCATTCCTACTACCTCGATCACCGCCCCCGCAAACAACTCTACTGTCTCCGGTACGGTGACAGTGAGCGCTACGGGAGCTGACGTCGGCAATCCGATTCTCGCCTCCATGCAGTTATTCATTGACGGCGCGCAGGTTGCTTCCAACACTAACTTAAACACCATCAGCTACTCGTGGAATACCACCACGGCCACCAACGGTACGCATACCATCTACTCTAAGGTGACGGACTCGGGAGGCAACACGGCCCAGTCCTCCACCGTGACCGTCACGGTATCCAATACCTCCACGCAGTTGATTGCGAACGGCGGATTTGAAACCGGCAGCCTGAGTAGTTGGACGACTGGCGGAGTGCTCGCTCCAAAGGTCTCCACCACCCAAAAGCACACTGGGAGTTACAGTTCGGTACTGGGGGCGTTTGCGTCGCCAGAACAGAATGGCGATTCCTCCATCTACCAGACCATTGTGGTTCCCAGCACCGCAACCAAGGTCACGCTGACCTACTACTACTGGCCCAGCACGACCGATACCATCACCTACGACTGGCAGGAAGCCCAGGTGCAAAACACCTCGGGAACCACGCTGGCCTCCATCATGAAGGTAGATTCCAACGCTCAAGCGTGGACCCTGGTCACCTATGACCTGACGGCCTACAAGGGGCAGACTGTGCGCATCTACTTCAACGCCCACGGCGACGGATACGGCGACTTGACCTACATGTATCTGGACGATGTGAGCGTTACCGTGCAGTAACACCTTTGACAGCTGATGCATACGGAAAGCGCCGCAGGAGACTGCGGCGCTTTTTATTTCATGGAGAATGCGGTGGTTGAAGTTCGGAGCAGCAGCCCCGCGGCGATGGGGAGCCGGTTCGACCGTCCTACGGGTTCTTTTTTAACTGCTGTTTCCAGCCCTTGATGCGGGCGAGATTACCCTCGGCCTCGGCTTCGGGAACCATGCCTTTGCGTTGGTAGAGAATCGATAAGCTGGTGTGCGCCAACACGTCGTCCGGATCGAGTTCCACGATACGCTTCGAAACCACGATGGCTTCATCGAAGCGGCCCAGGTCTTGCAGGGCGCGGCTCAGTCCGTGCAACGCGTCGGTAAAGCTTGGGTCGGCGGCCAAGGACTTCTCATACTCGGCGACCGCCTGCTCGAACTCCCCCTCCGAGACGTGGTCGAGAGCCGCGTAATAGTGGTCTTCGGCAGTGGCGGTCTTGGTGGGTTGGTCGGACATTTGCTGGCCTTTGCGGATTTTAGCACTGCGGAGAAGCGGACAGCTATCGCCCTCCCCCCCGAACCATGCAATAAGCCTTCAATCGCTGCCCATTTGCACGGCAGCTTCCTTCGCGCTTCCACTGTCGTAGAATTCGCTCAGATCGGCATGGCCGGCCAGGGTGTCGCGAGTCTTGCCGTCAATCAAGATCTTGACGCGTCGAATTCCTTCCACGTTTTCGCTCAGGCTCTCAACCAGCGACAGCGCCGAAAGCTCTTCGATCAAAACGCCCGAACGATGTCCGTCGGCGAAGGCGGCATTGAGATCAATCACCGCCGTGTCGGAGTCGATCAGATACACGGCGCGCAATTCGGACGCGACCGGAATCGCGTGCGCCGACGTGGACTCGCGATAGAACGCCAGCAAGGCCGCGACCAGCAAGTTGGCGCGCTGCTGGCGCCCGGCAGAGAGTGGGATGGTTACCGAGTAGGGCCGGATGGTCCCGGCCGCGTCGTCGGCGACATAAAGAGTGATCGGCTCGGTGGGCCCAGCGCCGGGAGGTTCGATAGGACGCGCGTCGCTCGCCGCCGGCGGCAGCTGAGCCGCGCGGTAGTGCATCCGCCCAACATACACCCCCAGCACTAGCACCGCGACCAAAACAACGATCAGGCCCACCACCAAGTGGCGCGGCATCATCGGCCCGCTCCCGGGCGTGGCCGCGCCAGCCCTCTCGCGATGGCGGCAGCGACCTGTTGCTGATACTTAGGAGAAGTGAGTTGTGCCAGGTTCAACGCCGAGAGTTCCACCGCGACTGCGGCATGAGTCAGGTTGTTCAAGGGCCTGAGCGGCGCCGCCAGCGCGCGCACGCTGATGTTTTGACTGCGGATCTCGTCGGCCAGCGCCGCGGCGAGCTCCCGGCTGTCGCTGAGCGCGCTGGATTGCGCACTCGCCCAGGCCTTGAAGATACCCTTGTCCTCGTGCCCGGTTGGAAGCAACGCGGTGTACACTCGCACTCCGTTACCGTCGGCGGACGCGTGCAGGCAGACATAGGCGGCCGCGCGGGAAGAATTGGCCAGTCCGGCGCGTTGGTCCTGCGATAGGCTTGCATCCGCATCCCGCAGCATCAGCACTGCCATGCCCCGAGTTTGCAGTTCGCGGCGCAAGTAGCGTGCCAGCGCCAGAGTCACTTCTTTTTCGTTCAGCTTCGGCGCCAGCACGGTGCCGCTGTCGTCACCCCCATGGGCGGCATCAATTATCACTAGAGCTTGCGTGGCCACGGCGCCAGGCTCCAACCAAGGCGGCCGCGCTCCCGCCGTCGGGTTGACCGGGGCCGCGTCCGGAGTGTTCGGAGCTGGCGAGGCAGTGGAGTTCTGTGCGGATTCCGTTGCGCTCTCGACTTGGGGAGCTGGAGCCAGAGTGATGGTGCGCCCGCCATCGCTGAAGCTGGCCAGTAGGGGGACACTCCCGCTGATGTTCACTTCCACGGCGCCGTTACTTTCTTGCGACGACACCTGCGACAGCACCTTTCCGTCGAGTTGTAGGCCGCGCGTCTCGATCGCTGCCAGAGGCTCGCGCGTGAATACCATACGCAGGCGTCCCGGCTCGGTGGAAATGGCGGGATTCACCGGGGCCGAGCAATGCACCACCAAGCCAGTAGGGACAGTCGCCGCCCGGCACTCCGTGAACACGCCGTTCACAAACAGTCGCCGCCCCGTGCTGTGGAACTCCACTGGATTCCCCAGAAAACGCGGCAGCAAAGTGGTCAGCGCGGTCAGCGGAACCAGCCCGCGCCCGTTCTGCAGCAAGAAGTTGCCGGTGAGGTCGAAGTCCGCACCCCGGATCCTGGCCTTCGCTTGGCCCAGAGTAAACTCCGCCTCCTGGTTATTGAAGTTCAGCTTCCACCGGCGGCCCTCCTGGCGGGCTGACACCTTTCCCAATGGTTCCAGCAATTCCAGCAGACCTACATATTCGCGGTTCTCGTTGTCCACCACCGTCAGCGAGTAGTTGGTATTGGGCGAGTAGATAGAGAGGCGCTTCTCGTCGCTCGACGTCGCCGCCGTGGCGAACGCGAGCATCAACAAGAGCGCTATCCCTCGGGTCGCCATCCTCTTACTCCAGGGCATAAATGGCCAGACCGCTCAACAATTTGGGAAAGAAGTCGGTCGATTTTTGGGGCAGTACCTCTCCTGCGAATGCGATGTCGCGCACCTGCGCAGCCCGGCACGGGTTCATCAGGAAAGCGATCTGCGCCGCGCCACTGCGGACCAGCGCCATCGCTTCGCCGGCATCGCGATAATAGGACACGTGGTCCTGGTTGCGAATAGCCTCTTGGGAAATTCCCAGCACCCCTTCCAAAAGACACTTGTGGAGTAGCACCACGTCGAGTGCTTGCTGTCGCAAAGACAGGTCGCCGAATAGAGCGCTTCCCACGCATTTGGGAGTGTGCAGCAGCATTGCGTGGGATTTGGTGACAGCCAAAAAAACGTTGCCGATCCGGCCCGCTTCCCGCAGTTGCACGGCGGCTCGCCCAGCATCGATTGCGGGGTCGGCTTCTTCCACATTGAAATAGGGCCCTATCCGGGACTTAAATTCTTCAACGGAAAAGTTGGGTAAGCCTTGCACCACGCGATGCGTCGGCAGAATCACCATGCCCGGGCTTTCCATGTTGACCAGGGTCATCATCACGCGCTCGTAGGGAGCGTTGGCATCGGGCGAAGGGAGCGCTCCCGCCAACCGCTCGTCGCGATAATTCAGCGCGGTCTCATAACGATGATGCCCGTCGGCGATGATCCACTGCTTATCGCGCATCGCCAGCTGAACCTGAGCGATACGCGCGGAATCCGAAACCTGCCACACCCGGTGGACCACGCCATACTCGTCGCCCACCTCGATGGCCGGCGGCGCATCTGTTGCCAACGCATTGTCGATCTCTCCGCTGTCGTTATACAGCATGAAGATTTGTCCGCAGTGCGCCCGAGTGGCTCGCAGCAGGTTCAGCCGGTCGCTCTTGGGCTTGCTCAGCGTTTGCTCATGGCGGAACACCACGCCTGCGGAATAGTCTTCCAGCTTCCCCAGGGCAATAAATCCTCGCCGGGTGACTTGTGCCGCACTTCCCGGCGCGACGAAGGTCTGGGTGTACGCGTACAGCGATGGCGCGTCGTCGGCCTTGAGGATGCCATCCCGGCGCCACTCCCGAAAGTGAGCGGCGGCGCGGATGTATACGTTGTCGGCCTCATTGTCATCCAAGTGTCGTTGGCCCAGGATGATCCGCACCAGGTTGAAGGGACTCCGCGCGTAGTAATCCTTTTGCATGGTTGGCGTGATCTTGTCGTAGGGCTGCGTCACCACGTCGGGTAGCGCCACCAGGTCCGGGTTGTAACGCAGGGCGCGGAAGGGAAAGATGATGGCCATCGGAAACTGCATTCTAGCGGAAACGCACCCTCCCAACTTGCAAATCCTTGATTTGAGCCTCCATCAAAGCTGCGCCCGGGATGGTCCGGGGAAGCAAAATCGGCTTTGCCGAAGCGCGTACCGCTCCGGCAACCGCGAAAGAATTGGTTTGGCCATGAAAAAGGCCGTGCGCGAAGCCCGGTCTGTGCTAACATCTGCCCCAGAAGAGGAATTTATGGCCCGCCATAGTGGGGGTGGGTCAATACTCCCCACCAACTCTTTTCGGAACCTCCAACTGGCCCCGTCCGGGGTCTCGGGTGCATCCATGCCATCTTTTGATCGAACCCTGGGAACACTCTGTGTCCTGGTGCTTCTGCTGACCGCTGCCTTAATGCCGGCGCAACTGGCGGCACAAAATACCGCCGATGATGTTCACATCACTCCGCGCACTCAACCGCCGCCCAAAGAGCCGGACATTGATCCCGCCCTCAAGACCCATACCAAGCCCTTCAAAGTGGATGTGGACATGGTGCTGGTGCCGGTGACCATCACCGACCCGCTCAACCGCCTGGTGACCGGCCTCGACAAGGACAACTTCGCCGTCTACGAAGGCCGCGACCAGCAGGACATCCGCACCTTCTCCAGTGAAGATGCTCCCATCTCGCTGGGCGTGATCTTCGACATGAGCGGCAGCATGAGCACCAAGATCGAGCGCGCTCGCGAGGCGGTCATCGAATTCTTCAAGACCGCCAATCCCCAGGACGAGTTCTTCATGATCGCCTTCGCCGACAAGCCCTCAGAGATCTCCGACTTCACCAATTCCATCGAGGACTTGCAGGGCAAACTGGTGTACACCGTTCCCAAAGGGCGCACCGCGCTCCTGGATGCCATTTACCTGGGCATGAGCAAGATGCGGCAGGCCAAGTACCCCAAGAAGTCGCTATTGGTCATTTCCGACGGTGGCGACAACCACAGCCGCTACACCGAGGGCGAAATCAAGGCCATGGTGAAAGAGGCCGACGTGTTGATCTATGCCATCGGCATCTATGACCATTATTTCCCCACCGAAGAGGAACGCCTGGGCCCCGGACTGCTCGGCGAAGTCTCGGAATTGACCGGCGGCCGCGCCTTCACTATCGACAATCCAAACGACCTGGCCGATGTTTCCACCAAAATAGGTGTCGAGCTACGCAACCAATATGTGCTCGGTTACCGTCCAAGGAACCCAGGGAAGGACGGCAAGTGGCGTAAGATTAAGGTGAGGCTCATCCCACCGAAAGGTTTACCGCCACTGAAGGTCTATGCCAAAACGGGTTACTATGCTCCCTCGGAGTAGTTGGTGCTGTTGGGTGGTACTGCTGTGCGGCCTGGCCGCAATCGGCTGGGCGCAGTCCAGCAATGCTGGTGGCCAAGCTGCACCCGGGGACATGCCTCCCCCCTCCTCCCAGCATCGTCCGGCTGCCAACCCGCCGGTCACCACTCCGCCTAGCACCGAGGGCCAGCAGCCAGACAGCGACTCTGGCGTTTTCGTCTTCCGCAAGGAAGTGGACGAAGTGGTGCTGCACGCCTCCGTGGTGGATGAAAAACAGCGGCTCATCACCAACTTGGAAAAGACCGCCTTCAAAGTCTTTGAAGACGGCAAGATGCAGAACATCACTTCCTTCCGCCATGAAGACATTCCTGTTGCGATGGGCGTTGTCATCGACAACTCCGGCTCCATGCGTGAGAAGCGGCAGAAGGTCAATCAGGCCGCGCTCAATCTGGTGCGTTCAAGCAATTCCCAGGATGAAGTGTTCGTAGTGAACTTCAACGACGAGTACTACCTCGACACCGATTTCACTTCCAACATCAACAAGCTCAAGGACGGTCTCGAAAAGATTGACGCTCGCGGCGGCACTGCGCTCTACGATGCAGTCGTCGCCTCCTCCGACCACTTGAAGCGGAACGGCAAGCTTCAGCGCAAAGTTCTGTTCGTGGTAACCGATGGCGAAGACAATGCCAGCGTGCTTCAACTCGAAGCCGCTGTGAAACGGTTGCAGGCGGAGAACGGCCCCACCGTGTATGCCATCGGCTTGCTGGCCGAAGAGTCGCATCCCAAGCGGGCAAAACGCGCCCTGGAAATCATGGCCGAACGCACCGGCGGTGTCGCATTTTTCCCCCGCACCGTGGACGAAGTGGACGCGATCAGCCGAGAAATCGCTCACGACATCCGCAACCAATACACTATCGGATACAAGCCCGCGACCCCTAAAAGCGTAGGCGGCTACCGCACCATCCGCGTCGATGTCCAGACGCAGGGTCGCACCAAGCTCACGGCCCGCACCAAGAGCGGCTATTACGCGGGGCAAGAGGGCGGGGCGGGGGCAGGGAAGTAAGTTTTCTTGACGCTACCCGCCCCACTTCACTACCCTTAGGGGTACTCTCATCACATCAGTCCTCATAAAAGGTGCCCCCAATGCGAACCCTTGAAGCCTCGCGCCTGCGCGTTAGCGACGACATCACCAAACTCGTCGGCGACACTCCCATCTTGCAACTGAGAAAGCTGGCGCCGCCCGATGGGGGCGACGTCTTCGCCAAGCTGGAGTACCTTAACCCCGGCGGCAGCGTCAAAGACCGGGCGGCCGTCGGCATCATCGAGCGGGCCGAGCGCGAAGGCAAGCTGCGGCCGGGCGGCACCATCATCGAAGCTACTGCCGGCAATACTGGCATTGGTCTGGCCCTGATCGGGGTCAATCACGGGTACAAAGTTCGCCTCTTTGTCCCGGAGAAATTTTCCGAAGAAAAAGTGATGATCATGCGGGCCCTCGGCGCCGAGGTCACCCGCACCCCAGACGCCGCCGGCATGCAAGGCGCCATCGATCAAGCCAAAGCCCTCACCGCCAGCGATCCCACCGCCTTCATGGCCGCCCAGTTCGATAATCCCGCCAATCCCGACTACCACTATCAAACCACGGCCGTCGAGATGTTTGAGCAAATGGAAGGCCGCGTGGATGCGGTCTGCATCGGCTGCGGCACGTGCGGCACGTTTACTGGAATTGCGCGCTACATGAAAGAGCGCCTGCCGCGCGTCTTGACCATCGCGGTCGAAACCCAAGGCTCCGTGCTGGGCGGCGGCAAGGTGGGCCCGCACAAAGTAGAAGGCATTGGCAGCAGCTTCATTCCAAAAACTTTCGACCCCACCGTGTGCGACGAAATCATCGCCGTCTCCGACGTGGATGCTTTTGACATGGTCAAGCGTCTGGCAGCGGTCGAGGGGGTGCTGGCCGGATCCAGCGCGGGCGCCAACGTCTTCACCTCGCTGCAGATTGCGCGACGCCTGGGTCCCGGCAAGCGCATCCTGACCATGATTCCCGATTCCGCCGAACGCTACTTGTCGAAAAAAATCTTCGAAGGCGGAGTTTAGAAAATTGAGTGATGTTGTAATTGAGTAATTTGCTAATTTGCCTTGAGGTTTCAAATTACTCAATTACCCAATTACCAAATTCTTCAACCTCTATGAGAAAACGAAAAGCAGGTTTCGCAACCCAGTCCATCCACGTCGGGCAATACCCCGACCCCTCCACCGGCGCGGTGGCGGTTCCAATTTTCGCGACCTCGACCTACGTGCAGCAGGAACTGGGCAAGAACAAGGGCTACGAGTATGCCCGCGTCTCCAATCCCACCCGCACTCGGCTCGAGGAGAACCTCGCAGCTCTCGAAGGGGGAATCGGCGCCAAGGTGTTTGCCAGTGGCATGGCGGCCGTCAACGCGCTCGCCACCCTGCTCAAGGCCGGCGATCACGTGGTCTGCGGCCATGACCTCTATGGCGGAGTGCCCCGGCTGTTCAACCAGGTGTGGGCAAACTTCGGCCTCGAGTTCACCTACGTTGACACTACCGATCCCGCCAACGTGAAGCAGGCGCTGCGCAAGAACACGCGCATGGTCTATATCGAAACTCCGACCAATCCCTTGATGACCATCAGCGACATTCGCGCCATCGCCGATATTTGCCACGCCCGCCGCGCCGAACTCGTGGTCGACAACACCTTCATGTCGCCCTATTTCCAGAAGCCCCTCGCCCTGGGCGCCGACATGGTCATGCACTCCACTACCAAGTTTCTCAACGGCCATAGTGATGGACTGGGCGGCGTAATTGTGTGCACCAGGCCAGACCAGGTAGAAAAGCTCGCCTTCCTGCAGAAGGCGGCAGGCGCCATCCTGTCCCCATTTGAGTGCTGGCTGATCTTGCGCGGAGTGAAGACGCTGGCCGTGCGCATGGAGCAGCACGACGTCAACGGCCGCATCGTCGCTGCCTTCCTGGCCGGACACAAGCGAGTCAAAAAAGTCTTTTATCCCGGCCTTGCCGAGCATCCGCAACACGAGTTGGCCAAGCGCCAGATGACCGGCTTCGGCGCCTTGATCACCTTTGAAACCGGGTCGCTCGCCAATGCAAAAAAGATGCTGAAGAAAGTTCGCGTCTGCACCCTCGGCGAATCCCTCGGCGGAGTCGAGACTCTTATCTCCCATCCCGCCACCATGACCCACGCCGCTCTCGGAGAGAAGGGCCGCAAGAAAATCGGCATCACCGACGGCCTGGTGCGAATCTCTGTCGGCATTGAAGACGTCGAAGACATCATCGCCGATCTGGACAATGCGCTAGCGGGGTTGTGAGCAGCCAGCGTTGCTCCCCCCCCGCTAACTCCCCCGCACTTCGTCCCCAATCCACCGCAAATATTCCGGCGTTCCCTCATCAATCGCCACCGCAATGCACTCCGGCAGGTCGTAGGAGTGTAATTCCTTGATCGCGTCTCGCACCCGGGCGAACGCCTCCCCCGTGGTCTTGATCAGCAACAGCCACTCTGCAGACTGCTGGACTGCGTCCTCCCATCGATACACCGACTCGATTTGTGGCACGATGTTGACGCAGGCCGCGAGCCGGCGTTCCACCAGCGCGCTCGCGATACGGCGCGCCTCCTCGGCAGAACCTGCGGTGGTGAGGACGAGTATTTTGTCCGTCATATAAAATCAGGGCCTGGCAATATCCAGGGTTCATATCCGTGGGTATTTTAGACTACGTGCATCGAGCCAGGCCGCGAAAGGCTGCACCACTACCTATGGCAACTCAAATCAAGTTCGGTACTTCGGGATGGCGCGCCATAATGGCGGATGAATTCACCTTTGCCAATGTATGCCGCGCGGTGGATGGCATCGCCCGCTACGTGGTCTCGCAGAAACCCACTGGCGCACGCGTCATTGTCGGTCGCGACCCCCGCTTCTTAGGCGAGACTCTAATTTCAATTGCATCCGAAGTTTTGGCCCGCCACGGCATCACTCCCCTGCTGATCGCCGAACCCGCTCCCACTCCCGCGATTTCCTACGCTGTCATTCAGGCCAAAGCGGACGGCGCTATCAACTTCACCGCCTCGCACAATCCGCCAGAATACAACGGTATCAAGTTCTCCACCTCCGACGGCGCGCCCGCCCTGCCGGAAGTGACCAAAGCCGTCGAGGCTGCCATCGCATCGGCCGATTCCAGCCAATCCACTCTGCCGCCCGTGAACAAAGTCGACTCCGAGCCGCTCGATCCCAAACCGGGTTACCTGGCGCGCCTGCGTGAGATCGTTGACTTTGACGTGATCAAGAAATCCGGGATCAAAGTGGTCTTCGATCCCCTGTGGGGCGCGGCGCGTGGATACTCGGACGAACTCTTGCGCGAGGCGGGCGTGCCCGTCGCCACCGTCCACGACCATCGCGACGTGCTCTTCGGCGGCCACGCTCCCGAACCCGACGATCATCTGCTGGAGGAAATGCGCGCCCGGATGCGCGACACCGGCGCAGTCATCGGTATCGCCACCGACGGCGATGCCGACCGCTTCGGCATTGTCGATACTGACGGCACTTTCCTGCAGCCCAACTACGTCATCGCCCTGCTGTTCGATTACCTCGTCGAAACTCGCGGCTGGAAAAACGGCGTGGCCAAATCCGTCGCCACCACCAACTTGATCAACGCCCTGGCTCGCCACCACGATGTTCCGCTCTATGAAACGCCCGTAGGATTCAAGTACATCGGCGAGCTCATTAAGCAGGACAAGATCCTCATCGGCGGGGAAGAGAGCGCTGGCCTTTCCATCCGCGGTCACGTCCCCGAGAAGGATGGCGTCCTGGCTGGGCTGCTCTGTTGCGAGATGGTGGCCCGCCGCGGCGCCTCCCTCAGCGCCCAGTTGCAGGCCCTATTTGCCGAAGTTGGTTCCTTTTACCCGATTCGCGAAAACTTTCGCTTGACGAATGACGTCCAACAGAAGTTCACTGATAAAGTACGACTTGACCCAGCCGAGTTTGCCGGCCACAAGGTTCAGGAAGTGGTTCGCAAAGATGGCTTGAAGTTGGTCCTCGACGATGGGTCGTGGGTCTGCTATCGCTTGTCAGGCACTGAGCCGGTGGTTCGGGCCTACACCGAAGCAGGCAGTCACGCAGCTCTGGAGAAGTTGAGCGCAGCCGCAAAAGTATGGATTTTCGAGTAAGCAAATTCGCCAAGGACCGGGTGCAACCGCTGGCCGAGGAAGGTCTGCGTGTTGCCCTTCAGCACGCTCCCCGCGCCGAAGCCTTCACCGATCACGTGGTGGCACGAACTTCCACCGCGCGCTCCTGGCTTGCCCGCATGCGCCGCAAGATGGCCACTGTGGCGGTGCTCGTGCTCGCGAGTTGGCTGTTCGCCCACGCCACCTTTGGCGACAACGGAATCGTGGTCTATAACAAGAAGCACGCCGATTTCATCCGCCTGACCGCGGAGAACGAACGCCTGAAGAAAGAAAACGACGCCTACCTGCAACACATTGACTCGCTCAAGTCAGATAAGAAAGCCATTGAGAAAGAAGCCCGCGAGGTGTTGCACTACGCCAGGCCCGGCGAAATTGTGTACGTCTCCCCCGCGCCCGCGAACCCCAATCGTCCCGCCGCCAACACCGCGCAGAAGTAGCCCGCTTACTTCACCACACCTTCCAACGGCGAACTCGCAGTCGCGTACAGCTTCTTCGGCATACGCCCAGCCAGATACGCCTGGCGTCCCGCTATCACCGCGTGCTTCATCGCTTCGGCCATCAAAATGGGATCTTGCGCTGCGGCGATTCCTGTATTCATCAGCACTGCATCCGCACCTAGTTCCATCGCGATCGCCGCATCTGAGGCGGTGCCCACCCCCGCGTCCACAATCAGCGGCACGCTAATAATCATCTCCCGCAGAATCCGCATATTGGCCTGGTTCTGAATCCCCATCCCGCTCCCGATAGGTGCCCCCAGGGGCATGACCGCGGCCGCGCCCGCATCCACCAGCCGCTTGGCAAAGATAACGTCATCAGTGGTATACGGCAGAACCGTAAAGCCTTCCTTTACCAGTACGCGAGTCGCTTCCAAGGTGGCTTGAACGTCCGGATAGAGGGTGGCGAGGTCGCCGATCACCTCCAGCTTTACCCAATCCGAGAGTCCCGCCTCGCGCCCCAATCGCGCCGCCCGAATCGCTTCCTCGGCGGTGTAGCACCCTGCCGTGTTGGGCAGCAGCACGTACTTCTTGGCATCGATATAGTCCAGCAGCGATTCCTGGTTCCGATCCAGGTTCACCCGCCGCACCGCTACGGTCACCATGTCGGCGCCGCTGGCTTCGAGCGCGCGAGCTGTCTCCTGAAACGATTTGTATTTGCCAGTGCCAACGATCAGACGCGAGCGGAGTGCCTTGCCTGCAATGACGAATGAGTCCATAACAATATTGTAATGAAGGTGTCGACTTCAGCGATGCCGCCCGCCCTCCATTCTCCTTCCCCCCAGCCTCGCCCTAGAATTTGTAGATCCTGGCTTCCCACGGCCTCAGGTTCAGGACGCTCCCGTGCTCCTCCGTCCTGGCCAAATTCGCAATCACCCACTGTCCTGGCTTCACCCCGCCCGGAACCGAGTACGCGACGGCCTCTCCGGAACAATTCAGCACGATCAGATATTTCTCCTCCCCCAGCTTTCGCGTATAGGCGTACACCTTGGGATTCTGCGGGTCCAGGTCGGAATACTCCCCATAGACAAATGCCGGCGTCTTCCTCCGCAGTTCGTTCATCTGACCGAAATAGCGGTAGATCGAATTCGGATCTCCCACCTCTTGCTTCGCGTTGATTTCCCGATAATTCGGGTTCACCGCCAGCCACGCTTTCGCCGCCGTGGTGAATCCTCCATTTGGGGAGGCCTCCCATTGCATCGGTGTCCGCGCGTTGTCGCGGCTGGTCTTGCGCATGTTGGCGATGAAATCTGCCGCGCTGACCTTCTGGCTTACTACGTATTCCTTCCACGCGTTCTTGACCGCGATGTCGTCGAAATCCTCAATGCCCTGAAACGGATAGTTGGTCATCCCCAGTTCGTCGCCCTGGTAGATGAACGGTGTCCCCTTCAGCGTCAGCAGCATGGTCGCCAGCAACTTCGCCGAGGTCACGCGATACGCCGCAGAATCGTCGCCAAAGGCGGACACCACCCTCGGGTTGTCGTGATTCGAAAGGAAAATCGTGTTCCACGTGTGCACATCCAGAGCGCGGTCCTGCCGGGTATAGATCGCCTTGAACTCCGGCAACGTCCACGACCGGTAGTGTCCGTTGTCCTGGTTGATGCGCACCGCGTCGAAGTTGAAGATCATATTCAGTTCCTGCCGGCGCTCGTCCGCCAGCAGCGGAGTCTTGTCCAGCGTGGTGCCGAAGGCCTCCCCTACCGTCATCCCGTCGTACTTCGACAGCACTTCCCGGTTCATCTCTTGCAAGTATTCGTGCAGATGCGGTCCCGCAGCGTAGATGAACTCGGGATGCGCCTCCGCTCCCTTGGGCAGATCGGGGAAAGTCTGATCCTTGGAGACGAAGGGAATCACGTCCATCCGAAACCCGTCCACCCCCTTATCAAGCCAGAACTTCATCAAGTCGTATACTTCGTGGCGCACCTTGGGATTGTCCCAGTTCAGGTCCGGCTGTTTCTCCGCAAACAAATGCAGGTAGTATTCGCCGGTCGCTGGATCCAGCTTCCACGCCGAGCCAGAGAAGAACGAAGTCCAGTTGTTTGGTTCCTTGCCATTCTTGGAGGGGCGCCAGATGTAGTAATCACGGTAAGGATTGTCTTTCGACTTGCGGCTCTCGACAAACCACTTGTGCTCGTCGCTGGTGTGGTTCACCACCAGGTCAAGCACCAGCCGCATGTGCCGCTGCTTCACCCCGCGCAAAAGTTCGTCAAAGTCACCCATGGTGCCGAACTCCGTCATCACTTTGCGATAGTCCCGGATGTCGTACCCATTGTCCGCGTTCGGCGAGTCATAGTGCGGGCTTAGCCAGATCACGTTGACCCCAATTCCGTGAATGTAATCCAGCTCCGCCGTGATCCCCTTCAGGTCTCCAATGCCGTCGCCATTGGAGTCTTTGAACGACCGCGGATACACCTGGTACACCACCGCTTCCTTCCACCACTTCGGTTGGTAGCCGTTGGTTGTGGTTTGCGAGCGGCTGGGAGTTGTCCCCACCAAAGCGAGGGCTAGGAGGATGCCAAGTCGGGAGCGGGCAACACGCAAATAGCTCATCCGCGAAGTGTAGCCGCCGCGCTGGGATCGAGCAAGCCCGCGCTCGGGAACATCGAGCGCCATCTCAGCTTGCAGACACCGTCGGCTCGAGCGGCTCGCGATGGCTCTCGACTGCGGCCTCGACATCCTTAGCAAAGTCCGCATCCATGGTCGCGCTCGAATCCTCGGGCAACAGCGCTATACACTCCGCCATGGAACGGCGCATCGGAGCTGGCGCATGGATCACCGCTACTGGTACCTTGCCCCCTCCACTCTCTATCACAATTTCCGCGCCAGCCCGTGCTCGGGCCAACACCGAGGCAAAGTCGTTCGTGGCCTCCGTCTCCGAGATGAAGATTACATGGTCGGCCATAGATAGCGTTATATCGCGGCTCATCTTTCGCTAAGCCACTCCCGGCGGCGTCCGTCGTCGTCCAGCGCTCCGCCTTACTGCAGTGATTCGCTTCGCGTCGTGCGCGTCATCAGTTCGTGGATGGCTTGCTCGGGCGGTTTGTGCTCGTACAACACTGCATGGATCTGTTCGGTGATGGGCATCTCCACCCCGCGTGCGTGCGCCAGCCCAACTGCGGCTCGCGCCGTTAGTACTCCCTCCGCCACCATCCCGTGCATTCCCGCAATGATGTCCGGCAACTTGCGTCCGCGTCCCAGTTCGGCGCCCACGCTACGATTCCGCGACAGGCCACCGGTGCAGGTGAGCACCAAATCCCCCAGACCCGCCAGGCCCGACATAGTTTCCAGTCGCCCCCCGCTGGCCACCACCAGCCGCGCCATCTCCGCCAGCCCCCGGGTAATCAGCGCAGCCACGGAGTTGTGCCCCAGCCCCAGGCCGTCGCAAACTCCCGCGGCAATCGCGATGATATTCTTCAGCGCGCCCCCCAGCTCCACTCCAATTACGTCCGCGTTGGTGTACACCCGGAAACGCGGATCGCTGAACTCGCGCTGCACCAGTTCGGCCAGCGTGCCGTCCCCAGACCCCACCGTGACCGCCGTGGGATCGCCTTTCGCCACTTCCTTCGCAAACGACGGCCCGCTGATGGCAGCAACCCGGACATCCGCCGACGAGCCCACCACCTGCGCGATCACCTCCGTCATGCGCAGCAGCGATCCTTCTTCCAACCCCTTGGTCGCACTCACAAAAATTAGGTCCGGGCCCAGGAAGGGAAGCATCTTCTGGAAAAGTCCGCGGCAGTGATTCGATGGCATCACGCTGACCACAATCTCCGCCCCTTCCAGCGCAGTTTCCAGGTTGTTGGTTGGCGTCACCAGCGCGGGGATGGCGTGTCCCGGCAGAAACAGGTCGTTGCAGCGGCGCGCCATGATGCACTCACACACCTCCGTCTCATGAGCCCACAGCGTCACAATGTGCGTGCCCTTGCGGCCCAGCACAATCGACAGCGCGGTCCCCCACGCGCCCGCTCCGATCACCGCGATTCGGCTCATCTCCGCCTCCCAAACTTGGCTTCCGTGCCTGCCAACACCCGCTGCATGTTGGCTCGATGTTTCCAAATCACTAGCAGGGAAGCGGTGCTGATCAGCCCCAGGACGACGCTTGATCCGGCATCCTTGTACAACAACCAGGTCAGCAGCGGGAGCAGCGCTGCGGCCACGATCGAGCCCAGCGAGACGTAGCGAAATGACAGCAGTACCACCACGAAAACGCCCACCATTGCGAGCACCGCCCAAGGCGCAATCACGCCGAATCCCCCCAAGCTGGTCGCCACTCCCTTGCCGCCCCGGAACTTCAGCCACACCGGGTACAGGTGTCCGATGACCGCGGACACAGCGGCAAGATTTGCAATGACCAGCCCGTGCACGTTCCCATCGCCGGCAGCGAAAAAGTGCCGCGCCAGCATCACCGCAGCTGCGCCTTTGCCGGCATCGAGCACTAGTGTGGCGACTCCCAGGCCCGGCGATTTGCGCGAGACGTTGGTCGCTCCGATGTTTCCGCTGCCGCTCAGCCGCACGTCTTCCCCGTGAAAAATATGCACCAGCAGATAGCCGAACGGGATCGAGCCCAGAAAGTATCCGATAGCGGCGGTGAGGAAGTAGGCAGACATAAATTGTTTAGCGAATCCCGTCCCTTGATGCAGCCCGGCTACAACAACTCGAACTTTTCCAGCTTGCTGTATTTCGAGCCGCCGGCACCCAGTTGACTCTGGTAGAGAAAGAGCTCGCGAGCCGCCATTGTACCGAATTCGACCTCTGCCATTTGTCCCAACCGCTTCTGCAGCATCTGAAAGACTGGGTTCGGGCCGTAGCCTTTGCGCAAACCCGGCGCTCCCGAAGCTCCCCGTCCTGAGCGGGCCAGCGTCAGATGGGGACTGAAGGCGCGCTCCTCGGCCGGAATCCCCAGGCTCGCAGTCGCCGCGTCAATGGCCGCCGCGAGCCCCGCCAGCGCGGGTGGCCCATCCATTCCGATCCAGAAAACTCGCGGAGCTTTCACAGGTGGAAAAAATCCCCAGCCGCGCAGCGCAATTTCAAATCCTGGCGCCTCGACCTTGCTCAGCACGTGCTTGATGGCTTCAACCTGTTCGGCTGTTTGCTCGCCGATAAACTTCAGGGTGATGTGCAGCGACTCTGGCCGCACCCACCGCGCCTCCGGTGCGAACGCGCTCACGCCTTCCAGAAACCGCTGGATGCGCTGGCGAATCGCGGGATCAAGATCGAGACCGACAAAGATGCGCATCACGCCCAGCTTCTCTTACATTAACTGCCGCCGCACCATATCTAACGCCTGTTGCGATGCGAAAAAGCGGATCCGCTTGCGGTCCCCCGGAAACGACTTCTCAATTACGTCAGTGCCCTCGCGATGGGCCAGCGCGTGAAACACCAGCCCCACCGGCTTGGCCTCGCTTCCCCCGGAGGGCCCAGCGATGCCCGTGATCCCAACCCCCAGGTCCGATCCAGCGCGAGCGCGAATCCCTTCCGCCAGCGCGATCGCCACTTCCCGGCTTACCGCTCCATGCTTCTCAATCAGCCGCGCCGGAACTCCCGCCATCTCCGTTTTCAATTCGTCGGAATAGACCACCGCCCCGCCCAGAAAATAGCGCGACGCCCCGCCGATTGAAGTCAGCCTCTCGCTCAACAGCCCGCCCGTGCATGATTCCGCTACCGCCAGTGTCATCCCTCGCATTTGCAGCAGGTAGCTGACAATTTGTTCCAGCGATTCGCCATTGCTCGAGAAAACTGCATCGCCCAGTTCATCTTCGATCTTGGTGGCCAGGTCGTCCACCCGCCGCTGCGCCGCTTCCAGCGATTCGCCCCGGCAGCGCAGATGCAGTTGTATTTCTCCCGCTCCTGCCAGAATTGTCGTCTGCACATCGCTGTACCGTTTGTAAATGGGCGCGATCCGCGAATCCACCAGCGACTCGCCCAACATCGCCACCCGCAATTCGCACTTCGCGATGTGCTGCACCGGCAGCTTCGCGCGCAGGCGCTCCACGCACTCCTCGTCAAACATCGCCTTCAATTCAAATGGCGGCCCCGGCAATAGCAGCACCAGCTTTTCCCGCTCTTCATACTGGCCCGCAATCCACTGCCCCGGAGCTGTGCCTTTGAGATTGGCCAGCACTACGGCACCAGTCAGAACGTCGGCTTGCTTGTGATTGTTGGCCGTCAGCTTGTACCCGCGGGCCGCGAAGCGTTGCTCCAGTTGCTTCAGGATGGCGTCATCGCGATGCAGTTCCAGCCCCAGGGCTTCCGCCACCGCTTCCCGGGTCAGGTCATCTTCCGTCGGGCCCAGTCCGCCCATGAAGATCACAATGTCGGCTCGGCTGAGCGCCGTGCGCGCGGCGCTGGTCAAGTGCGCTCGCTCGTCCCCCACAATGGTCTTGAAGATCACTTCAACGCCGAGTTGGTTCAGCCGCTCCGTCAGATAGAGCGAGTTGGTGTCCTGCCGGTAAGGCGACAGCAACTCAGAACCGATGGCTACAATTTCCGCGTTCACCTATAGAAGTGTAAAGCAAGAACCGCGCGTAGGGACTCTCCCTGGACCTCAGCGGCCAATCGCGCTCCCGCCACTGGGAATCTCACGGCACCAATGGCAGCCCGCGAATGTTCCACGAAATATGATGGATCGCGTTCGTCGTAGCCAGAATCGCCGCCCCTCCCGGTGCAAACGCCAGCCCCACCAGCCCGCGTCCCGCAAGTTCCAGGCTGGCTTTGCCGTCGGCAGTGATCTTCACAATCCCCGAACTCCCGTGCAGCGACGCCGCCACATACAGGTTTCCCTCCACATCGAACGCCAGGCCTTGCGGCCGTCCCAGACCGCGATAGAACGTACTCACCGTCCCATGCGGGTCCACCCGGTACACGCTGTCATAGCTCGATGTTGTGGGGCCGGTCACAAAAAGGTCGCCGTCCGCATCGAACGCCAGATGGTATGCCGACATGCTCGGTTCCAGCATCGCAAACACGAACATCTGCCGATCCGGGCTGATCTTGAAAATGGTGCCGCTGCGGTCCCCCACGTAAAGATTGCGGTTCCGATCAAACGCAATGCCCGTCGCTACACCCATCCCCTCCGCATAGGTCGCCATGGTTCCGTTCGGCGCCACCCGATAGACTGTGCCATCGTAGCGCGACGAAACATAGAGCTGGCCATCCCCGTCAAACGCCATCGCAGTTGCGTTCATCAACTCAGATACAAATGGCTTCACCGCGTAGTTGGTGTCAATCTTGTAGATCGACACCGGCGTGTCCTGTCCCCGCGAGCCGGAAAAGGTGACGAAGATATTGCCGTCGTGGTCAATCGCCGGGTTGGTCACCGGATGCAGTTCGTCGGCAATGGGCACCGCCACTTTCACCGACTGCGCGTTGCTGATGTGTCCATTGGTCGCCACCACCACCGGCCCCGTCAGTGCCCCCTCAGGAACGCGCGCCACCACAAATTCATCGCAGCTCACCACGATTGCCGCTTGGATGTCCCCAAAATGCACTCGCGGCACGCGAAACTCGAGCGGACGCAACGCGCTGCCCGTAATTCGAATTTCCGCTCCCGCCAGCGCCGACCCGGGCGATACCGTCTCAATGTGCGGCTTCCCGTCTTTCGCGGCCTTCTTGCCCAGCAGTCGCTCGGAAATGCTCATAATATTTGTTTCGACCCCACTCTACCCTTTTATAGATGCGTCTCGCCCGGGTCGGTTGCTAGCGTCCGAAAAATCCCAGATACAGTAGCAGATGCATCACCCCCAGCGCGTACAGCCCCGCTCCCACATCGTCAATCACAATGCCCGTCCCTTCCGGCAGCCGTTCCAGTTGCCTCACCGGCGGCGGCTTCACGATATCGAACGCCCTGAAAAGTATAAGGCCGGCCAGAAACGTTTTCCATCCCAGAGGCACCGCGATCAGCGTGACCAGTTGCCCCGCCACTTCGTCAATCACCACCCACTGCGGGTCCTTCACCCCCGATGCCCGGCAAACCGCCGTCGCCGCGGGAATGCCCACCACCACCACCACCGCCGCGGCGACCACCGTCGCAGTCGTGTGCCAACCCACTGGGATGAAGCGCGTCGCAATCGCCCAAACGATGATCGTCGCCACCGACCCCCACGTCCCTGGCCCAGGCTTCATGCGCCCAGCTCCGAAAAACGTTGCGATGAGTTCAGCCCAGCGGGGAGCCGGCGGCCGCGGCGTACCCTCAAGTGTTACTTGAGGTCTAATCTTCATCTGGCTCCGGCGGAGCAAATGCGTCGCTCTCCTCCGCTGCTTCAGAAACCGATTCGGAGACAACGTACTGTCCCGTAGCCCAGCGCCCCAGGTCCTCGGTGCGGCACCGTTCCGAGCAAAAAGGGAACTCCGCGCCGGAACTCTCCACCAGCTTCTTGCAGATCGGACAACGGAGACGGAGGGTGCGCGCGCTAGCCATCGGAATGACGAGAGTAGCACGACTTGGACTTACTCTGGCGGGGAGGACGCACTCACTGAGCAATCCTTGGGACAGCAGGCCCGTGGTTGGTTTGCCGTGACGTAGTTGCCGGGTTCACCCTATCCTGCCATCACTTCGCTTCCACGCCCACTTGGGCCGGGTCAACATCGGGGGGAGCCGTGAAGTAGCCATCATTGAGTTTAGATCCAACCGAGTCCCGCATCGCATCCAGGGTTTCTTTCAAACGCTGTCCCGCGATCATCTGCTTGGCGTCGTGGGGTGACATCGCGCCCTTGGAAACAATACGAAAGATGTGCCAGGCTTCCGGTCCATCGAGAAGCGGAGAGATCTGGCCGGCAGGCACTCCGAATATCGCCTCGTGGAACGTTCCCAGTTGTGCGCGGGTAACCAATCCCACTTCTGAGTCCGGGGAGTCCTCGGGGTTACCCGAAGCCGCATAGGCTTCTTTCTGCAGCTTGGCAAAATCTTCCCCCCCTGTCGCTCGACGGTAAATGTCCTCCGCCACCAACTTCATCGCAGCCTGTTCGGCAGCGGTGTCGCGCGTTCCCGTCGATGCGGGCCCGACCTTGTGTTTCTTCTGTTTGAGAATGGAAATCTGCCTGAGATAAACCTGTTCAAATTGCTCGGGATGTAGTTTCACAGCCGCGGAGAATTCGGTCTCGGCAAAGCGGTCTGCCTCCTCTTGCAGCCGATTGTTGAGCGCGCGCGACAGTACCTGAAGGTATGTAAAGCGGAGAATTTCTTCGAAATGAGGATCCTTATCCAGGTGAAGTTCACGGGCCTTGTGGGCGAATGCGAGTTGTTCGCTGTAGAAGCGAGCTAACTGCAAAGCGCTCGCGGGATTCACATTCGGGGCGACTACAGCGGAGAGTTGTTCGAAGTCGCGGCGAGTAATCACCGACTGGCAGCCCGGCTCGCCAACCGTAGGCTTACCGGTGTCCGGCGTGCGAACCGGCTTCGCAATCGAGAACGCCTCCTGGTCACAAAGTCCCTCCAGAGTAACGACTGGGGTCTCTGGCGCGATTGCGGCAGACGACGCGCTGCTCCGCCCATTGCCTGCGGCAAGGGTCTGGGCCTGTGCCGGTCCCCAACTGAATAATGGGATGAGTACGACTGCAAGGGAAACGTAACGCATCATGCATGCCTCCGGAAGAAAGAAAATGCTAACACAAGGCCCAGAGACGGCCGCGCGGGTTGGCTGCATTCTCTAACATGCACACTTCATCCATGTTGCGCAGCCCGCAGAGGGTTGACGGGAAATCGAAGAAACGCGGAAGCAGAATCAAACAGGCCGCCCATGGTAGGCGGCCTGTTCGGTAAATACTGCGACAGCCAACCAGCTTTAGTCGATCTCGAATGCTCCCCCTGCGACGGCGCCGGTCGTGTTCGACCAGACAATGCCACCCGCGGTGCAGGAATCGCTGGTCTGGAACCAGAACGGGCTGGTGAAATCCTTGAGGGAGAGCATCCATAGCAACTGAACGTTGCTGACGGATTCGGTCTCACACAGGAAGTAGGTGCCCCCCGTCTTGAAAGTCACGGGAGCGGTCGAAGTGTAGCTCAAAACCTTGATACTCGGGAAATCGGGAATGGTGCCAAACTGGTTCAGAGTTGCGAAAAGCGTGGTAGGCCCGCCGGCTTTGGTCCCGTTCAGCAGGTAGGCTGACATGGTGCCTGAGCTCGAGCCGCCATTCGTCGTGTACACGCTATTCGGGGTCAGCGCCCTCGAAAATTGTTGCGCAGCTTTCACACTGAAGCCCATTGCCAACGTCTGCCCGGTTCCCGGCGAAATACCGGTTCCGGAGACGTAGTATCCGGACTTCGAATTGATTTGGCCGCAACCATTTCCGCAGTTGGAAAAGATTGCTGTAGTTGTATCAATGGTGCCGCCTTTCACACTGGTCACGCCTTGCACTGCCCCAGTGGCCAGGTCTTGTTGTGCCGCCGCGAATGACACCGATAGTATCGCCATACCAGCGATACAGGACACTCTAGAGAGTTTATTCATTGACATCCTCCTCCAAGATGGGACTATTCGGGATTCCATCAACGGCTTCCCGATTCCACGAAGTGTACACCCATTCGCCTCGGTCCGCCGAGTTGTTTTACCCGACTCAAGGAGCGTACACCTCCACGGTCGCAAAAAGGACAACAGCGTAAGCCGTGCCCCCCTTGGTATGGCGCTCAAACCTGCCCCATCACACATCCCCGCTCACACGATTTTCGCCACCAAATCGTACTCATGCGCCTCGGTGATCACGCAGCGATAGAATTCCCCAGGGCGGGGATCCATGCCTTCCGGCACGTCGTTCACGAACACCTTGCCGTCAATCTCAGGCGCGTGCATTTCCGTTCGGCCTTCCAGCAGCAGATCGCTCTCTTCAGATTCGCCCATCATCAGCAGGTCGAACTCCCTTCCCACTAGCGCCTTCTTCTTGCGCTTGCTGATCTGGCGTTGCAGGTTCATCAGCTGCTTGCGCCGCCGCTCGATTTCACGCTCCGGCAGCTTTGCCTCATACCCAAACGCGCCTGCGCCTTCCTGATCCGAATAGCCAAACGCCCCCATCCAGTCGAATTCCGCCTCCCGCACAAACTCGCACATCTCGTCGAACTCCGCCTTGGTCTCCCCGGGGAATCCCACAATGAATGACGTCCGCAGCGTCAGGTTCGGTATCACCCGCCGCATCTTCTCAATCGATTTCAGGAACACTCCTGCCCCGCCGCCTCTCTTCATGCGCTTGAGCGCGCTAGCCGACGCGTGCTGCAACGGCACATCCATATACGAGCAAATATTGTCGTGCCCCGCGATGGTTTCCAGCAGCCGCCCCGTGATCTTATTGGGATACGCGTACAGGAACCTCACCCATCGCAATCCCTCAATCCCCGCCAGTTTTTCCAGCAGCAGCGCCAGTCCATCTTGCAGGCCAAAGTCTTCGCCGTAGCAAGTCGTGTCTTGCCCAATCAGCGTGACTTCGCGCACTCCCGAAGCCGCCAGCCGCTCCGCCTCCGCAATCACAGACTCAAACCGCCGCGAGCGAAACTTCCCCCGCAACTGCGGAATAATGCAAAAGCTGCACGGATGATCGCACCCCTCCGCAATCTTCAGATACGCGGTGTACCCCGGCGTCGCCAGAATGCGCGGCGTGTCTTCGTTGTAGAGATAGTTGGGCAGGTCGCCGATCGCCCCATCCCACGCCTCGCGCGAGAACCGCCCCTGCTGCTCCCGTGCATCCCCTTCGGCCCGCGAATTCAAGATCACGAACGGCCCGACCTTGGAACCGGTGTAGGATTCGCCCAACCGCCCCGCCGGTGTCTCTATCCCCGCCGCCGCCAATATATTCTCCAGCTCGCCCGTCCCCACCACCGCATCCACTTCCGGAATGTTTTTCTGGATCTCGCTGCGAAAGCGCTCCACCAGGCATCCCGCCACCACAATCTTCTGCGCCCGCCCCTCGGTCTTGTGTCGCACCATTTCCAGAATCGTATCCACCGACTCCTGCTGCGCGCTGGCAATAAACGAGCAAGTATTCACCACGATCACGTCCGCATCTTCGGCGCGCGCCGTAAGCTCAGCCCCAGCCTCGTGCAGCATTCCCATCATCACTTCGGAATCCACCAGGTTTTTGGGACATCCTAAGCTCACAAAGCCCACGCGTGTGGGGACGACAGGCCGCGCGGTTTTGCCGGTCTCTTTCGGCGCAGACGCAGCTTGTCCGCCAAGCTCTACACTGAGGGTGGAATTAGGCATGGGGTCTCCTTATTTTAGCAGCCGGACCCTACTTCCGCCCATTCGCAATCTCTTCATACAGCTCCGGCAGCCGCCTGGCCGCCTCAGCGTCGTCGTCAAACCTCGCCGACTCGTACGCCTCGCTGAACCGCACCATCCGCGCCCGCATCGCCGGATCGTTCACCCGCCGCGCCACATCCCTCGCCGTGTCCGCCGGATGCTTCTTCACCCCGCTCCGCGCCACCACTCGCAGCATCCGGAAATACCATAGCGATGCCGCCTGCTTCGGTGCCTTCTCCGGATTCCTTTGCACCCAACTTCGCCGCATCCCCCGCCACGCCGGACGCGCCCCCACCAGCAATCCCACCAGCAGCAGGGAAGCGATGCCGCCTTCAATCCACCGCTCCGGCGACCGCGCCATCCGCAGCCCCGTCGAACGCGCCACCGCCAACAGCCGTTCGTGCTCCTTCTGTCCCCACCTCCGCACTCGGTCCACCCACGCCCGCGTGCTTTGATTCACCTCTTCGCCCAGCCCCTTCTGGTGCGCCGAGTCATAGTTCACCACCCACTCCCGCCAGAACGATCCCATCGCGTCGAAATACAGCATCGCCCGGCTCCATCCCGTTCGAGACAGCCCCGGCGTCGAGGGCGTTGGGTCAAAACTCACCCAGCCTGTCCCCGGAAAATACACTTCCACCCACGCATGTGCATTGCTCTCACGCACTACGTAGCTGCGGGTCACATCGTTGAACTCACCCCCGCGAAATCCAGTGATTACCCGTGTCGGCACTCCCACGCTACGCAACATCACCGCCATCGCCGAAGCGTAATACTCGCAGTGTCCCGCCTTGCGCTCAAACAGGAAATTCGCGACCGGGTCCTCCGGTGGAGTGCTTGGCAATTCCAGCGTGTAGCTGAAGTTGGTTTTCAGATATTGCTCAATCGCCGCAGCTTTGTCATAGGAATTCGTCGCCCCCGCCGTGATCTGTCGCGCCAGTTGCGGGATCTGGATGTCGAGCGCCGGCACTTGCAAATAGGCCGCCGGATATTCGGGAGGCATCAACCCCTGCGACCGCTGCAAGTCTTCGGCGAGGTTCAGTGGCAGCTCGGAATCCGCCTCATACTGGCTGACCGGATGCGTGCCATCCACGTTGTACACCGCTCCCGCTGCGTCCTGGGTCACCATGCGGTAATTGCCGGCCAGCAGGCGTGGCTGCATCGTCAAAAAGAAAACATTGCTGCCCAGCGGCTCCATCAGCACGTGGTAGTGAATGGCGCGCGAGTGCGGTACCTGCACACTCGCACCCGTCAGCGCGCGCAACTGGAAGTTTCCATCGGCGGCGCGACGCACCGGAGTCGCCAGCCGCCGATACGGATTCGACCACGTCCGTCCGTCAAACTCGCTCAACCCCACTCCACGCCACAGCAGCGAATAATTCCCGTGCTCGTCGCCATCAATCCGGATGTGCATCGCCACCGCGTTCGATTGCTGGATCTGCCCGATTCGTCCTAGTTGTACCTGTTCGCTGAACCCTACCGAAAAATCGCTGGGGTGCGAGTACGCGCTCAAGTACTGGGCTGCGCTCCGCGGCATCAGAAAAAAAATTGCCGCTCCTCCCGCCAGCACCAACCCCATTAGCACCGGTGCCAGCGTCGCCAGCGTGTAGCCCAGGCGCCGCGACCGGCGGGCTTCGCGAGGCTCCCGCGCCACCGTCAGCCCGCTTCCCAACGAATGCCTCATCTCCATCAGCACAAAAGTCAGGATCGCCGCTAGCAGAAACACGCCGAAGCTCATCAAAAACAGGCTGTCCACGGTCAGCAGAGACGCTGCCAGAATCATCAGAAACGCCAGCACCGCCAGTAGGTAGTGGTCGCGCTCTCGCTCCACTGAGAACAGTCGCACCACCAGCCCAAACAGCACCAGGTGCACAGTTGCAGTCAGCAGGCTCTGCGATACCACAAAATAATCGGCCAGGTACACCGCGACGTAGGCCAGCGTCAGATAGGTCGTCCACCGCTGCGGGATCAGCCACCGCTTCCGCCGCGCGATCAGATAACCGCGCACCACCAGCGCCCCCCCCACCAGCACCACTCCCGGAAGATCCAGTCCGCCCGTACTGGCCAGCGCTCCAAACGCGGTCAGGATCATCAGGTACAGCGAAACTTCGAAGTATCGCTGGATGGCCGCGCTCGCCGGCGAAGACATTGCAGAAGACATTACGGGCGCGCCTAAAGCAACCCGACCTCCGGATGCCGCATTTGCCCTCGCCGTACCCATGCTTACATTATCGCGCCGTCAGCTTGTCGTAGTCTGCTGGCGTGTTCACATTCATGGTGGCGAATGGGTCGGCCACCGTGACGTAGGCCATCTTCTCCTGGTGGGCATGTTCCACTTCCCGTGCGTTGGTGGTTGCCGGCGCCCGCAGGAATGCTTCCATCATCTCGCGCCCAATTACGATGGGATGTCCGTGGCGCCCCTCATGCTCCGGCACCGCCGCCCACTTCCCGCTCTTCATCGCCGCGTCAAACGCTTCCACCAGTTGTGCCACCGTTTCCCGGTTCGCCGGCGGACGATCCACCAACGTGACAATGGCCGCGTCCCGGCCCCGCTGCAGCACTTCGCCGAGGCCGATGCGCAACGAACTGAATTGGCCCTCGCTCGGCGCAGGGTTCCGCACCAGCGCCGCGCCCTCGCTATACACCACCGGTGCGATCTGGCTTTCGTTCTCGCCGCACACCACTATCACCTGGTCGCACGACGCCATCAGCGACCGGATCGTCGCCGACAAAAACGTCCCGTGCCCGCTCTCTCCCGGCGGCCAGGGCAGCAGCGCCTTGTCGCGCCCCATGCGCGAGGACTCTCCCGCCGCCAGAATCACTCCGCACAAGCTGAATGTATGCGCCATGTGCGAAACATAGCACGAGTCATGTCGGGGAAGCTATGCGACACCACTGAGCGAAGCCAAGGACCTGCGGTTAGTGCACAGGTTGTCATCCTCAGAGCGCAGCGAAGAACCTGCGGTTAGTGTAGAAGTTTGTCATCCTGAAGCGAAGCGAAGGACCTGCTTTACTCCGCGTCCTCTGTGGTCAAAATATCAACCGTCTGAACCCAGCAGAGCCTCTGATCATCTCCCCACCGGTTTTCAAACTCGAAACTCGAAACTCAGTTTGTCACCCTGAGAGGTTGTGACTTTTTTCGTGCATCGGGTGA
>JANYBT010000045.1 GCA_025360645.1 Acidobacteriaceae bacterium | reverse complement strand
GGCGTGGGCGAGGCGAGGTTCACTTGGTTGGGACCAGAGAAATGGGTGGATGGTGCCGGGAGGGGGACTTGAACCCCCACAGAGTTTTTGACTCCTGCGGATTTTAAGTCCGCTGCGTCTGCCAATTTCGCCATCCCGGCTGAGATGCCTAACCTATTGATGGCAAGTAGGTTAGGCGCCGATGCTATCGAACAAGTGGGCTCCCAAGACTCGGATCACTTCTGGCGCCAAAGGCTCGATTCGCGTGGCCTCAGTATCGCATAGGCGCTGGATCGCTGCTACTCGCGCTGGGTCAGGAAGTCCGCTTCACAAACAGGCTGGCGAAGTATTGACGGTAGTGGAAAAACAGGATTCCCCATAGGATCGCGACGATGATTGCGATGGGTGCCCCGGCTGGGTCCATGAGCGCGTGATAGAGCAGGATGTTCACGATCACCGGTCCCAGCAGGGTAAGGGCGTAAGGAACGTAGCGATTTACCAGCAGAAGCAGTCCGCCGACCGCTTGCACCGCGCCAACAAAGAGCATGTAGTGCGACTGCATCATGGCACTCGTGTACTGGCCTGCCAGTCCCGAAGGCATCTTCATCGGGATGAAATGGAAAAACATGTTCAGCCCAAACACCAGGAACATGAGGCCGAGCAAAATGCGCGCGATCAGCACTGCGATCTTCATGGTTCTCCTCGCAGACAACGGGAATGTGCCCAGGGGCGAATCTGGAGTCAAGGGCTGGTCCCCTATGGTATCGCGAAAATGGGCTTGGGGCGGAACTCTGCAACTGATACCGCGGCTGAGCCGAACCCGGAAGACCGTTCGGAGCCGGTTCCATTTGCCGAAGCGCGGTGGCCGGGCGGGGCGGCTGCTGGTGAATTAATTCTCCCCGAATCAATCTTCAGTAATGCCCATGGCGCCAAGCAACTGACAAGTGCGCTCGGCTTCTTCGCGATTCACCCGGCTGATGGCGACGCCCACGTGAACCACGACGTAATCGCCCACCCCGGCCTCAGGAACGAAATCGAGGGAAACCTGGCGCACAATGCCGCCGAATTGCACGCGAGCGGTGCGCGCGCCGGAGGCCTCCTCGCAGTCCAGTATCTTACCCGGGATGGCTAGGCACATAAATACTCCTCAAAGTCCCGCCGATCGGTATGCGGCGAAGGCTTTCGGGATTGATGGTTTCGCACTTGGCGACCCCGCCAATGTGGTTGAGTCACAAGTCCAAGTGAGTTACAAAAGTGGAGAAGGCCGGAAGCGAGGTGCCCGAACACACTTCCGGCGAGGCGGTTGGAGAAGGCTGCGGCTCGAGCCCAGGTCACTCGAAGCTGACGTTGAACACCGGGCACTCGGCCTGGCAGATGGTCTGGTGTGCGACCGCCCACGGCAAGTGGGCAGCGGTCCATGGAGACGACTGCTTGCGCGCGCCCATCACGATGAGGTCGGTGCCATTTTCCTGGGCGGCGGCTGCAATCGCGTTGGCCACTTCTCCGGTTCTTAGCATCACTTCGGGTTCAAAGGGCAAAGTGCCCTTGAACGGCAAAATTGCTTCCAGTTTGCGTCGGGCTTCGTTCAGAGCCTGTTCGCGGTAGTCCATCGGCACGGAGTACACATTCTCAATGACGTGGATGGCGGTAAGTTTTGCGCCATGGTCCTGGGCCAGAGCGACGGCATATTCCAGGGTCTTGGCCGAGCGAGGCGAGAGGTCGGTCGCCCAGAGTACGTTCTGCCAGGGCTGGCGAGTGAAAACACCGGGTTGCACATTGGGTCCGATGGTCAGCACGGGGCAACTGGTGGTGCGATAGATTTCCTCGGCAGTGGAGCCGAATAGAAATTTCTTCAACCCGTGGCGTCCGTGGGTGGCCACCACCACCAAATCGATGTCATTTTCCCGAACCATATTGGCAAAGACGTATTCGAAGTTGCCCCGGGCATAGATGGGCTTGACGGCCAAATCTTCCACCGGGGCGGTCTTCAGGAACTGGCGCATGCCGAGTTCGGCGCGGTCACTCTCCTCCACCGGGTCGGCGGGGATGGCCACGGAGACGGGAGGCATGGGCTCGGGCACGATGGCGTGGCCGACAAACACGCTGGCTGCATATTGGTGAGCGAGCGCGACGGCATAGGGCATGGCGCGGCCCGAGAATTCGGAGAAATCAGTGGTCACCAGGATGTTCTTGAGGGAAAGTTGCAACGCATTTTCTAAGGCGGGCATAAACGACCTCCGGCGGGGTGGTTGGAGCGCCCCTTAATTCCAATTCTCCTCCCCCGGGTTGCCCTGGCGCGGTGACGTGCGTCACAGGTGACGCCCCTGCCGCAAGGTATCTCCCGACACCTCGGCCTGTGACGCACGTCACTGCATGGGAGTGACGTAAGCGGCAGAATCGCTGCACAGCGCCCACCCGGTTCGGGCTACCTTGGGAGGAAAACTATGACTGGAACTGCAAGTGGAATTTCCAATCTGTTGAGCGAGGAATTGGAGTATGCCGCGCCGGAAATCGTGGTGAACCAGGCCCTGCAGAAGGACTGGAAAGACGAATGCCGACGTTCGCTGGAGTCTCCTGAGACCTTCTGGGCAGAGCAGGCCAACCAGTTTGTCTGGACGCGGCCCTGGACCAAGGTGATGGAGTGGGATGGAGTGCATCACCAGTGGTTTGTCGGGGGCAAGACTAACATCACGGTGAACGCTCTGGATCGCCATGCCAACTCGAGTCGACGGAACCGCGCTGCTTACATTTGGCTGGGGGAGGACGGCAGCGAGCGCATCGTCACCTATGGGCAGCTCTACCGCATGGTGTGCCGTTTCGCTAACGGGCTGAAGTCGCTGGGAGTGAAGAAGGGCGACCGGGTGGTGATCTACATGCCCCTGGTTATCGAAGGCGTGGTCGCCATGCTGGCCTGCGCCCGCTTGGGAGCTATCCATTCCGTGGTGTATGCCGGGCTGGGGCACACCGCGCTTCGAGATCGCATTGTGGATGCCCGGGCGAAGATTGTGATTGCGGGCGATGTGGGTTTCCGCCGGGGTAAGACGATCGCGCTGAAGCCGATCGTGGATGAGGCGCTGGACGGCGTGGACTTCGTGGAGAGAGTTGTCGTGTTCTCGCGAAGGGCGGCAGAACTCACCGACCGGGAAGTGGACTTCAACGACCTGATGAAATTTCCCGCAGAGTGTCCCGCGGAAGAAATGGACTCGGAAGACCCGCTGTTCCTGCTCTACACCTCGGGGTCCACGGGCAAGCCCAAAGGGGTGGTGCACGTGCATGGCGGATTCATGGTGGGGACGACCTATCATCTGGCAAGCTTCTTCGATGTGGGAGAGCAGGATGTTTTCTGGTGCACGTCCGACATTGGTTGGGTGGTGGGGCATTCCTACATTGTGTATGCGCCGCTGTGCGCCGGGGTGACAACTCTATTTCGCGAGGGGGCGGTGGACTACCCGAATCCCGGAACGGCGTGGGAAATTGTAGAGCGCTACGCGGTCAGCAAAATGTTCACCGCGCCCACGGCATTGCGGATGTTTATGAGATATGGGGAGTCGTATCCCGCCCAGTACGACCTGACCAGTCTGCGCGTGATAGCCTGTGCCGGCGAGCCGCTGAATCCCGAAGCCTGGAGGTGGGCGCAGACTCATCTTGCGGGGGATGGCAAGTGGGGATATGTGATCGACAACTGGTGGCAAACCGAGTTGGGCGGCCCTGCGATTGGCACCCCGCCGACCTACCCAATGCGGCCCGGTAAATGTGGCTTGGCGGTGCCCGGAGCGGAAGCGGATGTAGTGGACGAGCAAGGCAACGCGGTTCCGGCTGGGGTGGGAGGCAGGCTGGTGCTGAAGCGGCCTTTTCCCAACATGCTGCGCACGATCTGGGGCAACGCCGCTCGCTACGAGGGTGATTGGCAGCAGATTCCGGGTTGCTATGTGACTGGAGATGTGGCGGTCAAGGACAAAGATGGATACATCACGGTTCTGGGCCGGGCCGATGACGTGCTGAACGTGGCCGGGCACCGCATTGGCACCGCTGAAGTGGAGAGTGCGCTGGTGTCGCATCCAGCGGTGGCAGAGGCTGCAGCCATCGGGGTACCTGACCCGCTAAAGGGTGAGACCATCAAATGCTTTGTGCAGACGCGCGCCGGACACACGCCTTCGGATGCGCTGGCGGCCGCGCTGATTGAACATGTCAGAAGAGAGTTGGGCCCCATCGCCACTCCGTCGGCGATTGAGTTCGTGACCGCGCTACCGAAAACGCGATCCGGCAAAATCCTGCGCCGCTTCCTCAAAGCAAAAGAACTGGGGCAAGATGCGGGAGATGTCTCGACCATGGAAGGGTAAGCGCTAGACGAGTGGGGAAGAGAACTACTCGCCGGCTCCGACCATGATGGGAGTCGAGGTTGGCGCCATGTGCTCGCCTAATTCTGGTTCGACGGTGATGGCAAAGGCCTTGGCTTCCATGCCCAGAGGCAAGGGTGGGTTCACCATGGTCGCGCTGCCGTGCGCGTCCGGCTTGAAGAGTCCTGCCGGCACCGGCGCACCGTTTACCGGGATCAGCCACAGCTCATAGATTTTCTCCGCAGCAAGCGGAGGCATATTGTTGGCGAGGAAGATCAGACTTCCGCGGTCGCGCACGTAGATGGCTTTGCCCTGGGGCTGAGGCGGGGCTTTCGCCGCGACCAGCGTGAAGTGCGCCGCGTCGGGAGTGGTCAGCACATTCACCAATTCATGGGCCTTCTGCAATTCCGCCTGACTTTGAGAGGACTGGCTCTGCAGCGCAGCGATGCTCTGCCGCAGATCTTTGCCCTGCTGCCACAGAATCGCGGCGACCAGCAGCATCGCCGCAGTGGCAGCCCATCCTAAGGCTCCCCACCAGAAGAAGGCGGGCTTTTTCTCGGGGACCGACGCAGAGATTGTCTCGTGAGCAATTGCCTTGAGCAGCCGCACGCGGGCACGTTCCGGCGGCTGGGGGCCGGAGGCGGACAGCGCCAGCAGCGCGGAGTCACCGCGCAGGTACTCCAACTCCTGGCGGCACGAGTTGCAATCGGCCAGGTGCTTTTCCAAGGCGATGCGCTCGTCTCCTTGCAGCACGCCCAGCGAGTACAACGCCAGGTCTTCTCCGAATTGTTCGTGAATACTCATGCCAGTGATTTCCTCAACGTCAACAACCCGCTTCGGATCCTCGTCTTGATGGTTCCCAATGGCTCGCCGGTCTTCTCGGCGATCTCCATGTGCGTCAATCCCTCAAAAAAAGCCAGCTCCATCGCGGAGCGCTGGGGAGCAGGCATCACTCCCAGGGCGCTGCGTATCTTTTCTACCGCTCGCGAGCGATCGGTTTCTGAAGCGATGTCCGGCTCCACCGAAACCACCACGTCGTCTATATCCACCTCAGGGCGGCGCTTGCGTACTGCGTCAATGGCCCGATTTCGGGTGATGACCGCCAGCCATGGCCCCAGGTTTCCCCGAGCCGAATCGAAGGCCGACGGCTTTCGCCAAAGTTGTAGAAAGACTTCCTGCAAGACATCCTCCGCCGCACCCGTGTCTTGTAAGACCCGAAGTGCCACCGAGTACACGACTGACGAATAGCGGTCGTAAAGCGCCGTCATCGCGCCCTGATCGCCGGCGCGCAGCGCCGCCACCAACTGAGCGTCGGCTGGTCCTCCGCTTTGATCAGACCGAAACAATCGGTACTTGACTTCCTCTCTTGTAGTACGTTCCACGGCGGTGGCTGGATGTAACCTGCTGAACTCGGTGCCGGAAACGCCATAACCTGCGGGAAACATAGCAGCAAGCCGCGTCTAATTGCAATTGCTATGCAAGAAAAATTCGTCTGGCTAGCGCTGCAGCAACTCGCGACGGGCCTTCAGCAATTCGGCGCGTTGGTCCTGGCTCACGACGGGGTACTGCAGATCCAGAGCCTGCATCGCTTCCGCCACCGCATCCGCCACCACCATGTGAGCGAACCACTTGTTGTCGGCTGGGACCACGAACCAGGGAGCATGTTTGGTAGCGGTGTTGCGGATCATGTCTTCGTAAGCCGACTGATATTCCTTCCAGTAGTGCCGTTCCTTCACGTCGGAAGCGGAAAATTTCCAGTTTTTGTCGGGATTGTCGAGCCGCTCCAGGAAGCGCCGCTTCTGCTCTTTGGGCGAAACGTGCAAGAAGAATTTGCGGATGACGATGCCGTTTCGGGTGAGGTATTTTTCGAACGCGTTGATGTCTTCGAAACGGTCGCGCCACAGATGCTTGCCCAGGAACTGTTCGGGTATCTTCTCAGCGTTGAGGCTTTCGGGATGGACCCGCACCACCAGCACCTCCTCGTAGTAGGAGCGGTTGAAGATTCCGATCATGCCTCGCCGGGGCACACACTTAAAAGTGCGCCACAGGAAATCATGGTTGAGTTCTTCGCTGGAAGGCGCTTTGAATGAATTCACCCCCACCCCTTGCGGGTTGACCCCCGACATGACGTGCTTGATGGTCGAGTCCTTGCCGGCCGCGTCCATGGCCTGGAAGATGAGCAGCAGACCCCAACGGTCCTGGGCATAGAGCCGGTCTTGCAGGCGGGCCAGTTCGCGGACTCCATTCGCGAGCAGCTCTTTCGCCTCCGGCTTGCTGTCGGATTTCAATTTTCGGGTATCGCCAGGGTCGAAGTCTTTCAGGCGGAAATGTTTTCCCGTCTCAATGCGATAGGGTTCCAGGAATTTGCGCAGGTTCGGGGCGTGATGGTTTTGATCCACGATGTCTATTGTCCTCCTGCATCACCGGTTTGTCGCTAAAGATTGAGGCTGGCTCGAATTGTAGAGCAGTCTGGACCGGCGGCCTCTATGGTTTGTAGCGGGTCGCGAGTTGGCGCTCCGCAGGCGTCATTTGGTTCCATATGGAGGTCAAGTCGAGCGCCAGTTTGTGATTATCAGGTTCGGCGTGCAGGGCCAGAGCGAGCCAGTGGTAAGCGGCGGGCAAGTCCCGTGACACGCAATGGGAGGTAGAGTACATGGTCCCCAGAGTGGTCCAGGCTTTGGGGTTCCCCTTGGCGGCAGCGGCCTTGATGAGACGCGCGGCCTCATCGCAGTCTTGCTTGGGGCCTCGGCCATTCAAGGCAGATTCCCCCTGACGCAAAAGCGCGTCGCTGGTATCGGCCTCCGGTGCAGCGGCCGCCTTGACCGGGGAACGGGGAGGAGTTGGTTTTACAGGCTTCGCGAAAGTCTTCTTGGGTGCGCTCTTGACTGGGGGTGCGGATTCAACCGGTGCGGATTTCGCTGGAGCGGCTTCGGGGGCGGACGAGTTGGCATTCGTGCCGGGGGAATCGGCGGTCTTTTCTGGCGCGGGTTCGGAGCTTGGCGTGTTATCGGAAACCACCGGAGCCGGGGGTTGTTGGGCTGTAGATGGATCAGGCCGAGTGTAGATGACGTAACCCCACCAGCCCGCAAGTCCCAAAGCGGCCAGCACCAGCAGGATCAGCAACGGCCGCCAATGCGCAGTGCGGGTGTCCTCAATCAGGTACGTAGGTGTTTCAGTTGGAGGAGTGTTGAATTCTGGCGGGGGGAGGGCGGGTGGATTGACGGCAACAACTTGTTCCCAATGTCCGGCCGCGGTGGCAGCGGCGCTCAGAGGGTCCGGCTCGCGCTCTTCCGGCGCTAGCGGACGAACCGCGGATCGCGGACGCTCTGCGATCGGTGGTGCGATGGGCACCGGCTTGGTGAGCGGCGTTCCACATATGCCACAAAAGCGGTATTCTGCGGGATTTCGCTCCCCGCAAATTTGACAAAGTACTTCGCTCACGCTTCCTCCACCCCTCGATTCGATGCTGATTTCGGTTAGTCCAGCATCGGCTTTACACTTCTTCTTCCGTCGTGATAGCCTTGAAGTCGTTACAAACGACAAAACGATTAGACAGGAGTGCATCAGGTTAGTGCTAGCCCGCGAGCAAAAAACGTCCCTCATTGGTCAGTATCGCACGCATGATTCTGATACCGGCAGCCCGGAAGTTCAAATCGCGCTGTTGAGCGAGCGCATTGGTCAATTGACGGACCATTTCAAAGCGCACCAGAAAGACCACGGCTCCCGTCGCGGCCTCCTCATGATGGTCAGCAGACGTCGTCGTCTGCTGGATTATCTGAAGCAGTCCGACACGGAGCGCTACAAGGTCATCATTCAGAAACTTGGTATCCGCAAGTAGTCAGCGTGGTTACTTGCGTCCCTCCTTTTTGTGAGGATGGCAGTTTCCGAAGTCAAAGGCCTCCAGTTGCGTGCGTTTCCGCCCTTGCAAACTCGCTACCCGCACTCGACCCTCTATCGTGCGAATTCTCGCACTTGTGTTCTCCTGCCCGAAAGGTTAAACCATGAAGCCTGAACCACAGTCAGTCACCGTCGAGCTGATCGGCGGCAAACAAATCTCTTTTGAAACCGGAAAACTCGCCAAGCAGGCCCACGGGGCCGCAGTCGTTCGCATGGGCGACAATGTTGTGCTTGCCACCGCAGTCGCCAACGCCGATCCCCGCGAAGGCATTGATTTCTTTCCTCTCACGGTGGATTACCGTGAATATACCTATGCCGGCGGACGCATCCCCGGTGGTTTCATCAAGCGCGAAGGCCGACCCAGCGAGCGCGAAATCCTGACCAGCCGTCAGATTGACCGCCCGGTGCGGCCGCTGTTTGCCGAGGGGTTCAAGTGCGAGACCCAGGTCATCGCCTTCGTCCTCTCCGCCGACACTGAAAACGATCCGGACGTCTGCGGGATCAACGGCGCCTCTTGCGCGCTGACTCTTTCCGACATTCCGTTTCTGGGACCGATTGGCGCGGTGCGCGTCGGCCAGGTCAACGGTCAGTTCATTTGCAATCCGACCTATAGCGAGATGCGCGAAAGCATCCTGAACATCATGGTGGTCGGCACTGCCGATGGCATCGTGATGATCGAGTCGGGTGCGAAAGAGGCGTCGGAAGAAACCGTGGTCGAAGCCATCGAGTTTGGCCACACCGAGATCAAGAAGATTTGTGCCGCCATGGTACAGTTGCGGAAGAAAGCGGGCAAGCCGAAGCGTGCGGTTACGCCGCCGGAGTTCGATGAGCCGTACTTCAACGCTCTCAAGGCCAAGGTTGGCGCGCGCTTGATCGACGCTCTTGACACCGAGAAGCATCCCAAGGCAGCAAGCCAGGAAATGGTTCGCGCCATTAAGAAAGAACTGGTGGCGGCGGTTGCAGAGGATGACGCCCCCGGGAAGAAAAAGCTGGAGCGTTACCTGGAAACTTTGCGCGAGCGCATCTTCCGCGAGGCAGTGATCAACCAGAAGCGCCGTCCTGACGGGCGCGCCTTTGACCAGATTCGTGAAATCTGGATAGAGGCGGGCGTACTGCCGCGCACCCACGGTTCGGCCATCTTCACGCGCGGGGAAACCCAGGCGTTGGTCACCACCACCTTGGGCACCAGCGACGACCGGCAGCGGCTGGAAGTTTTCGAAGGGGAAACCAAGAAGCGGTTTATGCTGCACTACAACTTCCCGCCGTTCTCGGTCGGCGAAGTGGCTTTCCTGCGCGGAGCAGGACGGCGCGAGATTGGCCACGGCGCATTAGCCGAGCGTTCGATCTCCTTCGTGCTTCCCAGCGAAGAGGATTGGCCCTACACCATGCGCGTGGTGTCTGACATCCTGGAATCCAATGGTTCCTCTTCCATGGCAACGGTGTGCGGTGCTTCCGTCTCTCTGATGGACGCGGGCGTGCCCCTGAAAGCTCCGGTTGCCGGAGTTGCGATGGGGCTGGTGAAGGAAGGCGAGCACTATGCCATCCTAACCGACATCGCGGGCGCAGAGGACCACTACGGCGACATGGACTTTAAGGTCGCTGGCACCCCCAACGGCATCACTGCGCTGCAGATGGACATTAAAGTCTCAGGCATCACAGCCCAGATCATGCGCGAGGCGCTGGAGCAGGCCCGCCGCGGCCGGTTGTTCATTCTCGACAAAATGCACGAAGTTCTGACCGAGCATCGCGAGAAGGTGTCGGCCTTCGCGCCTAGAATCTACACCCTGCAGATTCCGGTGGATAAGATTCGTGACGTGATCGGACCGGGCGGCAAGATGATTCGCAGCATCATCGAGCAGACCGGCGTGAAAATTGACGTGGAAGATACGGGCAAGATCAACGTGGCGTCGAACGACGAAGCCTCCGCAAACAAGGCCCTGCAAATCATCCGCGACCTGACGGCCACCGCCGAGGTGGGCAGGACTTATCTGGGCAAAGTGACGCGCCTGGCTGAGTTCGGCGCCTTCGTGGAAATCATTCCCGGGACCGACGGTTTGCTGCACATCAGCGAAGTCGCCGAGCACCGCATCAAAGACATTCGCGATGAGTTGAAAGAAGGCGACCAGGTCCTGGTGAAGGTGTTGGCGGTCGAAGGCAATCGCATCAAGCTATCGCGCAAGGCCATTCTGAAAGAGCAACGCGCCAAGATGGCACAGGCAGAGGGTGGAGTTGCCGCTCCCGAAGATGGAGAAGCGCCAGAAGCGGATGCGGATTCTGAGGAGCACGAGCCGGCAGCGGGTTCAGGAACGCGCACCGTGATTGAAGGCGGCGCGGAGTTTGATGACGACGAACCCAACTTCAATCGCGACGGTGTTCCGGTGGCAGTGGAGCCGGTCGCCGGGGGAGATCGTCCTCCGTTCACTGGCGGGCGTCCTGACCGCGGTGGTCGGCCCGGTGGCGGAGCTGGACGACGGCGTCGCACGCCTGGCGGTGGTTCCGGCGGCGGCCGTGGAGGCCGTAGCGGTGGCGGAGGTCGCTCGGGTGGTTCTGGCGGTTCCGGCGGACGACACTAACCTCGCACTCAGTACACAACCGTTTCATTCGAGGCCGCGCACTCCGCGGCCTCTTTTCTATTGGCCGATCCGCTGTGCAAGGGTGATGACGTAACCGTCCACGTCCTCAAACGAGAACTCCCGCATGCCGTAGAACTGATCTTTCACCGACATTGTGATTTTTGCGCCCGCCGCCTCGACATTCTGGAGCACCGCCTGCAAGTCGTCCACTTCCAGGAACAAAGTCAGACTGCCGCCGATAGGGCGGTTGGCCAAGTCGGGATAGTCGGCTGCTACGGCCTGTTGCTGGTTGAAAAATACCTCCACGTTGTCCTGGGCTACCGCGCCGAACACGTAGGGAGGTTGATCCGGCACCGTGATGGTGGTCTGAAGTCCCAGCACGCGGCGGTAGAAATCCAGGCTGGCGGCTACGTCGCGAACCACCAGGTTAGGGGTTAGTTTCTGGGCTTTCATAGTGCTCCTGTCTCCTCAGGGATTTCTTGCGGGCGCGTGGATGACCCCGTACTTAGGAGGCTCCCGCCCGTTATCTTTTCGGAAGCACATCTCCCATGCGTTTGATTTGCGCTCCCACGCCGCGCAGTTTTTCTTCGATCCGTTCGTAGCCGCGGTCAATGTGGTACACCCGATCAATGATGGTCTCTCCGTCGGCGACCAGCGCCGCCAGCACCAGCGACGCTGATGCGCGCAAGTCGGAAGCCAGCACGGCGGCTGCGCTCAACGGGCTCTTGCCCTGCACCACCGCGCGCCGCCCTTCGATCTTGATGTTCGCGCCCATGCGGACCAACTCCTGGGCGTGCATGAAGCGGTTCTCGAAAATATTTTCGGTGATGATGGATGTGCCCTCCGCCTGCGTGGCTAGCGCCATGTATTGCGCCTGCATGTCGGTGGGGAAGCCGGGATACTCTTCGGTGTTCATGTCGGCTGCTCTGAGCGGTGCATCGCCCATCACGCGAACCCCGTCGGCAGTGAGTGTGGTTTTTACTCCAGCTTCCTCCAGCTTTTGCAGGAGCGCGCCCAGATGATGGGGATCGCATCCCGCGACATGCAGATCGCCGCCGGTCAGCGCGCCCGCAATGATGAACGTTCCTGCCTCGACTCGATCGGGAATGATGCGGTGGCGTGTGCCATGGAGCCTGTCCACACCCTGCACACGAATCGTGCTGGTCCCGGCGCCCTCGATCTTCGCGCCCATTTTGTTAAGCAGGTCGGCGAGGTCAGCGACTTCCGGTTCGCGAGCGCAGTTCCGCATCACTGTCTCGCCCTCAGCCAGTGCCGCGGCCATCAACAGATCTTCGGTGCCAGTGACGGTGATTTTGTCGAACACAATCTCTGCGCCGCGCAGTCTCTCCGCGCTGGCCTCCACGTAGCCGTGTTCCTGGGTCAGCTTCGCCCCCAGGCGTTCCAGCCCCTTGATATGCAGATCGATGGGCCTCGATCCAATGGCGCAACCGCCCGGCAGCGACACTCGCGCCCGGCCACAGCGCGCCACCAGCGGCCCCAGCACCAGGGTCGATGCTCGCATGGTCTTGACCAGCTCGTAGGAAGCCTCAGGCGAGCCCAGAGTGCGGCAGCAGATGGTGGTACGATGCTGCGCCCGTCCGTAGCCCAGTTCCACCTCCGCGCCCATCGCCGCCAGCAGCTTGCGCGTGGTTTCAATGTCGCGCACCTGCGGAATGTTTTCTAGGATTACCGGCTCGTCGGTGAGCAGAGCAGCCGCCATGCAGGGCAACGCCGCATTCTTGGCGCCGCTGACCCGAATTGTTCCCAGCAGCGGATTGCCGCCGCGAATGACTAACTTATCCATGGATGTGACGAGTCCTTGACCGGCGTGGTGGCAGAGACGCTTGGGTTCATTCTAGCTGGGTTCATTCTAGCGAGGAATTGAGCGTGCCGCCCGGCGAGACGGGGGTCAGGCGAGCACGATGGCTTTGCGCACGTTGCCTTTCGCTTTCTTGAGCGCCTGCACCGCTTTGGTGCGAGCCACCGTCGCTTTTGCCATGACCAGGGCCACCGGGACTTGCTGGTGCGCTCGCGCCAACAACTCAGTAGCCTGAGTTCGTCCGAGCCCGGTTGCCTTCTCCAGGATCCCGAGTCCGCGCTCTGTCAGCTTTTCATTCTTCAGGTGTACATTGACCATGAGGTTGTCGTAGACAAGCCCCATGCGCGTCATGGCGCCCGTGGTCAGCATGTTGAGGATCATCTTCTGAGCCGTGCCTGCCTTCATGCGGGTGGAGCCCGCCACGATCTCGGGTCCGGTTTCCGCGACGATGGCCAAATGCGCTGCTTTACCCAGGGCGGAGTTCCGGCTGCATGCCACCGCTACTGTCTTCGCTCCCTGGCGGCGTGCGTACTCGATGGCCGCAACCGTGAAGGGGGTTCGGCCACTGGCTGCAATGCCCACCACTACGTCGTGTTTTCCTGGTTTCTTTCTGGCCATTTCGCGCTCGCCTAGCGCGCGGGAGTCTTCGTTGGCTTCCACTGCGCGGCCCAAGGCTTTCGCTCCGCCGGCGATCACGAACTGGATACTGCGAGGCTTAGTGCCGAAGGTGGGTGGACACTCGGCCGCGTCGAGCGCCGCAATCCGGCCGCTGGTGCCCGCGCCGACGTAGATCAGCCGTCCGCCCCGGCTCAGCGCAACCGCGATCAGGTCAATGGCGCGCGCAATCTGGGGCAGCGCGTGCTTGACCGCGTCCGAGACTTTAGCATCCTCGGCGTTGATGATGCGTGCGATTCCCAGCGCCGACTGGCAATCCAGATTCGCCGCTGCGGGGTTCATTTGCTCCGTGGCCAGCCGGTTTAACTCGACTGCAATTGTCTTCTTCAAACGCTTGTCTCCAGTGCTTCCACCACCGCGTCGTGAAACAACGGGCGCACTTTCCGAATTGCCTGGTTCTGGCAATCGGGCCAGGTGCGGTTGGTCAACAGAGTGACCGACAGTTGCCGCGCCGGATCAATCCACAGCGAAGTGCCGGTGTATCCCAGATGTCCGTAAGACTGCGGTGAAAAATGCCGCCCCGACTGAGACGGCGTTGAGGGCTTATCCCATCCTAACGTCCGTGACGTGCCTTTGGGCTGGGACTGGCGTTGGGTAAAGAGTTCGATCGTCGAACGCCTAAAGATTGGCCGTCCCCCTTGCAGCATGGCGTGGGCGAAAATCGCCAGATCTTCGGCGCACCCAAACAGCCCGGCATGGCCAGCCACTCCGCCCATCACGCGAGCGTTTTCATCCTGAACGACGCCTTGGACGATGCCCTGGACGGTGCCCTGGACGGTGCCCTGGCTCACGGTCTGCGGCGGCGGATCCGTCGCGGTCGGTAAGATGCGCGCCTTCCAATCCGCGGGAGGACAGAATCGGGTCGCTTTCAGGCTCAGGGGCTCGAACACTTCGCGCTGGCAGAAGCGGTCGAGAGATTCGCCGGCCAGTCGTTCCAATGCTACGCCCAAAACGATGAACCCAATATCGCTGTAATCGGCACGTTGCCCCGGCGCGGCGACCAACTGCACCCTGAACGCCGCTCCCAGCAGATCGTCTCTATTCGTAGCGTGCAAGAACAATCGTTCGTAGGCAGGCAGTCCGGAAGAATGTGCCAGCAACTGCCGCAGCGTGACTTCTCGCCGCCGTAGGTCGCCGCCGGCAAACTCGGGCACAAGCTCGACCACGGGACGGTCAAGTTCCAAGAGCGCCCGATCATACAAAATCATTGCCATCGCAGTAGTTGCCACAACTTTTGTGACCGACGCCAAATCGAAAATGTTGTCTGGAGTGACCACGGGAGAGTCTGGTTCATAAGTGAATCGCCCCAAAGCTTTATGCGCAACCAGCCGCCCGCCGTGGGTCACCGCGGCTGCGCAACCCGGGAAGCTGCGCATGGCCAATGCTGTTCGCAACACTTCGAAGGCCGTAGCAAAGCGGACGTCCTGTGCCGCGAAATCGCGCGCCAGAAAAATGAAGTCGTTGGGGCTGCCGAGGGTCGATTGAGGTTGCAAGAAAGTCCTGAAAACCTGCTCGCTTTATAGCAAATTTGAGGGCCGCAGGTAAACCGCACCCTGCTTCGTGTAGATTTTAGGTTCGCGGGAACGGGATGACGTTCCCCATAATCATACTCATGAAACGAATGCTGCACTATCGCGCCTGGAGATCGCTGGTTTTGTTAATGGCGAGCACCGCCTGCGGCGCCACCGCGAAACCGCCCGCCGCCAGTGCGCTTCTGCCCCACCTCGATTCGATTATTCAAGACGCCATCCAGACCCGGCAGATTCCCGGCGCAGTAGTGATTGTCGGCCACCACGGCCATGTGATCTACCGCAAAGCTTTTGGTCACCGTGCCCTCGATCCCAAGCCGGAGCCAATGACCATCGGCACCGTATTTGATCTCGCTTCTCTCACCAAGGTGGTCGCGACTACCACCGCAGTCATGCAGTTGTTTGAGCAAGGACGATTCCGCTTGAACGATCCCGTCGCCAAATACCTGCCTGAATTTGCGCAGAACGGCAAGCAAGACATCACCATTCGCCAGCTTCTGATTCACTATTCGGGCTTGGCGCCGGACTTGGATTTGCAGCCATCGTGGCAAGGCAAGGAGACTGCTTTTCGGCTGGCCTTTGCGGGCGTTCCCACCGAGCCGCCGGGCAGCCGTTTCGTTTACAGCGACATCAATTTCATCGTTTTGGGAGCGTTGGTCGAACGGCTGTCGGGGCAGTCGCTGCACCGCTACGCGGAGGAGCACATTTTCGCGCCGCTCAAGATGTCCCATACTCGCTTCCTGCCGCCTGCGAGTTGGCAGGCCAACATCGCTCCGACCGAGCCTGACGAACAGCACAACATGCTTCGTGGCGTAGTTCACGATCCTACGACGCGGCGCATGGGAGGCGTGGCCGGACACGCCGGGTTGTTTTCCACCGCCGACGATCTGGCTATCTTTGCGCAAGCTCTGCTGAACAGAGGCCGGGGCATTCTCTCTCCGTTCAGCGTTGAGAAAATGACCACGCCGGAACAGCCGCCCACCTCCACGGTAGTCCGAGGCTTCGGATGGGACCTCGATTCGCCGTTCTCCACCAATCGTGGCGAGCTTCTCCCGATCGGGTCGTACGGCCACACCGGCTTTACCGGCACTTCCCTGTGGATTGACCCAACCACCGAGACTTACATCATCTTGCTCACCAACGCGATTCACATGGGCGAACCGGGCACGGCGATCTCGCTGCGGACCCGGCTTGCCACCGCCGTCGCCGCCGACCTCAAACTCACCACTCGCGAAGCCGAGAAACTGCGTGCTTCCCGCCTCTCTGGCTACAACGAAGCCGAGAGCGCCGCCCGACGCATGGCGGTTCGCAACGGGCTGGTCAAAACCGGCATCGATGTTCTGGAAGCCCACAACTTTGCCGACCTCAAGCTTCCCGCCGGACCCACTCGCGTTGGGCTGCTTACCAACCCGACCGGCATCGACTCCCAAGGGCAGCGAACCATTGACATTCTCGCTCACGCGCCGGGAATCTCGCTGCAAGCTATCTTTAGCCCCGAGCATGGGGTGGCCGGAAGCCTCGACACCACGGAAATCTTAAACTCGAAGGATGCGGCCACGGGAGTCCCTATCTACTCGCTCTATGGAGCGACGGAAGCGGCTCGACGTCCCTCAGCCAATCAACTCAATCAGCTTGACGCAGTAGTCGTCGATCTTCAGGATGCCGGCGCCCGCTTCTACACTTACCTCGCCACCACCGGCTACTTCCTGGAAGCCGCAGCCAAAGCCGGCGTGCGAGTGGTCATCCTTGACCGGCCGAATCCAATTACCGGCTCTGTCGTGCAAGGGCCGGTGTCCGATCCCGGCCACGAAAGCTTCGTCAATTATTTCCCGCTCCCGGTCCGGCACGGCATGACTTTGGGAGAGCTAGCCACGATGTTCAATTCCGAACGCGGCATCCACGCCAGGCTTGAGGTTATCCGCATGGAAGGTTGGCAGCGCGGCGACTGGTACGACTCCACCGGCCTAGCCTGGATCAATCCTTCGCCCAACCTGCGCAATGTCGGCGAGGCCGCGCTCTATCCCGGCATCGCTTTGCTGGAAGCCACAAATATTTCGGTCGGACGCGGCACGGATACGCCCTTTGAAATCCTCGGTGCTCCCTGGATCAAGGGTAGGGAACTGGCGCGATACTTGAACCAACGCGGCATTGCCAGCGTTCGGTTCATCCCGGTCAGTTTCACTCCCAGCTCCAGCATCTACGCCGGCGCCAAGTGTGAAGGTGTCAACATTCTGATGCTTGACCGCAACACGCTCGATGCCCCAGAACTCGGCATCGAACTTGCGGCTGCCCTCGGTAAACTGCATCCGGAAGATTTCCATCTTGATGGTGTGCAGACTCTGCTGGTCAATCAGACTGTGTTCGACGCGCTCGGTAGTGGCCAGGATCCGCGCCGCATCTCCCAAGATTGGCAGGAGCAACTTTGGAAATTTCAAACCATTCGTGAGAAGTATTTGCTTTACAAGTGAGTCCTCGCGCAACCGACTTCGGCTAGAATCATTCTGCAAGCTGCCGACCGGGTCTGATGAGCACAACGAATTCCTCCCTCGCTTCAATGATCTACCGCTGTGCCGGCCCCAACTGCGGCCAAGTGAAGGGCGATTCCGAGGGCTGGTGGCTGATGTGGACGTCGTTTGCGGACACCCACTCCCCTCTGCTTTACTTGGCCCCGTGGGATGAGGCCATCGCTTGCCGGGAAGGCACTCTGCCAGTTTGTGGAGAGATGTGCGCACAGCGGCTGCAATCGCAATTCATGGGCAACATCCGCGAGAGCCAAATGCGCAAAGAGTGAGCGGGAACGGCGGCAATTTCCAGTGGTGGCTAACCATCCGACGGGATGGGCGCATCGAACTCGATATCTCCTAAATTGAGAGGGACCCCAGTGAGACTTGTTCTAGCGTCGTTGTTGCTTTCCGGCCTGCTTTTTGCCCAGGATGCCAGTATCACGCCGGAACCAGCGGTTAGCCATTCGACCTTCAGCATTCCCGCGGGTACCAAGATCCCTCTGACTCTGAAGCAGGGCATCTCGACCAAGGCGGTGCGCGAGGGCGATGCGGTTTACGCCGAGACCGCGTTTCCTTTCGTTCTCGATAGTCATATGCTGGTGCCCGCCGGAACCTATGTGCAAGGCCGAATCGTGCATGTGCAGCGGGGCGGCCACATCAAGGGCCGAGCGGAAGTCCTGATGCATTTCACCACGCTCATCTATCCCAGCGGCTACACTGTCACCCTGCCGGGCGCGATTGACAACCTTCCCGGCGCGGACAAAACTACCATGAAAGACTCTGAAGGGACCATCCGCCAGGACAGCCAGACTGGCGAGAAGATCGGCACGGTCGCCACCGCCGCCGGAACCGGGGCCGTCATCGGCGGCCTGAGTCGCGGAGTGAAGGGCGCGGGTATCGGGGCCGGGGTGGGCGGTGCGGTCGGAACAGCCATCGCGTTGCTCTCCCGCGGAAACGATGTTCGACTAGAGGCCGGAAGTTCTGTGGAGATGGTAATTCAGCGCGAAGTTCCTCTGGATTCCGCTCGCATCACTGGGCTGGTGAAATAGCCGCAGAATTTGCACGGGCCGGTTGTCCGGAGCGATGCGAGGCGCGGGCTTTCTTTCCCCTACTTCAATTCGAACATCACATTGACATGCGCGGTCACCGTGACATTTTGCGGTGAGAACTGTTCGGTCGGCGCCTCTGCCGCCATGGTCATGGCCCTCGGCGCTGCGGACCGTTGCATCATGGTGGGTGGTCGTGGATTGTCAAATGTATCCACCGACGCATAAGACAATTGCCCAAGGGTTCTGCCACTCGCCCGCGCCACCACCTCCGCGTTCATGCGGGCCTTGTGGTAGGCGTCCTCCACCGCTTTGCTCTTGGCTTCATCGATCTTTTCCAGCGTGTAGCTCATGCTCTGCCCTTGGCCCACGTCGGCATCGGCCATCTGTCCCGTGACCGCGCCCACCTTGGAGAAGTCTTTCAACTTCAGCAAGACGGTGGTGTTGACGGTATACCCGATCAGCTTCCGCTTGGGGTTTTTCCAGTCATACATCGGTTGCACCGAGAAGAATCCGACCTCGGCTGCTTTCACGTCGATGCCATTGGCCCGCAGAATTCCCCGCATCTTCTCGGCCTGTTTGGACGCGTTTTCGTAAGCGTCCTTCGCAGTATCGGCTTGCGCCGCAATGTTGAACTGGATCACCGCGGTGTCGGGAGCGGTCTCAAACTTGCCATCCGCCCCGGTAAATACCGTGTTGGCGGACGCGGTGATCGATGGTCTGTCCTGGGCATAGGCTCCGGCCGACAGCATTAGCAGTGCGACGATAAACAGCTTTTTCATGGTTCTAATTCTCCCGCCCAAGTTATACACCGAGGCTTCTCTGCAGGAAAGAACGGCGCGCTGGATTTCCTTTGCGTCTGGGTAGAGAAAATAAATCACCACGCCGATGCCTGGGGTTACTTCTGTTCTCGCGTGCGCAGCCTTTCCCAGGTTACGTCCGGAATCGAGAGGAAGATTTCGACCACCGCGGAATCAAACTGGGTTCCCGCCCCGCGCACGATTTCCTGCTTAGCCGCATTCCACGACTGCGCTTTCCGGTAGGGCCGGTCAGAAGTGATTGCGTCCACCGCATCCACCACCGAAAAAATCCTCGCTCCCAGCGAAATTTCCTCGCCCTTCAATCCCCGTGGATACCCGTTGCCGTCATATCGCTCATGGTGAGAATAGACGATCTCGGCCGCCTCGTGCAGAAAGGGAATGCGCTTCACGATTTCGTAGCCCTGCCCGCTGTGAGCGCGCATCAACGTCATTTCTTCATGGCTTAGCGCCGCAGGTTTGCGAAGGATCGCATCCGGGATGGCTAACTTGCCGATGTCATGCAGAAAAGCCCCCCGCGCAATCTCCCGGGCCTCTCGCGAGCTAAATTGGAAGGCGCGTGCCATCGCCAGGGAGAACTCCGCGACTCGTTGGCAGTGATCTTCGGTCTCAGCGTCGCGCAGTTTCAATGCTTCGCCCAGGACGGCCAAAGTCATCTCTTGCGAGCGATCCAGTTCGGCGGCGGCTTGACTTAGTTGCAGGCTGCGGACCGCCACCAGTTGTTCCAACTCGGTGCGGACGAGCCAGTTTGCCCTAGCCAGCGGCTGCTTTTCTGGTGCCAGGCACCAAGCCCTGGCCTCTGCAGTGTCAGTCCAATACGCCGGACGCAACCAAAGCGCAGGGATCATCTCCCGCGCCGGTTGCTCGCCGTCCACCATCAGAAAAGGTTGGCTACTCATGACCCTCTTGGTTCATCGGCAGCGGCCCGGTTTTCGTTAGCCGACGGCCTCACCCGCGGGCCCAGGTTGCAGTAGAATCATTCCGAGACCCACCGCCTTGTTGCGCTTCGCCCCACGATCTCGTCTGTTGGGCCGCCTGCGGGCTCCACTGGATCCCGCCGAGGTCCGCCGCACGGAACGCTGGCTGGCCTCGGCCCGTGTCTTTCTTGCCATCACCGCCCTGGTGACCAGCTGGATTGCTCCTCTTGAAGGCGCCCATTCCCGCTGGTTCTACTGGCTGCTCATCGGGTACATCGTCCATGGCGTGACGGTGATGCTGTTGCTCCGCTACCGCCGTCAGTCGACTCCTGCCTTCCGCGTGCTGGTCCACGCCTTTGATGTCATCTGGCCTTCGCTGCTGTCTCTGTTTGTGGCCGGCGAGCAGGGGCCGATCTTCCTGCTTTTTGTGTTTGTGATTACCGCCGCCGCGTATCGTTGGGGACTGTGGGAGACCTTGGTCACCGCGCTGTCTGCGGTTCTCCTGGTCTGGCTGGAAGCGGTTATTTTGCATGGCGGCGGTGCTGCCGCCCTCGGGTCCCTTTCCCAGCGCTGGGGTCTGCCTCCGCCCGGGTTCGCTCTGAGCGCGCTTGGTCCTCATCGTTTGCTGTTAAGTGCGATCTCGCTGCTGATTCTGGGTTTGCTGCTGGGCTATCTTGCCGAGCAGCAAAAGACTCTCCGCGCCGAACGCGCCATGATCGCCAGAGTGCTGGGCGCGATCCGCGTCGAAGAGGGGCTGACCGGGGCATTCCAGGGAATCATGGAGGAGGTTGTCAACATGTACGGCGCCCGACGCATCCTCTGCGCCTGGCAGGAAACCAACAGCTATCGCGTCTTCCTCAGTGAAGTGCAGGCGTCCGGTGCGGAGGTCTCGCGCTTACAGTGGCTGGAGGTGCCTCCCGAAGCCCGCAGCGCCTATCTTGAAGCGTCCCCCGCGGACGCCTGTTTTGTGGCTCGCTCCAAAGCGGGCCTTGATTTGGTTGCACTGGACTCCACCGGGGCGGTGGTGAAGAATGTGGCCGCTGGCTACTTCGACCGCATGGCTGGCTTGCAGGACTTCCACTCTGCCATCGTGCTTTCCTATCAAGTGGGGACGGAGTGGTCGGGCCGCATTTTCGTGTTCGATCCTCGGCTCACAGGCGATCCGGTTGAGGAACTGAGGTTCCTCCAGGAATTTCTTCGCCAGATTGGACCCGCGGTTTCCAATGTGTACTTGCTGCATCGCCTGCGTCAGCGCGCGGGGGCCACGGAGCGGGCCCGCTTTGCCCGCGAGTTGCATGACGGAGCCATCCAGTCGCTGATTGGAGTGGAGTTGCAACTCGATGTGCTGCGCCGCCAAAACCCATCCGATACCACGCCCGTCAACACGGAACTCGGCCGCATCCAGGGGTTGCTTCGCGAAGAGGTCCTAAAGCTGCGCCAACTCATGCAGGAATTGAAGTCTTTCGAAGTGGATGGCGCTCGTTTGCCGGCCTTCCTTGCCGACACGGTGGAGCGCTTTCAGCGGGAGACCGGAATCTCGGCGCGCTTCCTGACGGACCTGACTCGCGTCGACCTTCCCCGACGAGTTTGCGGTGAGGTGGCTCGCATCGCGCAGGAGGCACTGGTCAATATCCGCAAGCACAGCGGCGCTCACCAGGTGTTGGTCCGCCTGGGAGCGCGCAATGGCAGCGTCCACCTGGTGGTGGAAGACGATGGTCGCGGTTTCCCTTTCTCCGGACATTTATCGCAGGTCGATCTCTCGGACAGCGGCAAGGCCCCAGGCGTAATTCAGGAGCGCGTCCGTTTGATTGAAGGGGAACTCGCGATAGAATCAACTCCTGGGCAGGGAGCTCGTATCGAAGTGCGTGTCCCCTTAGCCCGTGCATCGAGCCATGGATAGACGATCCGACCCCATCCGCATTCTCATCGCCGACGATCACCCGATTCTGCGGGATGGCTTGCGCCGCCTGTTGGAAGCCGAACCTGGTTTCAAGGTGGTGGGCGAGGCCAGCGACGGTGCCGAGGCGGTGAAGCTCGCGCTTCAGCTCAAGCCCGACCTGCTGCTGCTGGATCTCGCTATGCCGCGACGTACTGGGCTGGAGGCTCTGCGCGACCTTAGCGCCGCCCCAGCCAGTTCGCTGCGCATCATTCTGCTCACCGCCGCCGTGGAAAAGCAGCAGATCATTGAAGCTTTGCAACTCGGCGCGCGCGGCATAGTCCTCAAAGATTCCGCCACCCAGCTCCTGCTCAAGAGCATCCGCTGTGTGATGGCGGGAGAGTATTGGGTGGGCCGGGAAGCGGTGTCGAACCTGGTGCAGTATCTGCGTCAAATGATGGTCGCATCCGGAGAGGACGTCCGGCAACGCAAGTTCGGTCTCACTCCGCGCGAACTGGAAATCGTTTCCGCCATTGCGGCCGGTTTCGCCAACAAAGAAATCGCCAGCCACTTCAAGATCAGCGAAGATACCGTCAAACACCACTTGAGCAACATCTTTGACAAGACCGGCGTTTCCACCCGGCTGGAGTTGGCGCTGTTCGCGGTGAATCAGAATCTGCCGCTGAAAAGTATTCTCTAAGGTGCGGAGCGCTGAAGCGGGCGAGGCACCGGGAAGTGCTACGGCTTCGCTCTAGGGGGTCACGCTTGATGAGTCCTGAGTTTTTCTTCGGTGCAGCGCCATGACCAACCGAATCTCTTCGAAGGTGAAATCCTCTGGCAACGCATCTTTCAACGGCCGCAAAAAATCGCTCCCGACCTGCTCACATGCCGCTTCGACCAGTGCCCTCCGCTCCGGGTTGCACCATACATCTTGAAACTCCACCCGATGTTTCTCGATCAGTTCCGCCACCACTCCCACCACCGTGCCTAACTCGCGTTGGCGGATGGTCGCGATCTCGGCCAGGGTCTTGCCTTCCGCCAGAAGTTGAATGGTCTCGTCCGCGGGACGAATCTTCGACACCACCGCTGGCGTGGGGCGAACCCCTTCCTGAAATCGCTTAAGTGCGTCCAGAACGCTTTGGCCGTACCGCTCAGTCTTGCGTTCGCCGAAACCGGTGATATTGCGCATCTCCTCCAGCGACTTCGGCAGCTGGCGGCAGATTTCTTCCAGCGAGGAATCGTGCATCACGACAAAGGCTGGCATCTTCAGCTCCAGCGCTGCTTCTCGTCTCCACTGCCGCAAATATTCGTGCAACTCGCTGTCGCCTCTCTCGCGCGGCGCAGCCTTGGTGCGCTGACTCGGCTCCAAGCCTGCGCTGTCCGACGATCCTTGGCTGAGTTGTTTTCGACGTTTCGGCGGGCGGCTCCCTCTCGGTATCATCCACTCCAGCGGTGACGCGCATACATCGCAGCCTTTGCAAGAACTCCATTTCGGAGTTTCTCCAAAATGCAGACAGATTTGTTGATGCCGGCAGCGCAGCTGTTCCACAAAGTCATGGATCTGGTGATAGCGCTTCCACGCCCGTTGTTGTTCTGTCGGATCCTGAATTTGTTTTACAAAATAAGCCAGCAGCGCAGCATCTTTCCTTTGCCACAGCATCACGCAGTCTGCGGACAGACCATCTCGGCCCGCTCGGCCAGCTTCCTGGTAGTACTGCTCAATGGATTTTGGCAGCGACAAATGGATGACCGCCCGCACGCTGGCCTTGTTGATGCCCAGGCCAAATGCAATCGTGCCCACCATCACCTTGACTTCGTCTGAGGTCCAGCGTTCCTGGTTGCGCCGCCGCGCTGTCGCGTCCATCTGCCCGTGATACCCCACCGCGGGGATGTCGTTCTCCTGCAAGAGATCAACCGTTTCCCCAACCGAATCTCTGGTGGGTGCGTACACAATCACATTGCTGCCTTCGTAGTGGCGCATAGCCTGCAGCAACAAGCTGCTTTGCTCGTGTCCGTCGCACTCCCGCACCATGTATCGCAGGTTCGGCCGATGGAAGCTGGCAATGTACTTGTCGGGGCTGCGCAGCTTGAGCTGGTCCAGGATGTCGTGCCGCACCCGTTGGGTCGCGCTCGCCGTAAAGGCTGCGATCGGCGCCGTGGGAAAGTGTTCGCGCAGCGACTTCAGTTGCCGGTACTCGGGACGGAACTCGTGTCCCCACTCGGAAATGCAGTGCGCCTCATCAATCGCGAAAAATGAAATCGGCACTTGCTTCAGCCAACTTAGCGTATCGGCCCGCGCCAGCCGCTCGGGAGAGAGATAAAGCAGACGGAATTTCCCTGCGCGCGCCTCCCGCTGCACCCGCGACTGCTCCGCCGGGGTCACGAAACTATTCAGCACCGCAGCTGGAATGCCCATCAAGTCCAGTTGCGCGGCTTGGTCCTGCATCAAAGCGATCAGCGGCGAGATCACGATTGCGGTCTTCTCCAATACCACTGCGGGAAGCTGATAGCACAGCGACTTTCCGCCTCCCGTCGGCATGATCACGCAGGTGTCATGCCCCGCCACCAGGCTGCGCACCACCTGTTCCTGCAAGGGACGAAAGCTTTCGTACCCCCAGTACCGCCGCAGCGGCGTCGCCAGATCGTCGGGTTCAGGCATGAAGCTTAAGTGTAGCGCTCGGTGAGCGGTTCGCTGCTCATTTCAAAGTGTGGATAAGAATGCCACCGCCCTCAAGTTCGCCTTTTCCCTATCCAAAATCCTCCCATCCGTTTATCCTGTTCAATCCCGGCGGTCATGAAGATGTTTGCCCGCGTACTCCATGAACCCATTCAAGAGTTGGAAAACCCGGCTCATCTTGTTCTTTGCCATCGTAGGCCCCGGGTTCATTACGGCCAACGTGGACAACGACGCCGGCGGGATCTGGACCTACTCCGCGGCGGGAGCCCAGTTCGGTCATGGCCTGCTCTGGACCATGATCCCCATCACCCTCGCGCTGATCGTGGTACAGGAGATGTCGGCCCGCATGGGAGCGGTCACCGGCAAAGGCCTCAGCGACCTCATCCGCGAAGAATTTGGTTTTCGGCTGACCTTCATCATGATGCTCGGCATCCTCATCACCAACTTCGGCAACGTGTGCGCTGAATTCGCCGGCATCGCGGGCAGCATGGAGTTGTTCGGGGTATCCAAGTACATCTCGGTTCCGGTGTGCGCGGTGATTGTCTGGCTCATCGTAGTCAAGGGCCAATACAAGAGCGTGGAGAAAATCTTTCTGGCCGCCTCGTTCTTTTACATCACCTACATCGTCGGTGGAGTTCTGGCCAAGCCCGCCTGGCATGAGGCCCTGGTGGCCACGGTCAAGCCGCCGGCCCTTGCCGCCTTTCGCCATGAGCCTTACCTCTATATGGTGATTGGCGTCGTCGGCACCACCATCGCGCCCTGGATGCAGTTCTACTTGCAATCCTCGGTGGTCGAAAAAGGCATCACTCGCCGCCAGTACAAGACTTCCAAGCTGGATGTCATCGTGGGCTGTATCTTCACCGATGTCGTGGCCTGGTTCATCATCGTGGCCTGCGCCGCGACCCTCTACGTCCACGGTCATCGCGACGTTCGAGACGCTGCCGATGCCGCCCAAGCCCTCCGCCCTCTAGCCGGGGACTATGCCTACATTCTGTTTTCCTTGGGACTGTTCAACGCTTCGCTGTTCGCCGCGTCCATCCTGCCGCTGAGCACGGCCTATACGGTTTGCGAGGGATTAGGATTTGAATCCGGGGTAGGGAAGAAGTTCAACGAAGCTCCCGTTTTCTACTGGCTCTACACTGTTTTGATCCTTGCGGGCGCGGGCGTGATTCTCATCCCTAATTTGCCGCTGGTGAAGATCTCGGTCCTCTCCCAGGTGGTGAACGGCGCGGTTTTGCCCTTCGTTCTGGTCTTCATGCTGGTGCTGATCAACAAGAAAGAACTGATGGGACAATATATCAACAAGCCGACCTTCAACATCATCGCCTGGGCCAGCACCATCATCATGATCGGCCTCACGCTAGGCCTGATTTGGACGACCTTCCACTCCGCCTGAGGCGTGGTCTGTCTATAACACTTTGCCGCCTGCCAAATCTTTCACCAACTGCATGTCGGCTTCGAGGAAATCAAACTCTTCCAGTTCCCAGCGTTCCGCCCACTTCATGTCGCGGAAAATGCGGTTCTCCAACTCGCCGCGATATTCGTTGACCACATAAAATCTTAACTCCACCGCCCCGCCGCTGGGGTACACATACTTGAGGCGCGAAACCTCGTCGCCGATGGTGGCGTCGATGCCCAGCTCTTCTTCCAGTTCCCGGCGCAGCGCATCCCGCGGCTGTTCCCCCGGCTCAATCTTTCCGCCGGGGAATTCCCACTTCAAAGGCATGGACTGGTGACGCGTGCGTTGGCACACCAGAATCCTTGGTCCATCCACAATCAGAGCTGCTACCACATGCTTAATCATTAGAGTTCCAAGACTCGGAATCTTCATTATGGCCCCTTCCGAACCGCGCGGATTGAATTGGCGGCAAAAACCGCTAAAATTTTCTCTCCGCAAGAGTATGCAAGCTTCTTCACACCCTTTATTTTCGTTGACTTGCTAGTTTGCAGCAGCTATATTTCATTAGTTCGCAAGGTTGTGGGTCGCGAGCCACATTCCCCCTGTAGACCCGATACCAGATGAGAAAGCTAACAAAATGGGCCCGGTATGCCGGGGACCCATCAATTGGATTGCACCTTGGAGAGGTTGATTGCTATGGCCCAACCCGCTTTTCCCGCAAAGCGCTATTCGAAAAATAAAACCTTAGTGATTGGAATGATGTTGGCAGGTTTGGCGGTGGTTTCCATAGTCGCCCTGACTTCGTTGTCGGCATCGTCCATTCGTGGCTCTTCGAGCGCTATCGATCCCGGTCCGCGTCCGCTGCCTGCAGCTGCCGGCGCGTTCTATACCACTCTGACCCCAAATCAAAACTCCGTCACCGCTCGCTTGACCACGGTGATGACGGAAGTGAACCAGGTGACCGGCGGCATGCAGAAGACGGTAGGCCTGGGCCCGGGCTTTAACTCCAATTCCTGTACCAGTTGCCACGCCTATCCGGCCAATGGCGGTACCAGTCCGCCGGTCAATCCGCTGTTTGCGATCTTTAACCTCTTCGGTGGAACCAACACCATGCCGTTCTTCATCACCACCAACGGCCCGGTGCTGGTCGCGCGCTTTGTGCACCAAGCCGACGGAGTAACACCGGATGGCGGCGTGCACAATATGTTTAACATCAGCAACCGGACCGACGCTCCGGGATGCACTGGCTTGGTTCAGCCCGACTTTTCTGGCGAAGCGGCCAAAGGGAATCTGATCAACCGACTGACCACGCCGACCTACGGCGAGGGCCTGGTCGAGCTGGTGCAGGAATCCGACATCGTCGCCAATCTGGCTGCCAATTCTTCTCTGAAGCAAACCCTCGGCATTACCGGCCACGCCAACTATAGTGGGGACGATGGCGGAATTAACCGCTTCGGATGGAAGGCCCAGATCCGCTCCTTGGTGTATTTCTCGGGCGAAGCCTATAACGTGGAAGAAGGCAACAGCAACGAGATGTTCCCCAATGAACGGGACGAGTCCGTTCCCGCCTGTCTGCCTCCGTTCCCGGTGGGAAGCACGTTCCACACCAAGGGAGTGCCCGATGATCGCGTGGACACAGGAGAGGCGCCCAAGCGGCCAGTGAACTTCTCTGGCGACTTGGAGCGTTTCGGTTTGTTCATGCGCTTCTTGCAGCCACCCACGCCGGTAGCGCCTACGCCCTCGACCACGAACGGTCAAGTGCAATTCAACAATGTCGGTTGCGTGCTTTGTCACCAGACCTCCTTCACCACGCCCAAGTCCTCCATCGCAGCTCTTAGTCAGCAGACGGCCACGCTTTACTCCGATCTGGCGGTGCATCACATGGGACCGGTATTGGCCGACGGCATTATGCAAGGCCAAGCCGGGCCGGACGAATTTCGCACCGCGCCGTTGTGGGGCATTGGGCAGCGTCTCTTCTTCATGCACGACGGTCGTACTGCCGACATCGTTCAGGCCATCCAAGACCACTTCAGCCTGGGCAACTCGCAGTACCCTGCCTCGGAAGCGAACGGTGTCGTCAACAACTTCAACGCACTTTCTCCCACCAATCAGCAGGATTTGATCAACTTCCTGCGGTCGCTATAGGAGACGGAGACTAACATGACGGAAAAATCAAGGATGAATGACATGTCACAGCAATCGAATCCATCTCGTCCCGTGAACCGCCTGGCTCTCCGTGTGCTTGTTCCGGCCCTGTTGCTAGTGGCCGTCTTCGGAGTTGCCATCACCT
>JANYBT010000025.1 GCA_025360645.1 Acidobacteriaceae bacterium | reverse complement strand
ATCAATAGCGTCACGGAAGCCTTGCGGGCGCGGCGGCGGTCGTTTGAGTGGGTGGGGGTGACGACCGAGCGTCACGATTTGCGCATCACGCGGTTGATTGAGGAATGCCGCAAGGCGGGCGTGAATGTACGCTTCATTCCGCGCATTGAAATCGACCGGCTGGCCGGGAACGGCTCGCACCAGGGCGTGTTGGCGGTGACTTCGTCCAAGCAGTACAGCACGCTCGAAGACATTGTGGGGACGAAGCGGGGGGAGTATTCGCTGATCGTCGTGCTCGATGGAGTGGAAGATCCGCATAATCTGGGAGCGATCATGCGCACGGCGGACGCAGCGGGCGCGGATGGAATCGTGATTCCGGAGCGGCGGGCAGCGGGCTTGACCGGGACCGTGGTGAAGACGTCGGCTGGGGCCAGCGAGCATTTGCCGGTCGCCAAGGTGACGAACATTGCCAGGTCGGTGGAAGACTTGAAGGCGCAGAACGTTTGGGTGGTAGGCCTGGACGAGCGCGGCCCGCAGACCTACGACACGCTGGACTACAAGATGGATTGCGCCATCGTGCTGGGCGCTGAGGGCAAGGGCGTGCACGACCTGGTGGCGAAGAAATGCGACTTCGTGGTATCCATCCCGGTGCTGGGGAAGGTGTCGTCGCTGAACGTGTCGGTGGCGGCGGGAGTTGTGTTGTATGAGATTGTGCGCCAGCGCGGGCAGGCGTCCCCGGCGAAGAAGAAGTGAAAAGCGTTTGGGTACTGTGCTTGATCGGCGGGTTGATGTCGTCCGCGGCGGCATTGGACCGCAACGCTTTTACTTTTGTGCGCTACGACCTCGAGGTGCGAATGGAACGAGAACAGCAGCGCCTTGAGGTGAGAGGGAAGCTGCTGTTGCGCAACGACTCCACCGCGCCGCAGAAGTCGCTGGCGCTGCAGATCTCTTCCACGCTCGATTGGCATTCCATCCGAGCCGGCGGCAAGCCGCTGCAGTTTGTGTCTCATCGCTACGCGTCTGACGTGGACCACACCGGCGTGCTGTCAGAAGCGGTGGTCGCGTTGACGCGGGAAATCAAGCCGCGGGAGACGATCGAACTGGAGATCGGGTACGAAGGCACGGTCCCGCTCGACGCCACTCGGCTGACGCGCATTGGCACCCCGGAGGAAATTGCGCGGCGCAGCGATTGGGACCGCATCAGCATTGGATTTACCGGAGTGCGCGGGGTGGGCCACGTGGCGTGGTATCCGGTGGCAGTGGAAGTGGGCAACCTGTCAGAAGGGAACAGCCTGTTCGAGGTGCTGGCGGGATGGAAGGCGCGGGCTGCGGAGGGCACGATGCGGCTGCGGCTGGCAGATGAATCGAGCGGCCCACCGGAGCTGCTACATCTAGGAGAACCGGTTGCACTGAATGCGGATGCCGCGACCGAGACTTGTCCGCCGAGGCCGGGAGAAGAGGCACGGGGGTCGTTTTCCACCAAGGAGGGAGGCCCTTTTCAGTTCTGGTGCCGGGTTTTTACTTATGCGCCGCTGGGGCAACGGGTGCCAGCGCTGCTGGGCGGATACAACTCTGCGAGCGCGAGTTCGGGAGCGCAAGGACTCCTGATGACGCTGCCCGGCGAGTGGCCCGTGCCAGCCTATGCCGAAGTATTGGGCAGAGTGCAGGATGGGTTGAAGCCGTGGTTTGGAGCGCCCAAGCCGGTCATGATTTATCAGCTGCCTGAGGCTGGGGATGCGCCCTACGAGAGCGGCGCGTCGTTGATGCTGCCGCTGTTGCCGAATCCGGGGAAGAGCGTGGCAGCAATCCTGGCGCATCAGGTGGTGCATGCCGACTTTGCATCTTTTCGACCGTGGGTGTACGAAGGGTTGGCGTATTTTGGTCAGGCGTTGCAGGCGGAGCTGCAGAACGGACGTCAGGGAGCAATGGATTCGCTGGGTCGGTACCGGCCGATTTTTGCCGCAAGCGACAAAGAGGGAACGGCGGACGCTGGGCGGGCGCTAATTTCGACTCACGACGAAGCCCTTTATGGCGGCAAAGCGGCCTATGTCTGGTGGATGCTGCGGGACATGTTGGGCGAAGCGGCCTTCCAGCAGGTGCTGCACAGCTACCACGCGGAAGACGATACAGACGCGAAGTACGTGGAGCGACTAGTGCAACAGGCGTCGAAGCGCGACCTGGGATGGTTTTTCGACGACTGGGTGCATCACGATCGCGGGCTACCCGAGTTCAAAGTGCAGGCGGTTTTTCCGCGCAAAACCGACAAGGGACTGTATCTGGTGGCGGTGACGGTGGAGAATCTCGGGAACGCGGGGGCTGAAGTGCCGTTGACCGTGACCTACAGCGGAGGGGAGATAACCGCACGGATGGAAGTGCAAGGCAAGAGCTCGGCCACGACTCGGATAGAAACCCCGGCTCCTCCACTGGAGGTTCGGGTGAATGATGGGAGCGTGCCGGTCGCCGGCACGACGCAAGTGACGTTTAAGATCACGCAGTAGTCCATCGCAAGGAGAACATCTTGTCTTATATCCAATTTCTGGGCGCCGCGGGAACCGTGACTGGATCGAAGTACCTGATCAACACTACGACCGACGGCAGTAGCACGGCCGCCCTGCAGGTGCTGGTGGATTGCGGCTTGTTTCAGGGACAAAAGGAATGGAGGCAGCGCAATTGGCAAGACCTTCCGGTGCCGGCGCGGGAGATTGACGCCGTCATTCTGACCCATGCCCACCTGGACCACTGCGGCTGGATTCCGCGGCTGGTGAAGGAAGGCTTTCGAGGGCCAATCTATGCAACGCCGGCCACGATCGACCTGTGCGGGATTATGCTGCCTGACGCGGGACACCTGCAGGAAGAAGACGCGGCATTCTACAACAAGACGAAGAGTTCGAAGCACGACCCGGCGCTGCCGCTCTACACGCTGGGAGAGGCGCATGAGTGCCTGAAGTATTTCAAGCCGGTGGAGTTTGGCGCGACCAAGCAGATCAATGCGGAGTTGTCATTCCGGTTGGTGCGAGCGGCGCACATTTTGGGGTCGTCGATGGCGGAGGTCACGCTGACGACAAAAGGCCAGACACGACGGCTGCTGTTTACCGGCGATATTGGGCGAGTGCGGGACCGGAATATCGCGCCCGGCAAGGTAGTGCACTCGGGGCCGACGGAGGGGGAAACCGCCGACATCCTGGTGATGGAGTCGACGTATGGAAACCGGAGCCATCCCAAGGAAGATCCGCGACCGGAACTGGCGGCACTGATTCGGAACACGGTGAAGCGCGGCGGCAGCGTGGTGGTGCCAGCCTTTGCGGTGGAGCGCACGCAGAAGCTGTTGTTCATTTTGAAAGAACTGATGGAGTCGGGGCAGATTCCGCGCATTCCTATTTTTTGCGACAGTCCGCTGGCCATCAAGGCGGTGGAGATCTTTCTGAAACACGCGGAAGAATACAGCGACGAGACCCGGCGGCTCATCTGGAAATATGGGTCGCCGGTGGAGTGGCCGGGCGTGACATTTGCGTTAAGCGCGGAGGAGTCCAAGAAGATCAACCAGTCGGCGTACCCGAGTGTGATTATTTCGTCGAGCGGGATGGTGACGGGAGGACGGATTCTGCATCACTTGGCGCAGCGGTTGCCCGACCCGCGCAATCAGGTGATCTTCGTTGGTTTTCAAGCGCCGGGAACGCGCGGGGCCACGATCAAGAATGGGGCGAAGGAAGTGAAGATCTTCGGAACGTATGTGCCGATTCGCGCCCAGGTGGCGGCGATCGAGCAGTTCAGCGACCACGCGGATACGCTGGAGTTGCTGGAGTGGCTGCGGGCGTTCAAGAACCAGCCGAGTGCAACCTATCTGGTGCACGGGGAACCGGCTGCGGCCGGGTTGTTGCGGGACGCGATGACGAAAGAGTTGGGATGGAAGGTGCGCGTGGCGGAGTGGATGGAAAAAGTGCAGGTGGAGTAGCGGGGGACGGCGCCTATGCAAGATGGGCGGTGAATTTCACCAGCCCCGCCAGTTTCTCCGCCGCGGCCCCCGAATCAATCGCCTGCGCTGCCACTGGCACGGCCTCCCGCAGATGGTCTGCTTTTCCCGCTGCTACCAGAGCGGCGGCTGCGTTCAGTATCACAACATCGCGGCGAGGGGATTTCTCTCCCGCCAGAATCCGGCGGATGATCTCCGCGTTGGCGGTCGCATCACCGCCGGCAATCGCCGCGATCGACGCGCGCTGCATGCCAAATTCTTCGGGTTCAATCTCATAACTCCGCACCTGGCCGTCGCGCACCTCGGCTATGCGAGTGGTTCCGGTGATAGTGATTTCGTCCAGGCCATCGCTGCCATGCACCACCAGTGCGCGTCGCAACCCGAGGATACTGAGCGCTTCGGCCAGTTTCTCAACCAGATCCGCCGAGTAGACGCCGACCACTTGTGCGGATGCGTGGGCGGGATTAGTGAGCGGGCCCAGCAAGTTGAACACGGTGCGAAGGCGCAACTCACGTCGAGCCGGTTGAACGTACTTCATGGCGGAGTGCATCAGCGGTGCAAATAGGAATGCTATGCCGCACTGTTCGAGGCAGGCGGCGGTGCGGGAGGGAGGGAGATTGATGTTGACGCCAAGGGCTTCCATGACGTCGGCGGAGCCGCATTTGGAACTAACGCTGCGGTTGCCGTGCTTGGCGACGCGAACGCCCGCGCCCGCCGCCACCAGCGCGGTCGCTGTGGAAATGTTGAAAGTGCCGCTGGCATCGCCGCCGGTGCCGCAGGTGTCGATCAGGGCGTCGCGTCCGGTGCCGCTGACGTACACCGGAGAAAAATGGGCTTCCAGCGGGACCGCCGCGGCGCGAATGGCTTCGGCGAACCCGACGATCTCCTCCACGGTCTCGCCCTTCATGTGCAGCGCCACCAGGAGCGCGCCGATCTGCACGTCGGTGCATTCCCCCGCCAGGACTTCGGCCATCAC
>JANYBT010000149.1 GCA_025360645.1 Acidobacteriaceae bacterium | reverse complement strand
ATCTCGCCCATTGTCTCGGTGAATGGAACCGCCTTGCCGTTTCCCTATTCATTGTTCGAGGGCACTAACCCTGCAACGAACCAGCCATGGCTCACCATCCAGGCGACCATGCCCGATGACGTGATCACAGACGGCGGGGGCGTGGTCAAGGTCTCATGGCCGTTCTTGCCTCCGGATCAGTGGACCGCAGCCCAGCGCTTCTTTGACGCGGACCTCGCCTTTCAGGTCAAGCGGGTCAGCGAAAAGACCATCATCATTCAGCGCGTCAACGGGGGCGGGTTTGTGGAAGGCGCCGACTCAATCAATCCGCATGACTCCCGCGATCGTTGCTGGAAGCTGATCGCAGGCGATGTCGCGCAGACGCTCTACACCTCTGCTTGCCCAGCGCCCGATAAAAAACAGAAGCCCGCGCCCAAACCGCCACGCCCGAAGGGCTGCAAAGCGGCGAAGCCGGATTGCAATGCGGAACCGCCCGCGGATCCCATTCTCACCGGCCTGTACGACACCGTGGGAATCTCCTCGGCCAGCGCTTTGCCTGAGAAAGCTGTGCTGATCGCTCCCAGCGGTGCGGTGTATTCGATCGCCATACCGAAGCTCAAGGCTACGGAAGAGGATCCTAAGCCAGTCGTCGTCAACCAAAACGATGCGAGCTGGATAGACATTACTTTCAAGTCGCCGCTGGATGCAGCCAAGGGCAAACTCCTACACGTGGAGGCCAACGACGGAAATTTGCCCTACAAGCTTCCCGAGCCCGACAAGAAAACCGGCAGACTCAAGTCGGTGCATGTCGAGATTACCCGCGCCCTCACCGCCAAATCGGGCTCAGTGGAAGTGACCGCATTCCTCCACGAGCAGGACGCCAAGGAGAAAGGCAAATACATCGACACTGTGGTGGGGAGCACCAAAATCCAAGTCGTATGCACCCACTGCAATGAGAAAGGAGAAAAGTAAATGTCGAAAATCCATCCCAGCCCCGCTATGGTGAGCGATCTGCGCAAGCTGTTTGTCAAGCACAACTGGTCGGGGCGACCTATTGGCATGGTTGCCGCCGACACCACTGGCGACGATCCGGCCAACTGCCCCGAGGGTAAGACCCCGCAGACGGTCTGCTACAACCTTCCCAATGGCGACACGGTCTGCAAGACCATGTGCGTCTAACTGCAACCGTCAACCACCAGCCGCCGCGGAGGCTAGACTTCGCGGCGGCTGCCTTCTCCGCTCCGCCTCGGCTACAATCACTCCAGGAGATTTCTTATGCAAGACCTTCTTCCAGGCATCCCCATGGGCGCCCGCCGCAATGAAGACATCGCGCTCGACATGATGCGCTTTATTGCCATGACCACCGGTTATGGCAAGACAGCCAGCAGCGGGGTCGGCTTCCAGGGCGGAGGCGCTGCCGCCAAGCCGGAAGACTATGCCGCCCATCTGCTCGAGCTGTACGGCAAGTGCTTGCGCGCCATCGACGGCAAGTAGGCCAGACCTCCTCAGGGGGTTCGCAGTTTGTCTGGGTGCGCTGACCTTGCCGCGTTGCCTTGCCACGTTGCCCTTGCAAGGTGCCCTTGCCGCCGTGCCCAGCGCAGAACGTCACACTTGCATGGGGCTGGGGTACACGGGGTTCGGGTGCTCGGGGTTCGGGCTGCTGGCAGTTGTCGCGGCTTGGGAGTAGAGTTTTGAGCGACGGATTTTGTGGCTCGCACGGAGCCCGTGCTTCATGCGCATCGACGACAATCATCGCCGCCTTCACCGCTTCAAGTTCCCCGCTTTGTCGCGGCTCGTCTGGCGTGCACCGACGATCGGGGGGCTGCGATGCAGATTTCCGAAAGTGGCCATCTCCCGCTCCATCACCATTGCCTTCGCCTTCTCCATCTTGGCGACGGTTCTTGCGTGCGACGGCAACGCTCTCGCTGCACAGGGATCCGGCGTCCAACTCGAACTGACTCCGACCGCGGTGCAATTGGGATCCGGTGAGTCCACGCAGGTGATGGCCGTCATTCGTAACAACGGCGGCACATCCGCGCAGAATATGCAGATCCATTGGTTTACCGACCTCGCTCTTACGGTGAAGCCGCAGGCCATCAGGTCGCGCTCGATTCAGCCTGGGGGCATGCTGGCATGGCCCGTCACCATCAGCCAGTCGGTTGCGGGACGCACGGTGGGGCCGCTGCACTTCTGGGTCAGCTATACCACGCGCAGCGAGACTAGCGGCAGCGGCAAAGACGAGGTAGGGATTTCCGGAGTGGCCGTTGCTTCGCTCGACGTGCAGGAGCGCGCCTCGCTCGCGGTGGACAAACTGGTTACGCTCAAGCTGGAAGCCGCCGTCGATCAACTCGACGAAAATCGCTCCGCGCTGCTCTATGTTGTCGTGACCAACACCGCCGCGGTTCCGGTCACCGTGAAGGCAATTGAGACCTACAGTCCCGACTTCATCAAGTTCGGCGTGCCCGAAATCGGGAGCAACGCGACGCTGGCGCCGGAGACTTCGCGGACCTTCCGGGTACCGGTGACCGTGACCGATCGCGTGGTGACGGGCAATCAGCGAGTGGTCTTGGCGGTCGAGTTGGCCTGGGTCGATGCGGGAAAGCCGCGCACCGGCACACTCTCCGTGGCGCAGACTTTGCCGGTGACCGTGTTCGGGGAATCGGACTTGCTCAAGCTGATGGGCGTGCCTTCGTTCCTGTTCCTGCCCGGGTTTCTGGCCTTGGCCACTTTCGTCGGACTGTGGACGCGGGTGGCTCCACGGACCAAGCCGGCTGAGCCGCTCACGGTGGCGGATACCGCGCTGGTCGCCATCACGCTGTCGTTGCTGGCGACATTTGTATATCCCATCCTCAGTGGACGGAATTACCTGCGCGGGTACGGACTGCGCGACGTGATGATGGTCTGGTTCGGTTCAATCCTCTTTGCGCTGGTGGTATGGAGTGGCGTGGCCGGCACCATCTCCCTCCGGGCTAAGTTGCGGCGCTACCAACAGCAACAAGCGCAGCAGCGGGACTTGGCAGCGCAGGCGGAACACATAGGGAGAATCACTCCGACCAAAAACGACTCGCCGCTGGATATGCTGACCCGCATGGCGTTGAACGGCGTGCAGGTTCCCCCGGAACAAGCCATGGCGAGCTTGGCGGGATCAACTGCGACCCGATGTTTTGTGGTGCTTCCCTCCGCCAGTGCGGGCGCGCCGGTGTGGGTTGCGCCCCCCATTTACTTGAAGCGCGACGCTACGAACCCGCAGGCTGCGTGGACGCAACCGCAACTCTTGTCTGAACTGCAAAAAGATGGCGTGACCGGGAATTGCGAGAGCTTGATGAAGTTTCTTCGCAATGCGCAATTGCAAGGATGGAGCGCAGAGTGGGGAGAATCCGGAGTGGTCGTCTCGCCGACGCCAGTGAAAACCGATGACGTTAACAGAGTGCCGCCTGCACAAGGGTTTGAGTTTGTGCAGGCGCCTTGAGGAATCGCAGCTCCCGTGGAGTTGCTGTAGTCGATCACCTAATCAATAGCACTTTACGTAGGGGTTTGTAAATGGCCATCCTGGTAAGAGAACTGCGTTTGTCGCTGATATGGAACAAAGTGTTTTTTAAGGACACCTACCTCACCCATCTGGCAGACCCTGGACAGTACGCGGTCGAGTTTGAAAAGGCGCGCGAGCAGGCCGGAGCATGGCTTTTGCCGTGGATTCCCGGCGACAAGCAGCACTTCTGGCAGTACTATCTGCTGCCGGTGGCGCCTGGAAGTTTTGAGGCGGTCACGGCGCAGGATGCTCGCGCCTGCTTTGTCCCGTTACGCCTTCCGGCCTGCGCTCAGGCCATTGCGCGAGACGGGACGGTGGCTACGCTCGAGGGATTTTGCTTTCCCCACAGTGTCGGAGTCGTGGCCACTATTCATGTGCGCCCTGAAAATCCGATGCCCTTGTTGCAGATGGTCGAAGCTGCGGTGTCCGCGCGCAATGCAGATTTTCAGTTGGTGTGGAAAGACAAAGTTCCGGCCACTCACGGAAATTTGCAAAGCCTGGCCGACAAAGTTGTGGGCCGACTCCATACCCTGGCGCTCGGCGATGGCAATGCAATCGGGAAGCCGCTGCCGTATCCCATCACCATCGCGACCGTGATTGACGCCACCTTCGGAGAAAGTCCCGCCGAGACCACTCCAAACACCGCTCCGCCGATTGCCTCTGGGGAAATTCCTGCCGCGCCCACTCCGGCAGCCAACTCTGTGAGCGGGCAGGCAGGTCCGGCGGGATCGAGCGACCCGGTAAACCCCGACGACCAGTTGTTGGGCCGCGCCATGAACGCTCTCTGCCTGTTGCAATCAGGATGGAGAACCAAAAAATTCGAGGGAGGCTGCGACGATTACGCCGATCCCATGGGCAATCAGTTAGTTGCGATCGATCGCGGACGCGCGATCTGGCTGCCACAGCGTTTCTCAGAAATCGAAATCAAGGGAAGAAAAACTGCGCTCGGTTGTTACCATCGCAATCTCACGCTGGCGGCATTGCAAACCGCTGCCTTGACAGCCCTGGTAGGCCGCGCCGATGAGGTGCTCGCCGATCCCAAAGGCAAGCTGCTTCTACTTCAGCCCAAGGATGTGGCGGCGGCGATCGGCCTGCTGCGCAAGCTGAAGGAAGGCGACTATACCAGCTACCGCACGTGGAGCCTGAAACATCAAATCTCGTTCAACGACGATCGTATGCAGCGGGTCGCTGCGAAGCTCGGCGCGTAGCGATCCGGCAGCGTCGAGACACGCCTGCCGCCCAAGCTCCGCGAGACATCGCGGGCAATGCTAATCTGAACTACTTATGGCGCTCCCCGCTTCACTGGTTCCCACCGCGTTCAGTTTGGTAGCAGTTGTCTTTTGGGGTACGAGTGACTTTCTGGGAGGATTCGCCTCGCGCCGAACCAATGCTTTCCTATTCACAGCGCTGGTGAATCTGAGCGGCTTTGCGGTGATGGCATTGCTCGCGCTGGCCACGCATGCGATTTTTCCAACCCGGCCCCAGGTCCTGTGGGCGTTGGCCGCAGGCGCGCTGGGCGGCACCGCACTTGCATTTTTCTATCGCGCACTATCAACCGGAAACATGGGACTGAATGCGCCGATCGCGGCCGTGCTCAGCGCCGCCGTCCCCACTGCATTCAGCATCGCGACGGAGGGATTCCCTGGCATCGGGCCAGTCCTCGGTTTCGCACTCGCCGCCATGGGAGTGTGGTTGATCGCCCGCTCCGAGCAATTCGGTGGACGCCCCGAAGGCCTGGGCACGGCGGTCCTCGCCGGCTTGGGCTTTGCCGGATTCTATCTGTGCGTGCGGCAAACCGGCGACGCGTCCGCCCTATGGGTCGCCTGCCTCACCCGTTCCTCGGCACTACTGGTTACCAGCACGCTGGTGCTTGGAGGGAGGCACTTGCGCCCGGTCTCTCGGGCAGTGCTCGGGTTGGCGTTGGTGACGGGGGTGCTGGATTCCGGTGGGACCTGGGTGTTCGTGCGCGCCAGTCAAACCGGGCGACTGGATGCGGCGGTGGTGCTGAGTTCGTTGTATCCGGCAGTCACGGTTCTGCTGGCGGGATGGTTTCTGCACGAACGCTTCACCCGCTGGCGCACCATTGGAATTCTCGCCGCCCTCGCTTCCGTCCCGCTGATTGCGCTGCATTAAGTTGAATGCTCTGCCGCGGAGGGAGCAGTCGAGTCGAGGCGGGAGAACCAAAACATGAAATGCTTAGGGTCTGGCGAAGAGTCGCCGACTGTGGCAAGCTGAGAGTATGGGAAACAAGAACGCTCCAAAACGCGAAGCCAAGAAGCCGAAGAAATCAAAGAAGACTGCAGCCACTGGCGAAGACTTTTCCTAACTCGCCGAGCGCGAAGGGTGAGCGACCGTTACCTGCGGTTCAGCCCGCAGGGCTGCGGGAAATTTCAGAGCCCAGCGAAGCAGACGGAGCGCGAGAGTCCGGCGGGCCGCTACTGGTGCGCAGTTCGGCGCAATAGAAAACCCTCCCGATGTTATGAGAGGGTGAGCGAATGGTTGGGGAGGAATGGCGAGCGCTAGGCGCGGCTCACGTTGCCTGCGTTGTAGCCTTTCGGGCCCTGCAGCAGGTCGAATTCCACGGTTTCGCCTTCGTTCAATGATCGGTACCCATTTTCCTGAATCGCCGAAAAATGGACGAAGACATCTTCGCCAGTGGAGCGTTGGATAAATCCATAACCCTTGGCTCCGTTAAACCACTTCACTGTACCCTTCTCTCTCACAGCAGTTACTCCTTTTTCCTTATCGCGAAGAATTATCTTTCTTCGTTTCCTCGACGCCCTGGAATAGACAGAGCACCCCCTCAGAAACGGAAGAAAGAAGGTCTCGCGCCTGCGTGTTTACGAACTCGCCTCGAAACAAACCAGCCCAAAGCTTCGCGCGCCTTCATGCCATCAGGCGTGTGCAATTCAGGACCGATTCGATTGAAGTGAATTCGATGGCCAGCACAGGAACGTCAACCTCGAGCTAGACGACGCTCTTTGCCCCTCTTCAGTGGCAATGGGAAACGATAATATTCATCTTGCCTCGACTTGGCAAGAAAAACCTTAGCTTGACTATGTGCAATAAAGTGTCATTTGTCGAAAAAACTGTACACGCACAGTGCACTGAAGTGTCTACCGTCCCCGGAATCGGGTCAAGCGGCAGCCTGTCCTTGCCGTTTGCTACCATGGAGGAACCCGTGTCTTTATCCAGCCCAGCCAGCGAAGAGGCCCCGCCGCAAGCTGCTTACATCGTGAAGGAGGCGGGCCCAGGCCTGGTCGTGTCCACGTTCCACTACATGATGCGCACCGAGGTCCACACCTTTGCTTTTTCGGTGGCGGCCAACTCCATCTTGTCGTTCTTCCCCTTCATGGTGCTGCTGATGACGCTGGTGCGCAAGGTATTTCATTCCAGCGTGATGTATGACGTGATCGTCGAGCTGCTACGCGACTACATTCCTACCGGGCAGGATTTTGTGATCCGCAACTTGAACATGCTGGTGAGCGCTCGCAACCGTGCCCAAGTGTTCTCGCTCGTCATCCTATTATTTACTTCGACGGGAATTTTTATTCCCCTCGAAGTGGCGCTCAACAAAGTATGGGGATTCCGCAACAACCGGTCGTATCTGGGCAACCAGATGGTGTCGCTCGGGCTGGCCTTCGCGTGCGGCACGCTGGCGCTGCTCTCGATCGCCATGACGGCGGGCAATCGCGCCCTGCTGGAGGGAGCGCTGCAAGGGCACGCGCCGTGGATTGTGCGCATGGTGGGATTCCTCACCATGAAGGCCTTCGCCATCGCCGCTACCATCGCGATTTTCTTTCTAATCTACTGGCTGCTGCCCAACGGCAAAGTGCCGCCGCTCAAGGTGCTTCCCGCCGCGGTCATGATGGGACTGCTTTCCGAAGCGCTCAAGTACGCCTACATTCTGGCGCTGCCCTGGCTGAACTTTCAGGAAGTGTATGGCCCGTTCGCGTTGTCGGTGAGCCTGATGTTCTGGGCGTTTCTCTCGGGCATGTTGCTGTTGACGGGCGCCTACCTGACTGCCAACAAGGGGATGGACACCGCCTGCTAACATCGCATTGATGCTCGAGTTCTCCACGCCCGTCAAGTACGTCAAGGGGATCGGTCCAAAGGTGGCGGAAGTGCTTGCCGCCAAGGGAATCGTTACCGTGGATGACCTGCTGCACTACCTGCCCTTTCGCTATGAAGACCGGCTAAATCCACGCGGGATTGCCGAGTTGCGCCCGGGCGAGATGGCCACTGTGATTGCCGAGGTCCGTAATTCCGGGTCGTTCAGGACCAGCCGCATGCCTATTTTTCAACTCACCGCCGGACAAGGTCGCGCCCGGCTGCGCTGCATCTGGTTCCATGCCCACTATTTGCAGGGGAAGTTCAAGCCGGGGCAGTTGGTGGCGCTGTACGGCAAGGTGGAACAAGACCGCGACGGCGTGATGCAGATCGTACAGCCGCAGTTTGAACTTCTGGACGATGGGCCGGAAGCGGAAGGCGACGCCGCGGCCAAGGCGGCTACGTCGCTGGAAATCGGCCGCATCGTGCCCATCTATGAATCGATTGGCCAAGCGAACCTGACGCCGCGATGGTTCCGCCGAACGATTCGCAGCGCGCTGGAAAATTTGGCGCCGGATGGCCCGGACCCGATTCCGAAAGCAGTGCGCGAACACTTGAGCTTGATCTCACCGAGAGAGGCGCTGTGGCAAGTGCATTGGCCCGACCCCGGCGAAAGTTTTGCGGACCTGCAAGCCTCGCGCACTCCGGCTCACATCCGGCTGATTTTCGAGGAGTTGTTTTTCGTGGAGCTGGGCCTGGAACTGAAACGGCGTCAACTGAAAGCGCAAACTGGAATTGCGTTTGAGCTCACCCCCGCAGTCAAGGCGGCACTGATCAAGATTCTGCCTTTCCATCCCACGGCGGCGCAGCTGCGTGCCTTCAAGGAAATTGCGAACGACATGAAGTCGGCGGCGCCCATGCGACGCCTGCTGCAGGGCGACGTGGGCTCAGGCAAAACCATCGTCGCTTTCGAAGCCGCCATCGTCGCAATCGAAAACGGATACCAAGTGGCACTGATGGCGCCCACGGAAATTCTGGCGCAGCAACATTACTTTTCGGCGCGCAAGATTCTGGAGAAGGCGGGATATCGCATGGTCCTGCTGACCGGCTCCCTAGAGAACGATCGCAAGCGCGAGGTCCGCCGCCACATTGCGCAGGGCAATGCCCAATTGGTGATTGGCACGCACGCGCTGATTGAAGAAAAGGTGGAATTTGCCAAGCCGGGACTGGTGATTGTGGACGAGCAGCATCGCTTCGGCGTGATGCAGCGGCTGAAGCTGATGAAGAAATCAGGCGACGGGGCGCAGCCGGAAAAGCAGCCCGAACCGGACGTCCTGGTGATGACCGCCACGCCCATTCCACGGACGCTCGCGCTGACCTTGTACGGCGATCTGGATCTTTCTGTGCTGGATGAACTGCCGCCCGGAAGGACGCCAATTGTGACCCGGCGCATCACCGACGAACGTTCGGACGAAGTGTGGCAGTTCGTGCGCAAGCAGGTGGCGGGCGGCCATCAGGCGTATGTGGTTTACCCCGTGATTGAAGAAAACGAAGAACTGGAATTGAAGGCGGCGATCAAGATGCATCGCGAGTTGAGGCAATCGGTGTTTCCGGAGTTCAGAGTTGGCCTGCTGCATGGACGGCTGGCCGCGGAAGAAAAAGAAGCTGCGATGCGTGGCTTTCAAGCCGGCGAAATTCAGATTCTGGTCTCGACCACAGTGATCGAGGTGGGGGTGGATGTTCCCAATGCCACCGTCATGGTGATTGAGCACGCCGAGCGATTCGGCCTGGCCCAACTGCACCAGCTTCGGGGACGGATTGGGCGTGGCGCCGCCAAGTCGTTCTGTGTGCTGATGACGGGCGGCAAAGTTTCCGAAGACGGTGAACGCCGCTTGGACGCGATGGTGCGCACTACCGACGGCTTCCAGATTGCCGAACTGGATCTGGAGTTGCGCGGCCCCGGCGAGTTCTTTGGCACGAAGCAGGCGGGGATTCCGAGCTTCGTTGTCGCCAACTTGATTCGCGACCGGCAGTTGCTGGAAGCGGCCAAGCGCGAGGCGGCGGCAGTGATCGCCGGTCCTAATGCGGAATATAGCCAGGCAGAGATCGACCTGGCGCTGCGCTATATGCGGGCGCGGTGGCAGAACGCATACGGACTGGTCGAAGTGGGTTGAGGACTGGCGGGAGAGCCGAGCTTGCCAACCCGCTCGGCCTTCCATTCTTCAGACTGGGCCAGCGCGATTCGACCTCGAACTGCATCACAGTTGCGCCCACAGTCGCCCAGATCTGATTTTCCAGGGGCCTCGCGATGGCGCCCTGCGACGGGGTGAAGCTCACCGTGCCAGACCCGTCGGAGACCACTCGCGTTTGTGATCCTCCAAAAAGCACCGGCATGGCATACCGAGCTACCGCCGACTCGTCAATTACTTCGTGTCCGGCGTCGTTGTCGGGCATAAGCAAGGTGGAGTGGAAGATGACCACCGCGCCCATCACCGCATTCAACGAGGGCGAGGAATCGACGACGCGCAAGACGATGGGCGTGAACGGATCCCCGAGGGTGACGGTTTGGTTTCCCCCACTGACCAGTTGCACTTGCTGCGCCGTGTCCACTACTGCGAACAGGGCGAAGGATTGGCAGGGTTTGTTGTCTGGAGCTACGCAGGCGCTGACCACGACGTCGCCGCTGATCTCATTTACGTGCACGCTCGAAGAAACATAACCTTGGCTGTTGGTAGTCGCGTTCGCCGCGCTCAGACTGGCGGAGCCGTAGGTGAGCAGAAAATTCACGCTGCGGCCGGCCAGCGGACTTCCTGCGCTGACGACTTGCGCCAACAGCGGAACGTCGACCGTTGCTCCCCGCGCCACATAGACGTTCGGCGACGACAGTCCAATGGCCAGCGTCGAGTCGACGCCTTGCAGAGAGCATTGCACTGACTTGGCCGTCTGATACGACGCGGGGGCGAGGGTGGCCGTGATGTTGAGCGTGCCGAGGGCGTTCACGGTCACGCTGGTGAAAGACTGGCCGCTAGCGTCGGTGAGTACGGTGCAGGACGCTTCGCCGCCGCATACGGAAAGAGTGGCGCCCGGGGCGGCAGTCCACTTTACGCTCGCGCCATATACCGGGGTGACTCCGTCGGCGGCGGTGACCTGGATTTTCACTGGAAGCGGCGCCACGGTCCCCACTGGAACTGCTGACTGCGAGCCTTGTAGCATGGCGATGCCGTCACTGGCCGCAGCACCGTAGGTGAGCGCCCCTGTCATATTGGATGAAGATCCCGTGGCCGGGTCCGTGACCGTGATATCCTGCACGCCGTCGAGGCCCGCGCCGGGAGCCGTAAGTACTACTTGGGTTGCCGACACCGAAACCACCGTTGCCGCATCCCCGCCGATGGTCGCGGTGGTGCCGCCATGGAACCCCAGGCCCTTCACCGTGAAGGTTTGGCCACCCTCAAGGCTGGCACGATCTGGACTGACGCTGTCCGCATATAACACGCGAGCGTGATAGCTGTAGTCGGGACGCCCGTCTCCGCGTTGGTCGGCCACCCCCAGACGGAAGGTGCCACTCTGAAATATGGTGGCATTCAGCCGCGACATGCCTGGGTTCGAAGTGAGGAAGGGCGCGGAGGTTCGCGCCGAGGGCAAGGTGCCCTGGGGAACGCTGAGCAGCCACATCCCCATCACCGGACGGCCCTTTGAAAAGCTGGGGGTCGCGGTTTCGTCAAGCGCGGTCACTTCCACTGCGAGGGTGCGTCCAGCTTGCGCGTCAAACTGGAAATAGTGCGTCTCCGCGTAGTTGCCCAGAACACTGGTCCACTCTGCGTTTGTTGGCAGGGCCGCGGGCGCATCGTAGGTGCTTCCTTGCCCCGGAGCAGGGCTGGCTGGCGCGACGGCGCTGTTTTGCATCACGAGGTCCTGGTATAGGTCCCCACCGCGCGTCACGGTCGCCAGCAGAGGCACGAAAGTCCCCGAGGGCAACACCTGCCACGGCGCATACGGCCCCACCGTGTAAGACCAGTTGACGTCGATGGATTCCACGGTCAATTGAAATTGTGCGCTGTTGGATGCGCCGGGGAACTCCAGCGCCGGCAAATCGAAGTAACCCTCCCAGGCGGGATCGTCGGAACCAAACTTTGCGTAGTCTTGTCCCTTGGAATTGGCAAAGCCGGTGACGGGATTGCCCGAGTTGCCGCGAAAGAGCAGGCCCGAAACCGCCGCCGCCGCCCATTTCCGGGAAGGCAAGCTGGTGGCGGGGTCGATCCAGCGCGCGACTATGTTGACCCCCTGCATGGGAGTGCGGTCGCTGAACTGCACCGAGCCGTGAAGATGCGCGGTTGTACTGGTGTCACCGGGATAGAGCATGGCCAGGGCGGTGCGGTCGTCCATCTTAGGTTGATCTGCATGTGCGCCGTAGCACACGGTGACGGGCACACAATTCGAGCGATCGGAAAAGTGCATCAAGGGAAAGCCCTCGAAGTCATCGCTCACGGGCAGGGGATCCCAAGTCAGCACGTTCAGGTCGAGCTGCGACCAACCCAATCCCAGCACGCGTCCCAGGGTCCTGACCAAGCGATATTTCAGGTCAGGGAGTTGCTCTGGAGTTTGGGCGCAGGTGCCGTTGAGCACCACCAGTGCGTGCGCAATGTGAGCGTCGGAGCTAAAGTTGTCAGGGCCGCCGAGCGTGGCATTCAGAAAGCAATCACCACTGGCGCCCTTTCCCAGCAGAGCATCGGTGACAGCGCCGTCCGCGTCATACACGATGCCAACGGGAGTTTCGGTCGCATCGGAAGCAACGTCGGCGGGCAGGTTGTACACATTGCCGCTGCGGGTGACGTTGCTGCCGCTAACGTCTTCGGCGAGTTGTCCGGCGCGCGTGGCCGACAAAGTGGCCGTCGGCACCGCCGTCCAGTGGCTAAACGCATCCGCTACAAATGCATCGGCGTCAGCGCCCAGCAAGATGGGGCTCAGGTCGCCCTGGTCGGTGTAGTACTGGATGTTCCCGTCCAGCCAGCCGATCGGCTTGCCCTTCAGTCCAGGATTGAAGTAACTGGTTCCGGCCACATAGGCGGGGCCGCCCGCATAGGCCGGGGTGGCCATCCCTAGCATTAGAAGCACCAGCGCGACCACCGTCATGAGCATTGACCCTGATCGAGTGCGGTTCATCGCTCCTCCTGCATCGCCTGGCGAATGGCGCTGGTAAAGTCCCGCAGGCTCACTCGGTCACTGGTGCGAGAAGCACTGATGCGAGATGCGGTGCCTGCCGCGGGAAGCGCGATGCGCTTTGCGCTTGGAAGCTGACTGGCGCGCAAACGGCCGAGCAACACCTGACCGGTGTCATCGATAGCGAACTTCCCCGCCGGGCCTTGCACCGGACTGGTCAGACCCAAGTGGCTGGCGGGATAGAGAAACAATACGCAGCGCTCCCCGGGACGGTAGCGGTCACCATCGCTCCATAGCCCCGCCCATTCCCGGAAGGTGAGCGTGCGCTGTCGACCCACTCCGCGAATCGCCTGTTCCACCCGAAACCTGACCTCGACGGTGGGGAGGGTGTGCGGTTGGGTGACTGGCGAATGCCGTGCGTCCACCACTGTCCCGGAAACGATCATCCCCGCTGGCTTAGTCAGGGAACGTAGTTTCGCGGCGACGCTGGCGATGGTTCCATCGCCCTCGATACCACGGTGAACCAACTTGGCATGCTGTGCGGACGCCCATCCAGACAACAGCAGCGCCGCCAAAACGAACTGGCAGATCCTCTGCATACACGATTACCTCGATTGTTGGAGGGGCGGACTGGGAGAAGTCCGAGGAATCTCTATATTACGAAAGGGCGCGCGGGGAGTCTGTGCCGGGCGTCACGTCTGATTGTGATAAACCGGCATGTTCCCCGCTTGCCGCTAGCTCCAGATCGCCGAGCGATCAATCTCCGCGATGCGGACCCGGCCGGAGAGGGCCATGGCCATTTGAAATTCCGATCGCAGGATGTTGAGCACCTTGGCCACGCCAGCCGCACCGCCGGAGGACAAGCCGTAAAAAATGGGCCGGCCGACCATGACGGCGGTGGCGCCGAAAGCCAAAGCTTTGAGCACGTCGGTGCCGCGGCGAATGCCGCCGTCCACAATGACCGTGATGCGTCCCGCAACTTTATCGGTGATGCGCGGCAGGGCGTCAATGGTCGCGGGGACGGTATCAAGGTTCCGCCCGCCGTGGTTGGAAACCTGAATGCCGGCGATGCCGCTGCGAGCGGCGATGTCCGCATCGTCTGGATTGAGAATGCCCTTCAGGATCACCGGCAAAGAGGTCAACGATTGCAGCCACTCGATGTCTTTCCAGGTCAGGCGTTCGGGCAGAAGGCCGGCAAAGACATCCCGTTCGGTGGTGTTCGAAGAATTGATGGGAGACTTCATTCCGCGCAGGTTGGGCATGTCCACGCCGGGCGGCAGATGAAACTTGGCCCGTTCCTGGCGGTTGCGGGCGCCCCCGACCGGCGTATCGACGGTCACGACCAGGGCCTTGTATCCTGCGGCGGCGGCGCGCTTCACCAGTTGCTCGGTAAATCCGCGGTCCTTCTGCACGTAGAGCTGAAACCACAGTGGCACGCTCGCCGCCTTCGCAACGCCTTCCAGTGACACGCTCGACATGGTGCTGAGGACCATACCCGTGCCGGCAGCTCCAGCGCCTTTAACCGTGGCCAGTTCGCCTTCGGGATGCGCCAGCTTGTGCAGAGAAGTCGGCGCCAGCATAACGGGGAACGGCAAATCGAGGCCGAGCACTTTCACTCTGGTATCCAGAGCGCTTACGTCGTGGAGCACCCGCGGATTCAGACGAATGCGGTCATAGGCTTCGCGGTTCCAGCGCAGCGTGATCTCGTCCGCAGCGGCGCCGGAGATGTATTCCCAGGCCATGTACTCCATGCGGGTGTGGGCAATCGCTTCCAGGTCGGAAACGCTGACTGCATCGTCGAAGGCGGAATCAGCGACGGCAGAATCAGCGAAGGCTGCCTGGCCTGCCGCTGCGGACGAGATCACGCTGCGCTGGAACCGCG
>JANYBT010000111.1 GCA_025360645.1 Acidobacteriaceae bacterium | reverse complement strand
GTCGGCTGAAGAACTCACCTTCGGGCCGGAGGAAAGCTCGTACGAAAGGCTGCGCCAACGCCAGGAGTGGTTTGTGCACCAGCGCGCCTATCCTTTCGCGCATATTCCCGCCGGTGCCAGGCTGGGGGCCATCCAGCAATTCCGCCAGATGCGCCGACTCGAAGCGTCCCAGGGCCATCCCTTTGGGAAGAATTACCTGGCATCTGCACAGGCCACCGGGATCGATGTTGCATCGTCTCTGCAGTGGACCCAGATCGGTCCTCAGCCTAGCTTGGGATATTGGGGCATCAGTTCGGGCCGGGCCACTTCGGTTGCCGTGGACCCCACCAACCCAGAGATCGCGTACCTGGGTACGGCGGGCGGCGGAGTATGGAAAACCACCGATGGCGGGAAAAACTGGAATCCCGTGTCAGATCAAGAAGTGTCGCTCGCCATCGGTTCCCTCGCGATTGACCCCAGCAATCCGTTGATCATCTACGCTGGAACCGGGGAACAGGATTTCTCGGTAGACAGCTATTACGGTGCCGGCATCCTCAAATCCACCGATGGGGGTCAGACCTGGGCCAATATTCAGACCAGCTTCGGGTATCCCTCCGGGGGCATCGGGGCGATCGCCATTCAACCGGGTCACACCAATGTTCTGTTGGCGGCAGCCGCAGGCAGTGGCGTGCAGCGCTCCACCGATTCGGGGATGAACTGGACGCCGGTGTTGACGGGCTCCGACGCGACGGCGGTGGTTTTTGACCCGAGCAATGGCAGCATCGCCTATGCGGGTCTGGGAGCGATTTTCGGCAGTTCGAAGAACGCTCTGTACAAGAGCACAGACGGCGGGGTGACTTGGACGCTGCTGGGCGGAGGTTTGCCGCCGGTGATTGGCCGCGTCGGGCTGGCCCACGACCCCGCAACCACGGGAGTGGTGTATGCCGCGATCGCGGACTCCTTGAGCGCAGGCCCAGGGCAGACGGGAATTTCCGGCATCTACAAGACCACGAATGGGGGCACGACCTGGAGCCGTATCTACAACCCGGCGAATGGGATTGGCTCTTGCTGCAGTTGGTATGAAAACCCGGTGGCGGTGGATCCGTCCAACCCCAGCGTCATCATCACCGGCGGTTTCGGCGTCACCCGCAGCCTGGACGGCGGCGCTACCTGGACCGACATCACTGTGGGCAGTTCCGGCGTAGGCGTGCATCCAGACCAGCATAGCTTCGCATTTTCAGCCGACGGCTCGGTGCTTTACGCCGCTAACGACGGCGGCGCCTGGTCCACCAACTCTCCGGCGCTGCCCGCCTTTGCCTGGAGCAGCTTGAACTCTACTATTTCAACCATTACTTTCTATCCCGGCCTGGCTGTGGATCCCAACAACCTCAACAACGCCATGGGGGGAACCCAGGACAATAGCGTGGAGGCGTATTCCGGCAATCTGCAATGGACCGATGTGGATTACAACTGCGGCGATGGCAGTTCGACCAGCTTTGATCCCACCAACACCAACACCGCTTACAACTACTGTATTGGGACCATCTACAAGACCAGCGGAGGCGGAGTGTGGAACCGAGCGATGACCGGGATTGACACCGTGGCCGACTCCGGCGGCTGGGTTTCGCCGCTGGTGCTGGACCCCTCCAAACACGCGACCCTGTACTACGCCGCCAGGCACGTTTACCAGAGCAACGACGGAGCGGGAAGCTGGGCCCAGATTTCTCCCGCGCTGGTGAGTGGAACGTTGTTCAATGCGATTGCCGTCGCCCCCAGCAACTCGGATGTGGTTTACGTCGGGGCGGGCAATGGCAACGTATTTGTCAGCAAGAACGCCTCTGCAGGCGTAGCCGCCACTTGGACGCAGATCAACCTGGGCCTTCCCGCTCGCGGCGTCACTTCGCTCGCCGTGGACTTCTCTGACCCGAGCGTCGCCTACGTTACATTGGGCGGGTTTGGGACCGGACATGTGTGGAAGACCAGGAACAGCGGCGGTAGCTGGACGGACATCTCAGGCAACCTGCCCAGTGTCACCGCCAACCAGGTGATCATTGACCCCGCTACCGTGAACACTCTGTATCTCGCGAACGACATCGGAGTCTTTGTTACGCCGGATGGGGGCAAGACCTGGTCCACGCTGTCGCAGGGCCTGCCTATGGTGGTGGTGCAGTCCATTGGGGTCATCGAAAAGTACCGGGTGCTGCGGGCCCTGACCCACGGCCGCAGTACTTGGGATCTGGCACTCCCGGCGGTGGTCCCACTGCTCAGCTCCGCCAGCAGCCTGGCGTTCCCGGATCAGGTGTTCAATACCTCAAGTACTGCCATGCCGCTGACGCTAACCAACAACCTTACCAACTCTATTAGCGTCACCAGCATCACCATCACCGGCGATTACACCCAGAGCAACAATTGCGGGACGTCGCTCGCCAGTGCCGCGACCTGCACTGTGAACGTGACCTTTACTCCTTCGATTTTCGGAAGCCGGACCGGCAACCTGATCGTGAAGTTCAATTCCGGTACGGCGCAGACCATGGTGATTGCTCTCTCCGGCAACGGCTTGAGTACGTTCGCCATGGCCGCGGCAGCTCCCAGCGAGGTTTCAGTCGTGGCAGGGAAGACTGCCGGCTTCATGCTCTCAATCACGCCCCAGGGCGGAGACTTCAACACCGCCATCGCGCTGAGCTGCTCCGGGCTTCCGGCGAAGACGGCTTGCAGCTTTACTCCAACTTCGGTGACGCCCGGCGGCGCAGTAGCGAGCGTGACCATGGCGATCAGCACTACGGCCACATCGGCCTCGCCAACCCCCAACCTCAACAACAAACTGCTGATGATGTTTGTGTTGGGCCTGCCGATGGGGGCAATGTTGGTAGTTCGATCCAGACGGAGCGCGCCGGCAAACAGAGCCACCGGGTCGCTCGTGTTGGGAAGCTTGGTGATCATGCTCCTGTTGAGCTTCACCGGCTGCGGCGGCGGAGGTACTGGCGGTCCGCCACCCCCAACGCCTGGGACTACTCCCGGCAAGTACACCGTGACCGTCACCGGCGCCGCCGGAGCGCAGAAAGTGAGCACCACCGTGACTCTGGACGTCACCTAGCGACGGAACGCGGGAGGCAGCACCGGAGACCCGGACGAGAGACTCGTCCGGGTCCTTTTTTACTTGAGTCGGAGTTGGCGCAAGCGCGGGGCGCCGCCACCCCATCTGAATCACATCATCCCCTTATCACTCTGATTTATAATCGGCAGTCTTTATAAACTACTCGAACCAGAAAGAGGAACTCATGCGTCCGGAAACTGACATCCTGGATGTTCAAGCCCGAGAGCTGCTGGATTCGCGCGGCAATCCCACCGTGGAAGCGGAAGTCACGCTCTACTCCGGACTGAAGGGCCGCGCCATTGTTCCCAGCGGCGCGTCTACCGGCGAGCACGAAGCAGTCGAGCTGCGCGATGGCGACCAGGGCCGCTTCCTTGGCAAGGGTGTGTTGCGGGCGGTGGACAACGTCAATGGCCCTATCGCCGACGCACTTTGCGAATCCGACGCCTCGGATCAGCGCTACCTCGACCAGATCATGATCGCGCTCGACGGCACGCCGAACAAGGCCAATCTCGGGGCCAATGCGATTCTCGCCGTGTCCATGGCCTGCGCCCGCGCGGCGGCGGAAGCTTTCGACATGCCGCTCTTCCGCTATCTCGGTGGTGCGGGCTCGAACATCCTGCCCACGCCCATGATGAATATCCTCAATGGCGGCGCCCATGCTGACAGCAATGTGGACTTCCAGGAGTTCATGGTGATGCCGGTGGGCGCGCCCAATTTTTCAGAGGCGCTGCGCTGGGGCGTCGAAGTGTTTCACACCTTGAAGGGCGTCCTGAAGAAGCGCGGCTACAACACGGCGGTAGGTGACGAAGGTGGATTCGCTCCGTCGGTGAAGTCGAACGTGGAGGCCATCGAACTGGTTATCGAGGCCATTCAGGCGGCGGGCTACGCTCCCGGCGAAGAAATCGCCATCGCTCTCGACCCTGCCAGCAGCGAGTTTTACAGCGACGGCAAATACGTCTTTAAGAAGTCCGACAAATCCACCAAGACCTCGGCCGAGATGGTCCAGTACTGGGCACAGTGGGTCAAAGATTATCCCATCGTTTCCATTGAAGACGGTTTGGCGGAAGACGATTGGGACGGATGGGCGATGCTGACCCACGAACTCGGCGACAAAATCCAATTGGTGGGGGATGACATCTTCGTCACCAACACCGCGCGGCTGCAGCAGGGCATTGAGAAAAGCGTGGCCAACTCAATCCTGATTAAAGTCAACCAGATCGGCACGGTCAGCGAAACCCTGGACGCCATCGATCTGGCGCGACGCAATGGCTACACCTCGGTCATCTCGCATCGCTCGGGCGAAACCGAAGATACCTTCATCGCTGATCTGGCGGTAGCGACCGGTGCCGGGCAAATCAAAACCGGATCGGCATCGCGCACCGACCGCATCGCCAAGTACAACCAACTGATGCGCATTGAAGAGCAGTTGGGGGAAACGGCGCGATTTCTGGGAATCAAGGCGCTGAACTGCCAGCGCCAGGTGATGCGCACTGATCCCGCGATTTTCCCGATCACCCGGCTGCGCTAAAACCCCATCTTATCGTCCGCTGAAGGCCCGTAGGTTGCCGGCACGGGCTTTTCATTCAATCGCAGGTACACTCCAAGTTGCGCGCGGTGATGCACCAGGTGATTGAGAAACATTTGCCGGTAGGCCAGGAAGCGTGGCCCCTCAAAGATAAGTTTGCCCTGAAAGCTCAGCTTCCAGTTCTGGGTCCAGGCTTCATCGGGAGTGTTCTTGAGTGCCGCGCGAGCTTTGGCTGCGCCTTCGTCGAAAGCCTTGACCAGTTGCTCGGCGGATTTGAACTCTGGTCGCGTGAGTTGGGCTGTCGAAAAATCCAGCTCTGGGGTGGTCAACACGGTTAGACCGAACTCGGCCAACTCGGCGATGTGCGGCGCGAGTTTGCCGAGTGGCATGGACTTGGGGTGGGGCGCAAAGTCCGACTTGTCCATCGGAACACGTTCCAGTGCGGTGTGCGTCTTTTTCATTTCTTCATCGAATTCAAGTAAGAGAAGTTCATTGATCGGCATGGGTATCTCCAGAGCGCCATTATAAAAGCCGGTGAATAATATTCTAGAGCCGGAGCGCGACGCCCCCTTACCGGACGGATGAGCTGGCACGGTACGGTTGGGGCAGAAGAAGCCAGAAACTGAGATCACTTGGGGCACCCCATTTTCACGGCTCGAGGGCTAGAACCCGAAAGCTAATGTAATCTTAACTGTAATTTTCCAAAATTACACCATTTTTAAGCCTGGTAGGGTTCTACGGCATCCCGGCCTGGCGCGATGACCTCCAACCCCTCTCAGCCGCCGATCGTCGCTCCTTGGCCATCCTGAGGCCAGCTATGGGCATCCTGGTGAAAGGATTCGATCCGTTTCAAAACCTCCCGCCGGAGCGCCCGCAGACGACCTTCGCCCCGAATTCCCGTAACTGCTTTGTTTTCAATAGCTATATCGACATTGATCACAATTGCAGTCGTTGCCCTTGCTTCTTACCGCAACCAGTCTTCCAGTTCGATCCCCCGATTGGTCTTGTCGTCGCGATATTTCACTATCACGGGCGTATAGAGCGACAGATTCCACTCCACCGCCTTGCCCTTGGTCACGGCGCGCGAACCGGGGACGACCACCGCGTCCTCAGGAACTTCCAGCGGTTTGCCCTCGCTGGCCCGGTATACTTCCCCGCGCACCAGATCGTAAAGCGGCGTCGACCGGGTCAGAATGGTTCCTGCGCCCAATACCGCCCGCGCCCGTACCACGGTGCCTTCGTAGATTCCGCAGTTGCCGCCCACCAACACATCGTCTTCAATCACCACGGGCGAGGCATTGACCGGCTCCAGCACTCCGCCCACCTGGGCCGCGGCGCTCAAATGGACGCGTTTGCCTATTTGCGCGCACGACCCAACCAGCGCGTGCGAATCCACCATCGTGCCTTCGTCCACATAAGCGCCCACGTTGATGTACATCGGCGGCATGCAGATGACCGAGGGCGCGACGTAAGCACCGGTGCGGGCAGCCGAGCCTCCCGGTACCATGCGCACGCGATCGGCAAGAGTGAAGCGGCGGGCAGGGAATGTGTCTTTATCGACGAAGCTGAGGGCGTCGCATCCCGTGGCGGTAAGTTCGCCAAGCCTGAAGCCGAGCAGAATCCCTTGCTTCACCCAGACGTTGGTGGTCCAGATGCCATTGATTTTTTCGGCGGCGCGGATTTCGCCGTGAGTGAGAGCCTCGCGAAAGTCCAGAAAGACCTCGCGGGCAGCGGCCGGGTCGGCGATGGAAGCCGCAGCGGCCAGAGCGCTGATCGCGGCGCTCAGCTGATCCAGACCTACACGCACTTGCATTCGCTGCGAATCAGCACCTCGGCCATGCTGTGGGCGGCTTCGCGCGCTTCGGCCAATGCGGAGTAAGGCCCGTGCCAACTGGAGTGCTCGGCATCGTGTCCCGCGGGTCGCCCTTTGCCGGAGTTGCACTGGCTGCACCCCGCGCGATGGATGATCGCCTTGTGCGGGCCTGCCGACCAGGTTTCGTAAATGTAGAAGTCGTGATGGTCGGTCACCGCCGCCGCCGCCTTGGTCACCAGTCCGGCTTCGGCGGCGATCTTTTGCAACTTCGACCGGGTCTCGCGCCGCATCGGGCACATCGGCGGACGGTAGTTTTCTTCGATCCTGCCCATCATGGCCAGCACGGCTTTCACCGGCATGGGATTGGACTCGATGAAGTTGGCCTGCATCAGCGGCAGGTACTTGCGATGGATGCGGCGCGCGGTGGCCCAGTCATTGTTCAGCGCGGCCCGGGTCATCTCGGCCATCTCGTGCGGGATCTCGTTGGACGCGACGGAAATAATGCCCACGCCCCCCAGCGATATCACCGGCAGAGTGATGGCGTCGTCCCCTGAGAAGACCAGAAAGCGCTCGGGCACAGCGTTGAGCACGTCGGCGATTTGCGATATGTTGCCGCTGGCCTCTTTTACGCCGGCAACATTGGGCACTTCGGCCAGGCGCGCCAGAGTGGCGGGCTCGAGATTGGCGCCAGTGCGTCCAGGAACATTGTAGAGAATGAGCGGCTTGTCCACCGCCTCGGCGATGGCGCGGAAGTGGCGGTACTGGCCCTCCTGCGTCGGCTTGTTGTAGTAGGGCGACGCGGTGAGAATGAAATTCACGCCCGGCCGCGCGGCAACCTCCTTCGCCCTCGCCACCGCCTCGACTGTAGAGTTCGAAGTGGCGCCAGCCACGATGGGAACTCGTCCGGCCACCACTTCGATGGTGGTGTCAATCACTTGCAGCCATTCCTCATGGGTCAGGGTCGGGGTCTCGCCCGTAGTGCCACAGGGGACGAGAAAATCAATACCCGATTCGACTTGCCAGGCGACCAGATTGCGTAGCGCGGCGTCGTCAATCGCGCCATCCTGGTGGAAGGGAGTGACGATTGCGGTACCACAGCCTTTGAGTTGCATGGGACTAGCATAACGCTAAACGGGAAGGCGCGTGGGGAGCTCGGATCTATTGACGGAGCGGTTACAATTCCCGCCACACGTCCTTGAAATCGAAGCAGCCCTTCTTGGTCGCCACCCACTCGGCGGCGCGGACGGCGCCTTCCGCGAAGCCTCGGCGCGACTGGGCATCATGGCACAGATAGATGCGGTCATGCGCCGACTCGAAAATGATTTCGTGCATGCCGACCACCTCGCCCTCGCGGAATGACGTGATCTCAAGCTCCGGGCCGCCCGCCTGCTGGATGGCCTTCTGAATCGTAATGGCCGTGCCCGACGGCGCATCTTTCTTGTGCACGTGATGGCGCTCGAAGATTTGGCCGTGGTAGCCCTGCTCGGCGGCTGCGGCGGAGGCGCGTGCCATATCGAGAAACAGGTTCACCCCGACGGAGAAGTTGGAACCGAACACCAGGCCGGTGCCGGCGCGCTCCACCGCCTCGCGAATTCCCGGCAAGGCCGCGTACCAGCCGGTGGTGCCAACCGCCATGGGCTTGCTCGCCTTCACGCACGCTTCCATGTTGCCGAGCACCGCGTCGGGCGTGGTGAAGTCGATCACGACGTCGATATTCTGCAGTTGGCTTGGAGCGAGCGCTGCGCCTCCCTCGTTCTCAGCATGGCCGACCGCACGGACGTGATGCCGCCGTTCTCGCGCTACTTCCGCGACCAGCGACCCGGTTTTGCCGCGGCCCAGGATCAACAAGTTCATGGCTCTCGCCTTCTCACCCAAAAATTGTTGCGTCCACTTCCGCAAAAAACGCGCGGTGCAAGCGCTGGATCACTTCCGGGACCTCATCTTCTTCAATCACAAACGTCAGGTTGATTTCCGAAGCGCCTTGCGAAATCATGCGAATTTTAACATCGCCGAGCAGACCGAAAACTTTGCCCGCGATGCCCGGCGTGTTGCGCAAGTTCTCTCCCACCAGGCACACAATGGCTTTGCGCCCCTCGTACTTCACATCGGCGAGTTGGGCCAGATCGGCAGCCAGTGCCGGAATCGCTTCATTGGAGTCCACGGTGAGCGAGACGCTGACCTCCGATGTCGAAACCACGTCCACCGGTACGCGATGGCGGTCGAAGGCGTCGAAGATGGCTTTCAGGAATCCATGCACCAGCAACATGCGCGGCGCAGCCACGTCAATGATGGTGATGCGCTTCTTGGCGGCGATGGCTTTGAAAATGTTCTCGCACTTGGGTGCGCGCGGGATAATCTTGGTGCCTTCGCACGACGGGTTGCGCGAGTTCAGAATGTACACCGGAATATTTTTCTGGATGGCGGGCAGTACTGTCGCCGGATGCAGCACCTTCGCGCCGAAGTAAGCGAGCTCGGCGGCTTCGTCGAAGCTGATCACCTTGATGCGGTGTGCGTCCGGGCAGATGCGCGGGTCGGTGGTCATCATGCCGTCCACATCGGTCCAGATTTCGATGGCCGAAGCGTCCAGGCCCGCTCCCACGATCGCGGCAGAAAAATCCGAGCCGCCTCGGCCGATGGTGGTAGTTACGCCGGCCCGCGTAGCGCCAACGAATCCACCCATCACCGGAACCAGACCGTCGTTGATCAGCGGCTGAACCAGTTTCTTCAGATTTTGATTGGTCTCATCCAGTTGCGGGATGGCGCGGGTGTAGGAGTGGTCCGTGACAATGCAGTCGCGCGAATCCACGTGCACGCTCGGTATGCGCCGCGCTTTGAAAGCCGCCGCCACCAGTTGACTGGAGAGAATCTCGCCGAACGCCGCCACATGGTCGGACGTTCGTGGCGTCAACTCCCCGACTGCGACAATGCCGCGCAGCAGTTCGTCCAGCGCATCGAAGTCGGCTTCCAGGCGGGCGTGCAACTGGGTGAACAATCCTGTGCCCACCAGTTCGCTGGCGGTGTTGTAGTGGCGCTCGCGAAGCTCGCGCGAAAGTTCCAGCGCACGCTCGCGGTCGCCCGCGCCGGCCGCCTTGGCGGCGGCCAACAGCGCATCGGTGACTTTGGCCATGGCGCTCACCACCACCATCGGCCGCCGCTCCAGCCGTCCCCGAACGATCTCATAGACTCGCTCCATGGCGGACGCATTTTCGACCGAGGTCCCGCCGAACTTCATCACGATCATGGGCGGCGCCTGGAGTGAAAACGGGTCTCCGTGGCGAAGGTTTTCCTCATCCGAAATATCCCTTCGCCTTCAGGTATTCGGCATTGAGCAGAGCCGCGCCGGCTGCGCCGCGAATCGTGTTGTGCGACAGAATCGTGAACTTCCAGTCGAGTACTTTGCACTTGCGCAGGCGGCCGACCGAGGTAGTCATGCCCGCACCCCGGTCCACATCAAAGCGCGGCTGGGGACGGTCCGCGGCGTGGAGATAAAACACTGGCTGTTCTGGCGCGCTCGGTAACTTCATGGTCTGGGGCTCGGCGCGGAAGTCGTTCCACGCGGCGATGATCTCTTCCGGCGCGGCCCGCTGCGCCAGCTTCACCGAAATGGATTCGGTGTGCCCATCTTCCACCGCCACCCGGTTGCACTGCGCGCTCATGGCGAACCCAGCCGGAACCACCGCTGCGCCATTGAATGTACCCAAGAGCCGCTGGGTTTCCCCCTCCATTTTTTCTTCTTCGTTCGCGATGTAGGGGATGACGTTGCCTAGAATGTCGAGCGATGCCACCCCGGGATAGCCCGCGCCGCTGACCGCTTGCATGGTGACCGCCATCACCGTTTGAAGTTCGAAGCGCCGGTGCAATGGAGCCAGGGCCAGCACCAGTCCAATAGCCGAGCAGTTGGGATTGGTCACCACATAACCGCCAGATTGCTTGCGCCAGGCTTGCGTTTCCAGCAACGGAATGTGGGCGGCGTTGACCTCGGGAATCACCAGCGGCACGTCCGGCTTCATGCGCAGGGCGCTGGAATTGGAAATCACGGCGCATCCGGCGGCGGCAAATTGTGGCTCCAGCACTGCGGCGATTGAGGAATCGAGCGCGGCGAAAATGATCTTCGGCGCGCCATCAGGCTTGGCCGGCGAAACTGGCATGGCCGCGAGCCGCGCGGGCAGTTCCGTCTTTAAGCGCCACCGTGCGGCTTCGCCATAGGGGCGGCCTTCGGAGCGGTCTGACGCAGCCAGCCAAGCCACCTCAAACCAAGGGTGGTTCTGCAGCATCTGCACCAGGCGCTGGCCCACAATGCCGGTCGCGCCTAGAATTCCAACGGATAGTTTTTCAGACATGAGTTGCTTCAAATTTTACATGAGAGGCGAGAAGCCACCGCCGCATAGTGGCTGCCGAGGGTGGAAAGGGAAGAGTGTGGACGGTCTAAGTCCGGACCGTCAGTCGCGCAGCACTTCGGTTCCGTCGCCCAGCACCACCACCCGGACCAGCTTGAACTGGTCGTCGAGCCATAGAGTCCAGACCTCAGACTCGCAGCGCAACGCCAACTTGTTCAGTTCGCGCGGAGTTCCGCGCAGGCTCACCGTTTCGCGGCCCAGGTATTCCAGCGTGAGGGCCTGGGATTCGTGCAAATGCGGATTCAGAGCCAACAACTGTGCCGGCTGGTTCACCGGGCACTGCACTCCCTGGTCTTCGTGATGGCAGGTCGCAGCCAGGTAGCGCCATGCCGCCAGCTCACGATGGATGAAGAAATAGTCGTCGAGCACTACCACCGAGTGCGGCAGCAGGATAGGCTGCTCGGTCGGCTTCTCGTCCTTCTTGCCCGGCGTACCCGCACTGAATTGCTCGGTCAGGAACTCCGCGTTGGGGACGATGCTGGCACGGCCAGTGCCAGGACTGAGTTCCACCCAGTCGTACCGTCGCAGGTTTCCATCCGATGCCAATTGCAGAGTGGACTTCTGGCCCGCGCCGTCTCTGACACCGTGGGTCTTGACCTCTGAGGTGATGGTGCTGCCCAGCGTATTCTGCTCGATCAAAAATGACTCGCTGGCGATGCGCTCTCCATTCACCCACACCCCGAAAGAACCGGAATCAAGAGTGCGGACGGAGGCAACAAGAGGGATGTTCTTCTGAGCGTCCGTGGGCGACCCTCTTGCCCAGACCGCTGCGAACAACAAGCACAACCAACTCGAGGCCAATCGGACAAAATTCACAAGTCCTCCGCGTCTCACCCCGACTCTGATTTCTACTTTAGCGCGTCGAGCCAGGTTTGGATCATTTCCGCAACGCACGAAGGGGTGCGTCCTTCCGTGTGGACGCGGAACGCGGCGGTGGCGTACTCGGTTTGCCGTTCCGCGTGGAGGCTGGCAAAGCACACCCGCTCTTGCGCCAGCGGACGCACCGAACCTTGCTGCTGGCAGCGTTGCCACAGCTCCTCGACGGGAGCGTCTAGATGCACCACGAGGAATTGAGCCAACAGGGCAGCGTTTCCTGGAGTCGCGAGTGCTCCGCCCCCAAGCGCGACCACCGCGGGGTAAGCCTCGAGTTCGCCCACGACTTCCCGCAATGCGTCGCTTTCCGCCTGGCGGAACCAGGCCTCGCCGTCGCGGGAGAAGATTTCCGCCACCGTGCTCCCAACTCTGGTTTCGACGCGCTGATCCAGGTCTACGAACCGCCAGTGCAGCAGTTCGGCTAGCAGCGGGCCCACCGTGCTCTTGCCGCTGCCCATGAACCCGGTGAGAAAGACGGCTGGCAATAGATGCTCCCGAACCCAGTGAGATAGGTTGCCAGAACAGGATAACTCGCCATTCCCAATGCCGGTTCGGCTACCAAAAACAAAAGCGAGCCGGGAATCGGCTCGCCTTTGGCTCGGCCAGGGTGAGAAATCAATTCTTCTTTTTGATCCGGATGGTGCCGCTGTGCGATTGCAACTCCACATCGGAAGCGGCGTCGCCCATGAATCCGGCAATGTTTCTGTCCTGGACCAACGTGTAAGTCGTGTGCTCCAGGGCGTGCATGGGTAATTCGTTTTCCACCCTGCCGAACATCGAAGAAGCGTGAACGATAGCGGAGGCGATGGCAGGGATATAGGCTTCGATCGGTCCATCATTCGTCGTAAAGCGATATTTTCCGCCGGCGCCGAAATCCCCGTCGTAAATAATCTTGCCGCTGCCGGTTTTCACCTCGGCCAGTGGGCCGCTCACAGCGGTCAACGTGACGACGCCACTGATGGTGACGATCTCCACGTGGCCATCGCGCACATTGGTCAGGGTGACCGGACCGTTCATGGTGTTCACGTGCACATGGCCCTTGTTGCAATCGCGCACTTCCACTTTGGCCGAAGGCCCGTTGAAAGTCAGGTCGCCATGCAGGCGCTCGGCGTGCAACGTGCCGTCGCTGGTTTCAAGGGTGACGCTGGAGTCGGCAGGGACCTCCAATTCGTAATCCACCCGGGAATTGTCTTTGTTGGAGCCGGCCAGAAGATGCGACTTCACCTGCATCCGGTTTCCGCGCTGGCCACTGTCAATCTCGACCTTGTCGGACTGCAAGGAAGCGGACACCACCACCTGACGGCCCGTTCCGGGGCGAACGGTTACTGAACCGTAAACGTTCCGGACATCAACGTTGGCGCGGCCGTGATGCGGAATAAAACTGAATTCCTGCCTGGTGCCTTGTGCCGCCGCCAACGAAGCCAGCGAGATCACAGCCACCAACGCGATTGTCGTTGTTCGATGCGCACTATTCATAAATTCCTCGGCAGGCCCGCTTACTCGGAAGCCCGATCCATGGCCATGGCATAGACCATGTTTTTTTGCTCGTAGGCATCCATCAATTCCTGTTGCGCAGCCTGATCCTCGGGATTCGCCTTCAAGGCGACCTCGGCATGGTCGATATAGACGTTTACGCGCTCGAGGTTCTCTTTGTAAGCGTTCTTCAGTTCCGGTGTTTGCGCCGCCACGCTCTCTAGAATTTGCTGGTCGGCTTGGTTGAGGATGGGCGCTGCGGCGGTGGGCCTCACTGGTCGTGTCGGAGTGGTTCCCAAATCCCCGCGAAAGAGCACTCCGGCCAGCACCAACACGGCTGCCAGCGGCGCGGCGATCAAAAATGGATTCCAGCGTCGGCGCTTGGCCGGCAACTGGAGCACTTGCTGCTGAGGATCGCGAATCAGCCCCTCTTGCCGCAGCTGCAATGCGATGGCATTCCAGACTCGCGGCGGCGGGTCGTCATACTCCGCCAGCGACACGGCCTCGCGGGAAATCAGATCCAGATCTGCCGCCAAGCCCTCACAGGCGGGGCAGGAATTCAGGTGGTGGTTGAACTCCGGATTCCCATGGTTCTCGGGACCTTCCGGCAAAGTTTGAAGGAACTCAACGCAATTCATTGTCCTACTCTCCCCGATATTGTCACTGCCGCGCTCCCGATGGCTTGACGGCCTTTTCGGCTCTGCTCAACTTCAGGAGTTCACGTAACTTCAATCGTGCCTTGTGCAACTGCGACTTGCTGTTGCCGACTGAACAACCCACCATGCCGGCAATCTCATTGTGCTCAAATCCCTCAACATCGTGCAGCACAAAAACTGTTTTGTAGCCCGGCGGCAGTTTCTCGATCGCACTTTGCAACTGCATCCGGTCAATCGAACTGGCCAGCCGCGTGTCCTCTCCGCCAAAGTCGCGCTTCTGGCTGTCCTCTTCATTCTCCACCGGCTCGTCCAGAGAAATCAGATTCAGACCCTTTTTGCGCAACTTCATCAATACGACGTTCACCGTCATGCGGTGCAACCACGTCGAAAATGCCGACTCGCCCCGGAACTGGCCGATCTTGCGGAATAGTTGCAGGAAAGCTTCCTGCGCCAGGTCTTCCGCTTCCGGCGGATTCGATACCATCCGCAGGCACAGCGAATACACTCGCCGCTTGTGCAGGTTGTAGAGAAACTCGAAAGCTTCTCCGTCCCCCTGCTTGGCCCGCTCGATCGCTTCCGCTTCGTTGATCTTTGCTTGTTTCAGGTCGGTCAAAAGTTTATCCGGCCGCAGTGGTTGAGATGCGGCCTCCGTCTCATTTCGTTGTATGTTTGCCAGCATTCACTGACTATGAACACCAGCATAGCATCAGGGTTGCGCGGTCGGCGGACGGACCAAGCACATCCCAAGCATATCCCAACCACCTCACCAACGACCCCGGTTGGGGCTTGCTGACGCGGCGACCCCAGTCGGAAGGCCTACCTCAGGTTGTCGTGCCCGCCAACGCATCCTACCCCTTGGCCGTGATGGTTTCGAGGCCATGCCCGTGGGGGCCTAACTCCCGCTGCCGCAATAGGAAAGCGAACAAAACTCCAAGCACTCCTAGAATTGAGAAAATCCACATGCCGGGAGCGTAGCCGGCTGGGTTGCTGGCACTCGCGTGGGCATGATCGTTGGTCCAGCCCACCAGCAGGTTCAGTCCCGCCAAGCCAATATTTTGAATCATCGTCATCAGCCCGTAGGCTGTGCCCAGCTTGGACTGGTCCACAATGTAGGCGACCGACGGCCACATCAGCGCCGGAATCAGCGAAAACGCCACCCCCATCATGGCCATTGGAACGTACAGGCTGATGTGGGTATAGGCCATGATCAGATACACCGGGATGAGCAGGGTCGAGCCCAGCATCATGAGTAGGGCGCGCTTGCCGACTTTATCGGCAAACAGCCCGAATAACGGCGTCCCAATCATAGTGGAGGCGGTCAGGATACTCACCAGGAACCCGCCCATTTCGCGCGAGGTGCCGTGCGCGTCCATGAAGAACTTGATGGCAAAGGTCTCAAACGGGAAGATCGCTGAGTAGAACACGATGCACAGCGCGACGATGTACCAGTAGGAAACGCCGAAATTGAACAGGTCGCTGAACACTACCTTGTCGGTCGATCCGGCTTGCCCCACTGCGAAGTTCTTGTCGGCGTACACTTCCATCGCCCAATAGATAACCGCCCCGGTAATGCAGAACGTGGCAAATCCGACTGAAATCAGCAACGGCGACCGCCAGTTGGTGTAAGCCGGCTTGGCCCACGTCGGCGAGTTCTGCGCCAGCCACGTTCCCAACCGCGAGATGGTCAGGTTAATGCCAAACGCGAAGCTCAATTCCTTGCCGCGAAACCACTTGGCGATTGCGGTCGTCACGGCCACGATCAGCGATTCCGCGCCCAGGCCGAAGATCAGCCGTCCCGAAGCCATCACCGCCAACTGACCTGAGGCCACGGTCACCGCCGACCCGATCAGGCACAGCGTCCCAAAGATGAAGATCGCCTTGCGCGTCCCGATGCGGTCCACCACATATCCCCCGACCAGCACCATGAACACGTTGGGAATGCTGTAGATCGCCTGCAGTAGCCCGATGTTCGAGTCGGTGAAGTGCAACTGCTTCACCAGCAGGTCGGCGATGGGCGCAATGCAGTCGTACACGTAGTAGTTCCCGAACATGGTCAGGCTGACCACAATCAGCACAATCCAGCGGTACATTCGGGAAGGCTCAGGGCGCACGAGTTTAGGCATCACTTCAGGCATGGAGGTTTATCCCAACACGAATTCAAGACCGTCACCCCGGCGAAGTTATTCCGGGAGTGCGAATTCACGAAGATAACAGATTGGCGGGAGGAACCCAAAGGCGGAATACTGTGACCGTTCTTCGGCGGCCGGGGAGGCCGTTCGGGCATCGGCCCTTGGCAACTGGTGGAGGGTATCCCCGGGGGGCTGACAAAGACATGCCCATCCCAGTCAACCTCGTGCCCAGGATTGCCTCCGGTGAGCGGTTATTATAAAGAGAGACTTTTTTATGCTCCAGATTTCGAAAAACGAGGCGGCCGTCGAGGGCAGAAGGTTGGGTCTCGGGCTGTATTTAACGCGGGAGCCGGTAATCCTGGCCTTGCTCTCCGTCTTGGCCATCGGGTTTTTCCTGGCAGTGAGCGGTTTGTCCCGCGTATACCACGCGCAGCAGGAGTCGCTGGCAAACCGCTGGTTCACTCGCGGCGTTGCCGACCTGAAGGAGCAGCGTTTTGACCGGGCGGTCATTGGATTTCGCGCGGCGCTGTTGTACTCGCGCGACAACTACGATTACCAGCTCAACTTGGCCGGGGCCTTGATCGGCTTGCATCGCACCAGTGAGGCCGACGCGTACTTGAGCAACCTGTGGGAGCGGCAACCAGAGAATGGGCTGGTAAACCTGGAGCTGGCGCGCATCGCCACGCAAAAGGGCGAAACCGAGCCAGCGCTACGTTACTACCACAATGCAATCTATGCGGCTTGGCCCGGCGATCAGGAGGTGCAACGGCGCGACGCCCGCTTGGAGTTGATCAAGTTTTTGTTGCGCAACAACGCCAACGCGCAAGCGCAGTCTGAGTTGATCGCGCTGGCGGAGAACCTGGGCGACGACCCCACCTAGCAGGCACGGGTGGGCAACCTTTTCTGCAGGCCCACGACTACGAACATGCATTGGCCGAGTACAGCCTCAGCCTGAAGCAGGAGCGCGACAACCCACCCGCCTTAGCCGGGGCGGGACTGGCTGCGTTCGAGCTTCGCCGCTACTCGCTGGCGCAACGCTATCTGGAAGCGGCGGTGGATGCCGACCCCAGCGATGCCCAGAGTGCCAGCCGGCTCAAGGCCACCGAACTTGTGCTGCAGATGGATCCCTTCCGGCGCCGGCTCCCGGCTAACCAGCGCGACCGGATTGTGATGCAAGCCTTCGCCGCAGCGGGCCAGCGGATGAAAATCTGCGGCCTCGCGAGCGCTGCCGGGGCGCCAGCCGCACCGCAGAGTCTCGCCGCAGCCTGGACCAGGATGAAGCCGCAGATCACCGAGAGGGGCCTGCGCCGGGATCCGGACTTGGTGGAGGCGGCCATGGAACTGGTGTTTCACATCGAACGCGAAAGCAAAATTACCTGCGGGGATCCCGTCGGGACGGACTTGGCATTGCTTTTGATCGCAAAACTGCACGAAGGGAACTAACAACGTGGAAGTGCGGCCCAACTCACAACCGGGGATGCCAATAGAAAACGAAGAGGACGGGGCTGAGCCAGCGCTCCCCAGGCCCGCTTCCGGTTCTCTGTTGCGATTGGTGTTTCGGGAAGAGCGTTTCTTTCTCATTTTGTCTGTGTTCATCGGGATTTTCTCAGGCCTTGCGGTGGTTTGTTTTCGCTTCGCCATTGATTGGTGCCGCATCTATCTGCTGGGATCCGGAGCCATGCTCACGCCGCTGCGGCTGGTGCTGGCGCCGACCCTTGCCGGCCTGGTGATCGCGGCGTTGATGATTCACGTTTTCCCCCTGGCGCGCGGCAGCGGAGTGAACCAAACCAAGGCGGCACTCTATATCTACAACGGCTATATTCCGCTTCGCACCGCCATTGGCAAGTTCATTACGGCGGCGCTGGCCATTGGGTCAGGGCATTCCCTGGGTCCCGAAGATCCTTCTTTGCAAATTGGGGCCAGTCTGGCTTCCGCGCTGGGGCGACGCATGCATCTCTCTCGCGACCGGATGCGCCTGATCGCTCCCGTCGGCGCTGCTGCCGGACTCGCGGCCGCGTTCAACGCACCCATCTCCGCAGTGCTGTTCGTGATCGAAGAAGTCATCGGCCGCTGGACGGCCGGCATCCTCGGCTCCGTGGTGTTGTCGGCGGTATCCAGCGTGGTGGTAATGCGATGGTTTTTGGGGTCGGAGTTTCTTTTTCGAATACCTGCGGTGCAACTCGAGCGGCCTTCGGAACTCATCGCCTATGCCATCCTCGGGGTGGTGGGGGGACTGGCTTCGGTCGCCTTTGCCAAAGGCATTGCGGCTGTCCGCCCATGGTGCAAGGAACTGCCGCGTTGGACGCAATATTTCCAGCCCGCGATCGCGGGCTTGCTCATTGGGACCATTGCGGTCCTGGGGGCGCCGCAGATCATGGGCGCAGGTTACGAGTACATTGACCAGGCAATGCACGGTCCAGTTTACCTGGCAAATGCTGGCTATCCTGGCGGGACTGAAGATCGTTGCCACGCTGCTTTCATTCGTCAGCGGTACTCCGGGAGGGATGTTTGCTCCAACCCTGTTCATCGGCGCCATGCTGGGTGCGGCGGTGGGGGGAGCGGAACATGTGTTTCTGCCCCACTTGAGCGGATCCCCCGGCACCTACGCGTTGGTGGGCATGGGCGTCTTGTTCGCCGGATTCCTGCGAGCGCCCATGACTTCAGTCTTCATGGTGCTGGAGGTCAGCGGCAACTACTAAATCATCGTCCCCGTCATCGTGGCCAACACGTTCGCGTATGTCATCTCCCGCGGGCTGCAGCCAATTGCAATTTTCGACGTGCTGACACGCCAGGACGGTCTGGAACTGCCGTCCATGGAAGAGCAGAGAGAAGAGGGGATCTTGCGGGTGGAAGACGCGATGCGAGCCGCCCAGTCGCCCTTCTGGACGCGGAGGAACCGCTGGAGCGAGCGTGGCAGCAACTGAATGAGACGTCGCCGGAAGTATTGCTGGTCCGTCTGAATCCCACGGGATGGAGCAGCGTCACCCGAGACGAGCTCGAGACCATGATCAAGGAGGGCAAAGGCAACCTGACCTTGGTCTCCGTCCTCGCCAGCCGCCAGATCCCGTACGTGCACCCGGATCATCCGCTGGAGGTGGCGCTGCGGCATGTGGATCGTTGGCCGCTGGTACCGGTGGTAAGTCGGGCCGACTTCCGCAAGTTGGAAGGAGTGATTTCCCAACAAGATGTTTTGGAGCGATATCGGGGGCAGGGAGAGGAATAAGGTGATGGAAACCGCCCTATTTTTTCCGTTGCAGGATGTTGATGTAGAAATTGATCAAGAAGTTGGTCGCACTTTCGAAATCTCAGAGGGTAATGTAAAAAAGAAGGCCCCAGTTTAAACTTTGGGGCCTTGAGATGTAAGATGATTGTCTAGCGGAGTTGCCTGAAGACCTAGGCCCGGTTTCGGGACTGGTTAATCTTTTGGGGCAGGGCGGTTGGCTTTCAGACGAATCTGTTTTCGGTCTAAGAGAACGTTAATTTCTTTTACCAGAGCAAGTAGTTTCTCAGGATCTTTTTCTTCGGCAGCCAGTGCGGCAAGCTGCATCCATCGCTCGCGGTCGTCTTGCATAGAACTCCCCCCTCCTCTCAATAGGGCGAAAATGAAAACACTTTTGGAGTGGAGAAGTTGCGTCAATTCTTCAGTTCCGGGAACTTGACCGCGGCCGCATCCATACGGGGTGCTCTAAGCTCTAATAAATGGCCGAAGCGACTGGGCAACCTTTCACGACTCTCAATTTGGTTGCACGCCGCCTAGCTATTTTTTCCGTTGTCGGATTTTGATGTCAAAACTGACTACGCCGTTCTGGTCGCGCAGGGCCACAATGGAGATGTTGCGGGTCACGTTATATTCCGCCTGAATAACTTGTTGGGATGCGATGGCTACGTTCTGGCTATAAGTGAGAGTCAGATTGTTGGCCACTTGTTGCTCGATGGTGAGCTGAGCCCCGCGTCCGGCACTGGTAGACGTCGTCGACGTGGCCAGGCCTTGCGGGTCCACCTTGATCCGGCTTACCCCGAACAGCTTCTGTACCCGGTTGCTGACCGTGGCGTTGATCGCTTCGGAGAGAATCAAGTTGGAAGCTTCGCCACTAAACGCGGAAGTCGTGGAGGAGCCGGAAAGCGCCTGGGATTCTTCGCGAGTACGGCCCAGAGCGAGCAAGGCGATGATGTCGTCGTCGGCCAAAGGCGGTTCCGAGCGGTAGTTGAGCTGCAAGCCGTTGGGCTTGTCGAGGCTGCCGTTCAGGTTCAGAGTGATGTCATAGTCGCCCACTCGGGTGGTCGCTTGCAGATCCAGCACCGGCTCAATGTGAACCGGATTGCTGAACAGGACGTCGCCCCGTTCCAGTTTGTACTTTCGGCTGTTGAAGTAGATGTCACCTTCCAGAATGTCCACTCGTCCCAGCACGGCCGGGCGGGCGAGAATGCCGCGTAAGTGCAAGTCGGCGTCGCCAGACAACTTAGCCAGCGCCATCTCAGCCCGCAGTTCCGGCGCGGTCAGGATGTGGACGTCGAGCCTCACCCGGCTGCTGAGCGCTTCCGGAGAAGGCGGACTTACCACCCGCAGCCGATTGCCATAGGCGCTGAAGTCAAAACCCGGAGTGATGGATAACTTGTTGACGGTTACGTCCCCCGATATCAGCGGAGCCAGGTTAGTTCCGCTTAACCGCAAGTCGGCATCCGAGGTGGAACTCACGCCGGGAGGATAGCGCAGGCGCACATCCCGCTGGGTGAGGGTGAAATCCAAAACGAACTGGCCACGCGTGTTGATGGCCGACCCGGTGATGTTGACCATTCCGCCGCCGGTGCGCGCGGTCAGAGTCTCAACCTTCAAAAACGTTCGATCAAAGCGCAGCGATCCTTGAATATCGCTCAGACCGCTGGGCAGATCGCCGTAAAACACACTGCCCCGTTCCACTTTGAGTGTGCCTTGCAGTACCGGATCATGCAGGGTTCCGCTGACCCCAACCGCGAGCTGCACCAGGCCGGCGGTCGTCAGGGCGGGGTCATAGGCCTCCAGCAGCTTGAGAGAAACTTGGCCGTCGAGGTGCACGTCCACTTCGCCGGGTTCGGCAAGGCGCACATTGCCATGGGCGGAGAAATCCGTGTCGTTGCCCTTGAGGTGGAATTGGCGAATGGTGGCGACTTCGTCTTGCATCGCCACTTCCAGCGGCCCTGCGTTTTCCACTTCCACATTCTCCAGGGAGGCGTGCACGTGGTCCAGGCTGGCCAGCACATGCAGATCGCGCGGCCGGCGCAACGGGCCTTGCACCGTGACTTCCCCTGCGACCAGGGCGTGTCCGGTCACCCGCTGCGACAAATACACCCGCAGCAGCGAATCCACATCCAACTCGCCGAACCGAAGCTTGAGATCGGCAGGGAACTCGTCCCTCAAGTGAATGGAACCTGTGATCTCCAATTCTGATTTTTCAAATTGCGAGTGGCCGGTGATCTGAGCGTCGGCTCCATGGGTGTTCACGTCGAATACAAATGCGCCTGCTTTCTCGTTGTCCAGCGTCAGGTCGCGCAGCATCAGATGGGCCTCGATGATCGGCGCCGCAATCGTGCCCGAGCCTTTCGCGCGGAAGTCGGCGGTGCCCGTAACCGCCACCGGACTCTTCTGCAGCGGCAACACTTGCGCCAAGTCGAAGTCGGTGCCCGCGAGGTCGAAACGGAAACCATCCGTCTGGAAATTGTAGGCTCCGCCGCCGCTGATGTGGGCGGCGCGGCTTGACAACTGCAAAGTATCAAACTGGAACTCATGGTTGGCCAGGTGCACAGCTGAAGAAAGCGCCGACACGGTTTGTCCGTAAGCTCCGCCTTGGGTTAGCAGCAGGATGCCGTCGCCATAAGGCTCGCTCAGCGTGCCGCCTAGCGTGGCCGTGAGGTTGGCCTTACCTGTGATTGGGATGGAGTATCCCGCCAAGGCTAGAATCTCCGCGACGTCGGCATTGCGAGCGTCCAGGTGTGCGCTGTAGGCGTCGTCCTGCCGCACGAGGTAATGCCGCAGTCCAGCGTTGCCGGAAAATTGCACCTCGGTATCCTGATGATTCCAGATCGCGTTCTTGACCACCAGCGCTGTAGGCGAAATCTGCAGGTTGGCGGTAACCGAGTTGCCTTGCAGCACTTGCTCGGGACGCCGGGCGGTCCCTGGCAAGAGCAAGTCAAAATCTTGAGCGTCGAGGTGGCCAACAATTTCCGGCGCGGAGGGTTTTCCCGTCGCTGAACCTTCGAACCCGGCGCGCCCGTGCAGAGTAATGGGAAACGATCCACCCGGTTGTAACGCGGCGATTTCCGGTCCCAACTCAGTGAGGTTGGTGCTGGCCACGGTGAAGTTCAAGCTCAGACTGGAGGACAATGTGCCCTTGGCGTGGACCTGCGTTCCCGGAGTGCTCAGCTCGAGCCGATCCACTTGCAACTCATCGTGCGCCGCTCGGTATGTCGCTTCAATCTGCGCGTTGACCGGAAGTTGATGTGCCGCTGGGTGAGGCGGCGGCGTCAGAGCCAGGTTGAGCTTGGTTTCGGTATTGTGGTAGGTGCCGATCCAGGAGACTTCTGCGGTGCCGCGGGCGGTTCCATTCAGTCGCAGCGGCGACAATGGGAGTGCCTTCGAGTCAAGCGCCTGCAGCACATTCAAGACAGAGAAGCCTTCCACCTTCAATCGGACCAAACCGCGCTGCACCGCGAGCGCCGACATTTTGGTGTTGCGTGGCGCGGCCGAAAGTGAGTTCTGCCAGTTCATCCAGTCGGCATCTCCGGAAGCTTCGCCGCCAGCCACCCGGGCTTTGATTTCCGCCAGACGAATCCGCTGAGGAGTGAGGTCGAACTTAGCATTCAAAGCGGCGTCGCGAAGGTTCAAGCCATCCTGCTTCCAGTCCAGTTCGCGAATCGCGAGAACTCCCTGCGAAGAAAAACTGGCGGCGGACCACTCGCCTTTTCCTTCCAACGTGGCCGAGCCGCCGCTTAGTTCCGGCCGCCGCGTAATGGCTCCCCACTCCGGCCCGTCCAGCTTGATGTGATACTCGCCGCTGAGCGCTGGCTGCTTGAAGTCGGTCAACGCTCCCCGGAAATCCAGCGACGACCGTCCCGAAACCACGCTGAGGGTCTTCAAGTTCAGATGCTCGCGCGAGAGTTGGAACTGAGTGTGGGCCGTCCATGCCAGAGGACGCAATCCCGGCAGAGTCGTGTCCACTTTCCCCAGCACCACCTCGCCCTCGTAATAGCGGTGGAAGAACAAGTACTGCATGGACACATCCACATCGTTGGCTACAAAATCCAGAGGCATGCGCTGGTTGTTGACCAGGATTTCTCCGCGGCGCACCTGCAGGCGCGAGATGCGCAAGGCAAACAGCTGTTCCACCGGCGTTTGCACCGAGGGGTTGCTGCGCCTCGGATCGGGTGCGTTAGTCGTTCGGTCCGCGTATTCAATGATGTGGATGACGGGCCGCTCTAGTTCGACCGAACGGAACCCAATCTGAAGGTTGAGCAACACCGTGAGACTGAATTGCGCCGTGATCCGGTCGGCGTGGGCAAATGGAATTTCGTTGGCGGCTTCGCGTCCATGAATGGTCAGGTCGAGGGCTTCCACGCGCCGCCGGAAAGGCACGATGTGGAATGCGCCAAGCTCCACGTGTCCCCCCGTAATGCGCTCCAGTTCCTGGATCAGTCGGCTGCGGACCATGGTCCGGAACGACTCGGTTCTCATGTACCACGCGAGTCCTCCCGCCAACACCACTAGTAATAGGAAAAATCCCAGCAGGTATCGCGCCCAGCGGCGTTGCGGCTTGGGAGTGGTATCGGTCATCGCGCCGGCTCTTCCTGAGGCGAGCCCTTGATCGTGATTTTCGCCTCGGTTCGCAGCTCCGCCAGCCAGTCCGCCAGAAGTTCACCGATGCGCTGCTGCGTCAGCAATTCCTTGATCTGTGCGGACACTTGCGCCAGCGGAACTTCTTTGCCTCCGTGTTGCTTGAGTTTGGGCAGAAAGGTCTCGCGGTAATAGCTGGCTATGGACCGGGAATCCACTTGCACATTGGGAAGCAGGCGGGTATCCACTTTGTCCATCAGCGCGATTTCGATGGCGATGTAGCTTTCCAGTTCGACGATGGTGACGCCGTAGCTGGCCAGCACGCGCTGCCAACCGGCCTCGGTGGCGGCTGCGGAAAAATGCGCGCGCGCCTCCGCGACCCGCGCTTTCACCGCATCTGTGGCCGGCGCCAAAGTTTCCGGTTGCACCTGCTCGCTCAACAACGCCCGGTCAATCATCCGCTGCAGGGTGGCTTGGCGGTCGGCTTCCGGGATCGAACTCCACGCCCGGCCGCCGAGCAGCGCTTCGCACGCCACTGCTTCATCCCAATCGCTCTGCAGAATGATCTGGTGGTTTACCGTGGCCACAATGCGATCCACCACTTCGGCGGATCCACTGCCCAGCAGGCAGCCAGCCAGTCCCATCACTGCGACTAATTGTAGGGATTTCGCCTTCATCAAAACGCCTGCCCGATGCTGAAAAAAACATTGAAATGCGCTGCATGTTCCGGCACGAACCGGCCGGTCGTCACATTGTTGATCGTATTGGTGGTTAATATCCCGCTGGGAAACGCCGGCGGATTCAAGTTGTAAGACAAGTCGAAACGCAGCGGCCCAATGGGGGTCTTGTAGCGCACTCCAAGCCCGATCGCGTGCGACAGGTAGTTGTAGTTGCATTGATTCTTGGTGTTCTCATGCAAGCAGAGATCGGGGTTCGACTGGCGCCAGCGCACTAAGCTCGGCAACAGATCCTGCGGCCGCGTAAACACGTTGCCCATGTCATGGAACACTGCGAAACTAATATCTTCTTTCACGATGGGCAGGGTCGGGGCGGGGAAGCGCAACTCCAGGTTGTTGAGGAACAGCGACGCGCCTCCAATGGGAAATCCGGTGGAAGGGTCGCGGGGACCAGCTTGATTCAGGCCGAAGCCGCGATGCGAGTTTCCGCCTCCCGTATAAAAGCGCTCGGGCAGCGGAATCAAGCTGTGGCCCAAAGGGATGGCTCCGCCGGGCTGCACGATCACCGTATTTCCCAGCGGGTTCTCAATGCCGATGCGAGTGCTGCGGGCAAACACCACTCGCCGTCCCGGCGCGCGTTTCTTGCCCAAGGAGTAGTAAGTGGAATTCTGGATTAGGATCCGGCCGAAGTCGGCCTCGGAACCGAAAAAATGCGACGCCACACTGCCATCCACCGTGGTGTAGTTCCCGTGCGTGGTTTCGATATCATTGTCGCGCCGGTTGCGAATGAAAGTGAACCCGGGGAAGCCAACCCGGGTGGGTTGAGACAGCAGTGGAATCTGGTCGGCGGACACATTGATATTGCTGGCTTGCACCTGTCGGTAGGTGAAGCGGTAAATCATGGTCGTGGTCTTATTGAAGGGCTGCGTGGCCTGCACTGAGCCCTCCAGCCGCCGTGACGTAAACGTGGTCACGTCCAGGGTGTTGTCATAGAACGCGGTGAAGGATATACGGATGTTTCGGCTGAACAAGCGCGGTGCGTCGTAACTCAACAAGCCCCGTTGCTGCAGGCTGCCGATGTTAGTCTTGAAAGTCAAGGTCTGGTTGCTGCCGAATAAGTTGTTGCGAGTCACACCGAAAGAAATGCGCGGATTCACGCCTCGTTTCCCCGCCGGCAGGCTCACTCCATTGGACGGCTGCCCGCTCTGGAATTCCAGCCCTACTCCGTAGTCGAAGGTGTAGCGCTTGGCCTCATTCACATCCACCAGCACGTTCTTTTGCGGCTCGGTGCCGTCCGGATTCTGCACCCCCGTGCTCACCTGATTAAAGATCCCCAGGTTGTACAAATTGCGCTGGCTGTCCAGCATGTCTTGCTGGCTCAGGGGTGCCCCACTCTTTACTAGAATCTGCTGCCGCACCACTCCAGGCCGGGTATGGTTCAGTCCCGATAACAGGACCTGGTTGACGGAAAATTTCTCCCCCTCCTGAATCGCATAGCCCACGTCAATCCGGTGGTCTTTTTCCGCAGAAATGCTAGCTTCGAACGTGGCGTGGGGAAACCCATGGTTGAAGTAGTAATTCAGCACCACGTCGCGGTCGGTGGTCAGATTGCCTTCCGAGAAGGGCTGGTCGGCTGCGGTGGACAGCAGCGGCGTCAATTCACTTTCCGTGAGGGCGGACTCCCCCGCGATTTTGAGCGTCCCGACTAGAGTTTGTGCGCCTTCGACCACCGTGATGTGCACCGACAATTGATCTTCCTTGCCCTGGTAATTGTCTTCCACCTGGGTCTGCACTTTCACCTCGCGGAACCCGTTGCTGCGGTACAGGTCTTCCAGATAACCCACATCCCCGGCGAGCAGCCTCTGGCTGTACCGCCCTTTCGACAGCAGCTTGGACGACGCCGGCTGGATTTGCAGTCGCGCTTCCAGCAGTTCCTCCGAAAAATACTTGTTCCCGGTGATGACGATTCGTGACAACTTGTGGCGGATGCCCGGCGCAATTACGTAAATCACGCGGAAAGCTTTATTGCTCTGCGAAGGGTGCTGTTGCAGTTCCACGGTCGCGTCGAAGTAACCCCGGTTCTGCACATACGCCAGAATATTTCTGCGCCCTTCGTTCAGCAGATCGTCATCCAGAGCCCCTTCTTCGTAAATGGGCACCAGAGCTTTCAGGGCGCCCTGCCCGATTTTGAATCCCTCGGTGATGATCTCCACTGGCAGCCCGGGCTCGATGGCCAGCGTATAGTCCACCGCATTTTGTTGCGGCCGGTACTCCCGCTTGGCCACCGAAACCTGCGCCAGTAGCCGGTTCTGTTTCTGATATCCCTTCTGGATGCGTTGCAGCCCGCGTGTCACCCGCGCGGTGGACGCCGGATCTCCGGGATGCAGGCGCGCCGTGTCTTCGATCTGGCCCTTGGAAGACTCTGGTTTTCCCGTGATGTTGATCGCGCCGACCACCGCTTGCGGGCCGGGCTCAATGTGGAACAGCAAGTCAATCTGCTGCCGCTCCGCCCAGCGCATTTCCTGCAACTGCACCGTGGATTTGTAAAAGCCGCTCTCCTCCAGCAGCCGCTGAATGTTTTTCAGTCCGCGACCCAGCTTTTCCGGCGTGTACAGCTCGCCCAGTTGAAACTTGCTGGCGTTCACCACCTGGTTCGCGGTCAGGCGGCCCGGCATTCCTTCGGCGTCCCGGCTGCCCACAAAAAAGTTCGGCATGGTGACGAATCGCACGTCCACTTCGCCCGCGGCCGTCCGCTCCGCATGCACTTCAATATCCGCGAAGCGGCCAGTCGCGTAAAGCGCATGCACGCTGCTTTGAATCCGGTCTCGATCCAGGGTGTCGCCCACTTTTAGCGTGATCGTGCTGCGCAGTTGCTCTGCCTGGGCCGGCACCGTGACTTGCAACTCTACCTGGTGCACCTTCAGCCCGCTGAACCGCGACATCGCCGTTGTGGCGGAAGAAGGCGCGGGCGGCGTGGGGGATGGTTCGCTCTGTGCCGCCGCCAGGCTGGCCGCCAGCACCGCGCCCAGAACTGTTGCCCATCCCTTCAGCAAAAATAGCTCCTTTGACCAATGTTCACGCTGGGCAACTGAATAACGCCAGCTCTGCTTTGGATGCCGCAACCCGCCGCCGCGCCCAGTCGCTGCCCTTCCATCCCGCGTACAGAATTGCACTTGCCGCGCGCAACTTATAATAACGGGTTGAGCATGGCTTGTGACCGAATGTCCGAAGAAGAATCAGAACGCTACTCGCGGCAAGAGCTGTTCCAGCCCATCGGCGTTGTCGGCCAACAGCGGCTGCGACAGTCGCGCGTGGCCGTGGTCGGCTGTGGTGCCACCGGTTCCGCGGTGGCCGCTCTGCTGGCCCGCGCTGGCGTCGGAACGCTTCGCATCATCGACCGCGACTACGTGGAAGCCGGCAACTTGCAGCGCCAGACCTTGTTCGACGAGTCTGACGCCCGCGACTCGTTGCCCAAAGCCATCGCGGCCGCCCGGCGAATCGCGCAATTCAATTCCGGCATCCTGGTCGAGCCCCTGGTCGCAGACCTTACCCCTGCCA
>JANYBT010000155.1 GCA_025360645.1 Acidobacteriaceae bacterium | reverse complement strand
CTCCGGCGATAAAGCGCTGCGATTTACCGTCTGCATGCAGACGGTAAATCTCAATCCGTTCCGTGAGGCTCAACTGCTCATACTTTCCTTTTTCCATCGCAACACCTTTGTACGGTGTTGCACTTGATTCGTGAACTTAAGGGGATCTGCAGTTCCGCCGGGTGAGTGAACTCGAAACCCGAAACCCGAAACCCGAAACTAGAAACCAGAAACTCGAAACCGCCCCTACCCTTTTCCACGCCCGGGAAGCCGCTCCATCGCGATCTTCCCCGCTGCAGTGCGCGGTAGCGACTCCACGAAGTGGATCGCCGTCGGGCACTTATAACTGACCAGATGTTGGTCGCAATGCTTTAAGATCTGTCCTTCATCAATGGGCGCACGCCGCACCACCGCGGCCTCCACTTCCTCCTCGCCCTTCCAGTGCGCGCCATAAACCTTCACCTCAGCCACCTCCGGGAGCATGGCTATCACTTCTTCCACCTCTTTGGGAATCACTTTGAAGCCGAAGACATTGATCACTTCTGACAGCCGGCCCTGCAGATGAATCCGTCCCCGCTCGTCGATTCGCGCCAGGTCCCCAGTCTCCAACCAGCCATCAGTCAACACCGCGCGGCTGACTTGTCCACCTTCCAAATACCCCGCCATCATCGAGCCGGAGCGAACGCGAAGAATGTTGCTGTGCCCGTCGGCTGCATGCAAATCCACTTCTACTCCCTTCATGGGGTGGCCCACCCCGCCCTGCGCGCCATCCTCCGCCCAGCCAATGGCGATGCCTCCCGTCTCCGTAGTGCCGTAGAGAGGCCGGATTGCCAGCCCCCAGCGCTCGCGAAATTTCTCCACCGTCTCCGGAGGCAATGGCGCTCCCGCCGAAAGCGTTATGCGCGGACGCCCCGTCAGTTGCCCCGGAGCAGCCGCTAGCATGGCATCGAGCATGAAAGGCACCGCCGGGAAAACGGAAACTCGCTGATGATTGATAGCGCCCAGCAGGAGCGTTGGGTTGAAATGGCGCATGAACAGTAACCGGGCCGATGTCAAAAGCGCCGCGACCAGGCACATGCCGTAAGCATAGGCATGGCTCATCGGCGTAGCGCACAAGATGCTGTCTGATTTGTCCAGGCCGAGCGTCTCAATATAATGCAGCGGCTCCGCCACCGCGCACCGCCCGGGGCGCAGCGCGATCTTCGGCCCGCCCGAAGTTCCCGACGTCGGGTGCAGTGGAACCGCCACCAGCCGCAGTGGCTCGCGGTGCGAATCGTCGAGCGCAATCTGTCGCCAGCCAAGCTCACCGTGCGAGGTGACGGTCCTCGACCCCTCTGTAATATTCATACCGCGCGAATCGCCCGTGGCTGCGGCCACTACGAATCGTGCTCCCCATTGCCACGCCATATGTTCGAGTTCGAGTTGAGGCGTATTCTCGTGTGCCAGTATCGGCGAAGCTCCCAGCTCCAGGCTCGCCGCCCAGACCGCAGCGAACAGCGTCCCGTTGGGCGGCGCGGTCACTAAACACTCTCCCGCCCGCAACCCCAAGCCCCGCATGGTTCGCAGGATTTCATCCTTCAGTCTCCTCAATTCGCTGGCCGAGATAGTTACGTTGTGTTCGAGATCGACAAAGCAGCCCTGAAAATTCTCGAATGCGTCGAGCAGCGGTCGCGGTGAAAAGTCTTCACCCGTCTCAGCCGCGGATGTGTTGGAGAGTGTCATCGAATCGGTCCAGCGCTTCCGCGACATCCTGCGGGCTGTGCGCGGTCGAGAGGTACATCGGTTCAAATCGATTGGGATGAATGTATACTCCCCGGTCCAGCAGCGCATGTTGCAATTGGATGTAACGCTCCGCATCGGCATGGCGGCAGACTTCGCGATAGTCGCTGAACCCGGCGACATCCGTGCGGGTCAGCGCCAGCGAGATCATCGGGCCGACGTGCTGCACCACGTGAGGCACGCCGCAGCGGGTCATCATCTCTTCCAGCCCAGCCGTGAATTGTTCGGCGCGGGCGTTTAGTCCCGCATAGATACTCTCTCCGTCAGTCAGCAGGTGAGTAAGCACCGCATCGGCCGCCGATAAAACCATCGCGTTCCCCGAATACACGCCCCCATGAAACACTTGCCCGCTGACGATGGGTTGCATGATTTCCTCGGACGCTCCAAACGCCGCAATCGGAAAGCCACCACCGAGCACTTTGCTGATCACCGTGATGTCCGACGCCACCCCGTACAACTCCTGCGCTCCCCCCGGGGCAACCCGCATCCCTGAGATCACTTCGTCGAACACCAGCAGCGCGCCATGTTGGCGGGTCAACCTGCGGACCGCATCCAGATAGCCGGGCCGCGGAGCGATCACTCCAGCGTTGCCCATCACCGGCTCCATCACCACTGCGGCCACTGAGCCATCGAGCCGATCAAGCGCGTCCGACAACGCAGACGCATCATTCCACCGGACCACATAAGCGTCGTACGGTGCCCCGTTCATGCCGTCGGTCCCGGGAATCGCAGCGACCAGGGCCTCGTCCCCCAACGCCTCCACCGAAGCGTGGTAACGGTGAAACACCGCATCGCTCCATCCGTGATAATGGCCTTCGAACAAAATCACGCTGGGTCGTCGTGTAAACGCTCGCGCCAGCCGAACCGCGGAGGCCACCGCCTCCGTGCCAGAGTTGGCGAAGCGCAGCAACTGGATACTGGGAAATATTTGTTTAACTTTTTCCGCGACCAGGAAGTTGAGTTCCTGCGGAAAGCCGAGCTGCGATCCCTTCTCTTGTAATTGGTGGACCACCCTTGCGATCAGAAACTGAGGGCGATGCCCAAACAGCAGCGGGCCATAGGCCATGTTGAGGTCGAGGTACTCGTTCTCGTCCACATCCCAGATGCGGCACCCGTCGCCGCGATCGATGACCAGAGCGGGGTGGTAAGGAGGACGCGCATGGTGCTGCTGTCGCCGCCCGCGACGGATTGCTTCGCCCGCCGCAGCAACTCCTCGCTACGCGCGCGCGCACCTACGCTCGTGGTTCGCAGTTTTGATCCCGGCACGGTACTCCCCGCGACTTTCAACCCGGATCCCCGCAAATAGTTCTCCTGATGCGCCCGACGAATTCCACCCGCAGAACGCTTCCGACCGAGGCGCGGACCACCGGAGGAAACAAGTCGCCTTCAGTATAGTCATCTCAAGTGCGCTGGTGTGCACGACGGAGCGTACCGCACTGTAGCCATTCGGATGCGGCGCGGCACGCTCCAGGGTGCAAAAACGAAACACCTGATTAATTCCCGGCAAACGATTGAAAACAAGCCGGTTGCATGATTGCGATCCGCGAATTACACAGCTTGTAGGCCAAAATCTCTCATCCCAGGTCGTTATTTCCGAAAATTATCTATTGAAGAATCCTGAAAGCAGCAGTTTGCAACAAATACTTAATGCTTCACTTTAGCTTTTTGCGGGGCCGCATTTTGCTAGGTGTTTTGGTCGTCGCGAGAACTTTATTAAGGCAAGCGTTTGAGCAACCCTTCGGCTTTGCGGAACCAGGGACGCTCGCGCCGACGGAGGTATCCCGGCATGTTCGGTTTCTTTTCCAGGATGCGTTGCGCCCACTGCCGCGCCTCGGCGTTGCGACCTTCGGCGCTGAGCAGCATGGCGTAGTTGTAGTAGGTTTCCGAGAGCGTCGAGATCTTGGTGACCTGCTGAAACAGCGCCTCGGCTTTCGCGTGCAAACCAATTTGCGCGTAGCAGTGGGCCAGGAGTCCGGCGGCGCGATAGAAGTCATAGTCGGCGTCGGCCGCGACCACGCGTTCAAGATCGGGAATTGCGATTTTATAGTCGCCCATCTGAACGGCGCAGACTGCGCGGCGACAGTAGGGGTCGAGCGAATCGGGGCGCGAGGAGAGGGCGCGGTTGTAGCACTCGCGGGCGTCGGTAAATCGACCGTCGTCCATGTAGAGGTCGGCAAGTTCTTCGTAATTTCCCGCGGACGGGTTGTCGCGGATGGCGGCCTCGAGTTCGCGAATGCGGCTGCGGCGGGGGAAGACGCGAGCCGATTCGCGAAGCAGTCCGAGGTCGGGCAGCGCTTCGAGAAGCAAGTACAAAATCGCGCCGGGAGGGCCGAGAAAGAGGATGACGAAGATCCAGAAATTGTCGGGACGACGGCGAATGAAGTGGATCACCGCGAGGCCCTGCAGGATGATGCCCCACGGATACAGGAAGTAAGAAAAAAAGCCCATGATTGCGGATGCAGAATAACATGAGAACCCAGTTGCCCGTTGTCAGTTGCCGGCTGCCAGCGCGGCGAACCTGGAAACCCTGGCTGCGATGGTAAAATCAAATGTGGTTGACCCTTCTCATTCTCTGCTTGCTCCCGTGGAGTCTACGCCCTCTCGTCCCGCCATCCGACTGATTGCTGCCGACATTGATGGCACGCTGCTGAATCATGAATTTCACATCTCCGATGGAGACCTGGCGGCGCTGCGGCGGGCGCATGGACAGGGCGTGGAAGTGATGCTGGTCACGGGACGGCGACACGACTTCGCGCTGCCGATCGCGAAGATGCTGGGCTTCGATTTGTGGATTGCGAGTTCGAACGGCGCCATCACGCGGTCACTGACGGGAGAAACGTTTCACAAGGATTTTCT
>JANYBT010000142.1 GCA_025360645.1 Acidobacteriaceae bacterium | reverse complement strand
CAGGCTCGGCGCGGCATTCCACGCGAAGATCGACGTCCTCGCGCGCGATCGTAAGCTGCTCTCTCGATGAAACGCGGCTTGGTTCGAATAGTGGTCAATGGCATGCTTCTAGCCGGTCTGATTGGGTTCGCTGCAGAATTTTCTGCGGCCCAAAGTGCGGGCGAAACCTTATTCAAGACGAAGTGTGCAGCTTGCCACGGACCCGATGGCGGGTGGCCCACATCTGTTAGGGACGACTCCTCCACTGGGGGTGGCCCATTTCTCGCGTTCTTTGCGAGAAGTGGGGCCAGCGCTGGACCGAAGCGCGTCACATTGGGGGCCCTCGCTGGTCACCGACGCGCCCGAACTCCCCGCCCTATCCTCGCCCTATCCTCGCCCTATCCTCGCCCTATCCTCGCTATGTACCCAGCCATCGCAAGCGATACTACGGTGCGGGAGACCAGCACTTCATCACTTGTAGTTGTTATCAACGCCATGCGCTCTGGGCACGGCGGGCCGCCGCAATCTATTGGTCAGCGTCTTGGAGCAGGTCCGTCTGCGCTACGGAGCGGAGCCGTCCGTTTCCTCCCTCGTTTTGAGGGCAGGGCTCCGACGCCGAAATTTCTGCCAGATTGAAAATCGCTCCAAATATCGTATATCTTATTGATTTCATGGGACTTTGCCGGGAAATCGGCTGCCCACCGGTGTTCCGGCGCCACTCCCAAACCGCAAATGACGATGCGACCCCTGGCGTAAAACCCTCGCTAGTGCACTCAGGAAGGCCGTGGCGCGACGGGAGGCTTCGGGGAGGCATTCGAAGGTCATCCCAGGGTCCGCCGTGCCCTAGAACGCTTCCTACAGACTTTATGTGCAAAGTTTTGCGACTTTCCGGGGCCGCCAAGTTTTCTGGCAGAAAATACCGCTCGCCATCCACCCAACCGCCGCCCCCCTCTCAGTCACTGGCGGCTAGCTGTTTTGCCTGGGGAGCCGCGACCGCTCCATTTCGCCCGTCCACTTCAGAAAGTGCAACAGGTTCACCCGCTCGCGCCACAGGGACGCAGTCGGATGAGTGGGCGGCCCTCGCTGCCCACCCGCCTTTACTTCGCGGCCGTCTCGCCGCCCTCTTCCGCCTTCGGCGTGGTGAATGCCACCGTGAAGGTGGCGTCGCCCACTTTAAAGCGGGTGAAGCGGCGCACCGCGATGTTCTCGCCCAGCTTGCCGATTTTTACCGCAATCAACTGCGCAATGCTGACTGTCTGGTCTTTGATGAAGGGCTGCTCCAGCAAACACACTTCCTCGTAAAACTTCTCCATCTTGCCCAGAACAATCTTCTCCACCAACGGGGCAGGCTTGCCGGTCGCCAGGGCCTGGGTGCGATAAATGTCCTTCTCGCGATCGAAGTCGGCGGCGGTCACATCCTCTTTGCGGACGTAGCGCGGATCGCTGGCGGCAATGTGCATGGCAATGTCGTGCACCAATTCCTTGAAGTCCTCAGTGCGGGCGACGAAATCGCTCTCGCAGTTGACCTCCAGCAGCACGCCAATCTTTCCGCCAGCGTGAATGTAGCTGGCGACCGCGCCCTCACTGGTGGCGCGCGTGGCCTTCTTGGCCGCGACTGAAACGCCCTTCTTGCGCAGCAGGACGATGGCCTCCTCCAGATTGCCCTTGGCCTCAGAAAGCGCCTGCTTGCAGTCCATCATGGGCGCGCCCGTCTTCTCGCGCAGCTCTTTGACCTGGGTAGCAGAGATGTTTACCGCCGGTGTGCTCATATCAATTCCTATTCTATGAAAATGCGCCTGGGGCGCGTTATCGGAGTCGCAAAGTGCCGGTCACGTTGCCCAGCATTCCTGAGACACCCCGCATAAAAATCAACCCGCGGCGAAATGCGCGCGGGTCTGAAGAGAGGGAAGCTTTCAGCACCCTGGCCCGCAAAACGCCCGGGTCTTGCCAGCCGCAAACCTTAGTTGGTCTTGCTTTCGACAGCCGCTTCTTCTTCCACCACCGGAGCCGCTTCCACCACCGCGGGTGGACGCTTGCGCGTGCCGGCGCCCAGCAGATCTTCCATCCGGATGTCTTCACTCTCCGGAGCGTCCGGATCCGCAGCCGTCACCGACGCATACTGTTCGGCCACAGGCTCGGTCTGGGCCGCCGCAACGTCCGCCGCCATTTCCGCGAACTGCTTGTCGCCCACCAACTGCACCCCTTCGGCGATCGACTCGGCGATCTTCGAGGTGAACAGACGGATGGCGCGCAGCGCGTCGTCATTGCCCGGAATAATGTAATTGACCTCGCTGGGATCGCAGTTGGTGTCCACCACCGCAACCACAGGAATGCCCAGCTTGCGCGCTTCCCGCACCGCAATCTGCTCCTTGTTGGAGTCGATCACGAAGATGGCGTCCGGCAACCGCGTCATGTTCTTGATGCCGGCCAGGTTCGCCTGCAGGTGCTTGCGTTCGCGCTCCAGCTTGATGACTTCTTTTTTCGGCAGCAAATCGTAGCGGCCGTCCGTGGCCATCTCGTCGATTTCCTTCAGCCGCTTCACCGACTTCTGCACCGTCACCCAGTTGGTGAGCAGTCCGCCCAGCCAACGCTGGTTGATGTAGAACATGCCGCAGCGCTGCGCCTCTTCGGCGATGGCGTCCTGCGCCTGCCGCTTGGTGCCCACAAACAGCACGATTTTGCCCGCTGCCGCCAGTTCCTGCACAAACTTCGACGCCTCTTTGAACATCTTGAGGGTCTTCTGCAGATCGATGATATAGATCCCGTTGCGCTCGCCGAAGATGTATTCCTTCATCTTGGGATTCCAGCGCTTGGTCTGATGCCCGAAGTGTACTCCCGCTTCGAGCAATTCCTTCATGGTGATGTTAGCCAAAGACCCTCCTTTATTGGTCTGCATCCGGCGTGTGTCAGTGGTCCGCAGCCAGTGGCCGGCGACCAGTGAAATCCACTGAGCACCAGCTCCTGGCAACCGGCATCTGCACTTCCGGATTGCCATTCCCGCCCCAAGCCCAGGGCCCAGGAAAGAATTGAAAAAAACAGTTGCCAGAAAAAACAGTTGCCAGTTGCTGGTTGCTAGTTGCCAGTAAAAGCGAAACCTGCTCCCGGAAACTTGAAACTGTTTTGCTCGAAACTTGAAACTGCTTCTTGAAACTTGAAACTGCCCTATTACCGTTTGCTGAACTGGAAGCGCTTGCGAGCGCCCTTTTGTCCGTACTTCTTCCGTTCTTTGGCGCGGGGGTCGCGCGTGACCATGCCCGCGGCCTTCAGCTGCTTGCGCAGTTCGGCATTGAACACCATCAAGGCGCGGGCAATGCCCAACTTCACCGCGTCCGCCTGCCCGTTCACTCCGCCGCCCGACACGTTGGCCAGCACATTGAAGGTGGCCGAACTATCGGTCAGCACCAGCGGCTGTTTGGCCGCGGCGCGCTGCGATGGGGTGACGAAATACTCCTCGAATGCCAGTCCGTTGACTTTGAACTCGCCGCTGCCGGGACGCAAAAACACTCGCGCAATCGCGGTCTTGCGTCGTCCGGTGCCGTAGTATTGAACCAGTTCTGCCATTTTCCGCTTCTAGCTGCCAGTTCTCCGTTCGGAGCGAACCGGCCTGCGCTAGTACCTTTCCAAAGATTCGCGGCCCGCGGGCGCGCGACAAAACTTACGCGATAAAACTTATTGCGGCAGCTTCAACTCTTGCGGCTGCTGGGCTTCGTGGGGATGTTTGTCCCCCTTGTAAACTTTCAGTTTCGACGCCATGTGCGTGCCCAATTTGTTTTTGGGCAACATGCGTCCCACCGCATCTTCAATCACCAGTTCCGGCTTGCGGACCATGCGCTTGTTGAGTGCTTCCGACCGCAGTCCGCCCGGATATCCGGTGTAACGGTGATAAAAGTTCTGTTCCGCCTTCATGCCCGTAATCTTCACCTTTTCGGCGTTGATCACGACCACATGGTCGCCGGTGTCCAGAAACGGCGTGTATTGCGGGTTTTCTTTGCCCATCAGGATTCGAGCCACGCGCGAGGCCAGCCGGCCCAGGACGAGTCCTGAGGCATCGACCACGTACCACTTGCGCACGACATCTCCCTGTTTCGGGAAATAGGTTGACATCTGAAATCTCCAGGAAAATCTAAAATCGCCAAAAATGAAGATCGCTGTGTGCCGCTCACTTCGCGCAGAACGCGCGTAGGACTCAGTCGGTCAAACGCAGGACTTCCAAAGGCTTTTAGAATATCGCAGTCGTTCCGCCAATGTCAACGCGAATCCCGGCCGCGCCAAGGCTCCCCCCTGCCCCTGCTAAACTCCTGGTGGTGGCCGCCCCGAAACAATCTCCGGAAACACCTGCGCCTTCGCTAACTGGTGAAGTCGCCCCATCAACTGGTGAAGTCGCCCCATCAACTGTTGACGCCGCCCCATCCGCCCGTTCGCAGCCAGCGGATATTGGCAAAGGCCGCATCTTTTTGATGGACGCGATGTCTTACATCTTTCGCGCCTACCATGCTCTGTCGCGTGGGCCCGCGATGTCCACGCGAGCCGGCCTGCCCACCGCGGCGGTGCTGGTTTTCGTCAACATGCTGCGCAAGCTGCGCGACGATTTTTCCCCTGAATATCTGGCCGCCGTGTTCGACATCGGCGCCCCCACCATTCGCGACGAACAGGCGCGCGCCATCACCACCCTGCGGAAGTTTGACAGCAAGACCCAGACCTACCAGGACGTCCAGTACCTCGGCTACAAGGCCAATCGAGCCGAAATGCCTGCCGACCTGGTGCAACAGGTACCCTACATTCGGCGCGCGCTGGAGGCTTATCGCATTCCCATCCTGCAGTCGGAAGGCTATGAAGCCGACGACGTCATTGGCACTTTGGCGCGGCAGGCGGCGGAGCAGGGTTATTCCGTGTATGTCGTCTCCAACGACAAAGACATGATGCAGCTGGTCAATCGTCGTGTGCACGTTCTGAATCCTCCCAAAGACAACTTGATTTGCGACCCTGCCAAGGTCGAAGAACTGCTGGGCGTGCCTCCAGAACGGGTGGTGGACGTGATGGCGCTGCGTGGGGACTCGGTGGACAACATTCCCGGAGCGCCCGGCATCGGCGACAAAGGCTCGGTGGAACTGATCAAGCGCTTCGGAACGGTGGAAGCCGCCCTCGACCACGCCGCGGAAGTCGAAAAGAAAACCTATCGCGAATCTCTGCTGAACAATCGCGAAACTGTCCTCACCAGCAAACAGTTGGTGACCATCGATACCCACGTGCCGATGGAACTGGATGTCGACTCCATGCGCATCGGCGACCCCGATCTCGAGCAGTTGCGGCAGCTGTTTACCGAACTGGAGTTCAACTCGCTGCTTAAGGAGTTGTTAACCGTGGTCGAAATTCCTGAGGGTACCTACACTCGGGCAAACTCCGCCGCCGATGTGGACGCCGTGCTGGCAGCGCTTCCCCCGCAGGGCGCGCTCGCAGTGGCGTTGTCCGGCGTGGCGAGCGGTAAGACTTCGGAAGGCGAAGACGAACCGGACGAGCCTGAGGAGGCGATGCTCCCTTTGAGTTCCGGAGAAGTGGAGAGCGAGAGCACGCCTGCGGTTCTCGAAGCCGCCATCTCCGCGGCGCCGGGCACTGCAGTCACGGTGCCGATGGCTGGCCTGGAAGCGGCCACCCGGTTGAAGCAAATCCTCGCGGATGCCTCGATCCCGAAGGCAGTTCACGACTCCAAAGCGGCAATGCACTTGCTTGCTGCTTCGGGAGTGGAGCTAGGAGGTTTGCGAGACGATTCCATGTTGTACTCGTATCTGCTCAACCCCACCGCCACTTCCCACCGGTTGCCTGAAGTTGCGATGCGCCATTTCAGCCAGAAGATGGGTGAGTCCCTGCCTGAGGCCGCTGACCTGACCCAGCGTCTGGCCCAGAGCCTGCGCCGAGAAGTGGAAGCACTGGGGCTGGCGAAGATCTACCACGACATTGATCTGCCTTTGGTTCCGGTGCTGGTGCGCATGGAAAAGGCAGGAGTGAAGGTGAACACCCAGGTTCTGGCGCACATGTCCACGCGGCTCGAAGGCGAGATCGCCGCCAAGGCTCGCGAGATCTACGACCTTGCCCGCACTGAGTTCAATATCAATTCTCCCAAGCAACTGGGCGATGTGCTCTTCAATAAACTCGCGCTTCCCAAGCCAGCGAAGCATGGCAAAGGCAAAGTGATATCGACCGCGCTGGCCGTGCTTGAGGGGCTTGCCGACGTTCATCCGGTGCCGCGGAGGGTGCTGGAATACCGCCAGCTGTCCAAGCTCAAGTCCACCTACGTGGACACGCTGCCCGCACTGATCCGTCCCGCTACCGGACGTCTGCACACCACCTTCGGCCAGACCGGCACCGCCACTGGACGCCTTTCTTCCGCCAACCCCAACCTGCAGAACATCCCCACGCGCACCGAGCTGGGCAGGGAGATCCGCGCCGCCTTTACTGCCGAGCCGGGAAATGTGCTGCTGTCCGCCGATTATTCGCAGATCGAGTTGCGTCTGCTGGCGCACTTCTCCCTCGACCCGCTGCTGGTGGAAGCCTACCGGCGCGGCGACGACATCCACACCCTGACCGCATCGCAGGTGTTTGGCGTGCCCCCGCTCATGGTGACTGCGGACCACCGCCGCCAGGCCAAGGTGGTCAACTTCGGCATTGTCTATGGCCTTTCCGCGTTCGGCCTGTCGCAGAGCCTGGGGATTGAGCCGGGAGAAGCCAAGCAGTTCATTCAGGCATACTTCGAAAAATATGCGGGGGTGAGGGCGTTCATTGACAAGACCATCGAGCAGACCCGCCGCGAGCAAAAAGTCTGGACTCTGTTTGGGCGGATGCGCCAGATTCCTGACATCAATAGTAAGAACGCGACCCAGCGCGGATTTGCCGAGCGTACGGCGGTCAACACTCCGTTGCAGGGAACCGCAGCCGATCTCATCAAGATTGCGATGATCCGCATCGATGCTGCGCTGCGGGAACGCGGATTGAAATCGAAGATGACTTTGCAGGTGCACGACGAACTGGTATTCGAAGTGCCGGAATCAGAAGTGGACGAAATCAAAGCGCTGGTGAAGCAACAGATGGAGGAAGTCCACGCGCTGGCGGTGCCGCTCCAGGTAGAGATTGGAGTAGGGCCGAACTGGCGCGACCTGGAATGACCTGGAGTGATTCCGGTCACAGGGTCATCGGCGGCTTTCGCTTGTGCCATGCCGTCGCCAATTCGTAGGCATGAGCGAGCCGAAGCACGGTGGCCTCACCCCAGTGCGGGCCGGCAATCTGCAGTCCGATGGGCCAGCCGCCGGAAGAAAATCCGCAGGGAATGGAAACGGCCGGCAATCCCCAGACGTTGAAGGGCCGGGTATTGCGCAGCATCGTCAGTTCCAGCGGTCGCAGCCGTTCCGGATTGTTCTTCAACTCTGCGATGGCGGGCGGCAGGATGGGCGTGGTGGGCGTCACCAACAAATCCACGCGTTCAAAGACTCGGCCGATTTCCTGGCGGGTTCGCTGCAGTTGCTGACGCGCCTCACTGGACTCCGCGGCGGTGATGCCTGCTCCGGACTGGATGCGGCGCAATGTTTCCGGCTGGTACAGCTCGGGATGCTCCGCCGCAGATTTGGCGTGAAACTCGTACGACTCCGCCACCTGCAGGGTTCGGCTGGTTTCGACCGAAACATCAAGGTCCAGCAACTCGGCGCCCAGGTGAGCGAGAGTCGCGAGGGCGTGCTCGGTTGCGGTGCGAATTTCGGGGTCGAGTTCATCCCAAAAATACGACCGCAGCACACCCACGCGCAAGCTCGCGGCACCGGCTAACAGCTCCGCGCTGAAATCGGGCGTCACCGCATCTCTACTTGTAGCGTCCTGCGAATCGTATCCGGCGATGGCCTGCAACACCAGAGCGGCATCGTGCACCGAACGCGCGATCGGTCCTACATGGTCGAGCGACCGCGAAAGCGGGATGACTCCACGAGCGCTGACCCGGCCATAGGTGGGCTTCAGTCCGACCACGCCGCAGCAGGCGGCCGGCAAACGAATGGATCCCGCGGTGTCCGTCCCGATGGCCGCATATCCCAGGCCCGCCGCAACCGACGCAGCCGAACCGCCCGAAGAGCCGCCCGCAATCCGCGAAGTGTCCCACGGATTTCGCACTTCGCCGAAACAGCTCACCATCGAGCTGCCGCCATAGGCAAACTCGTGCAGGTTTTGCTTGCCCAGGATGACGGCGCCCGCCAGTCGCAGCCGCCGCACCAGTTCCGCATCGGCAGCGGGTACGCGGTCTAAGTAAACTGCGCTTCCCGCCGAGGTCCGCACTCCTGCCGTGTCGATGAGGTCCTTGAGGCCGATGGCGACACCATGCAGCGCTCCGCGCCACTCCCCGCGCATGATTTCCGCTTCCGCCTGCTGTGCCTGCTCGAGGGCCGCGTCGGCGGTCACCGTGATGAACGCGTTCAGCCTCGGGTTTAGCTCCCCGATACGCTCCAGGCAAACCCGCGTCGCTTCGACCGGAGATAGGGACCGGGCGCGGAACAGCGCGCTCAATTCACCAATCGTATTCGGTAATGCGTCTGGCATCGTATCTGGCAACTTGTCCGGCAACTTGTCTGGTAATAAGGGAGTCATAGCCGCCTTAGCATTATGAACTTCCGTGAGGTCTTGCGGCTGGGCCTATAATCTTCGCTAAGGCTAGCGGAAAGGACGGGCTCATGGCGGAGGTGACGGTGACTCCTGCGATCACACGGGGTTTTTATCTGGATGGTCGGTGGGTAGAGCAAGGAGACTTGGTCGAAATCAAGTCCCCCTTCGATGGTTCCGTCCTCGCGCGCGTTTTCCAGGGCACACGGAAGCACGCTGAAATGGCGATTGCCGCAGCCGTGAAGGCATTTGGCACCACCCGTCGCTTGCCCGCATTTGAACGCCAACGAGTGCTGCGCAAGATTGCCCAGGGCATCGGCGAACGCAAGGAAGAATTTGCCCGCACCCTGTGCCTGGAGGCGGGAAAGCCGATCAAAGCCGCGCGCACCGAAGTAGATCGCGCCATTTTCACTTTCACCGTCGCCGCCGAGGAGAGCACTCGCAACTACGGCGAATACCTTCCCCTCGATTGGCAGGAATTCACCGCCGGGCGCTGGGGGATTGTGCGCCGGTTTCCGCTGGGGCCGATCGCCGGCATCACTCCCTTCAACTTCCCCCTGAATCTGGTCGCGCACAAGTTGGCCCCTGCTATGGCTGCCGGCTGCCCTATCGTCCTAAAGCCAGCGCCACAGACGCCACTCTGCGCCCTGCTGCTGGCGGAAGTGGTGCAGCAGGCGGGATGGCCCGACGGTGGGCTGAGCGTGGTTCCGCTTTCGAATGACGACGCGGGATTGCTGGTGACCGACGACCGCATCAAGCTCATCAGCTTCACTGGAAGCGCCAGCGTGGGGTGGGATATCAAGCGCCGCGCCGGAAAGAAGAAAGTCCTGCTCGAACTCGGCGGCAATGCCGCGGTCGTGGTTCACGGCGATTCCGACCTCGCCTACGCCGCCGAACGTTGCGTCGCTGGCGGCTTCGTCTATGCCGGGCAGTCTTGCATCTCAGTGCAGCGCATCCTGGTCGAACACGCGGTGTATGGACGCTTCACTGACCTGCTGGTGCAAGGCGTTCTGCAGCTGAAAATGGGCAACCCATTGGAGGAAACCACCGACGTGGGTCCCTTGATCCGGGAAAGCGATGCGGTGCGTACCGGGGACTGGATTCAAGAGGCGGTACGCGGGGGAGCGCAGTTGCTGTGCGGCGGCAAGCGCACGGGTTCCCTGGTGGAACCGACCGTGCTCACCGGCACCCGCCCTGACATGAAGGTCAATTGTCAGGAAATTTTCGGCCCCGTGGTCACGGTCGAGCCTTACAACGAGTTTGGGGAGGCGTTGACCCGGATCAACGATTCTGCCTACGGTCTGCAGACTGGGGTTTTCACTCGCGATGCCAAGCGGCTCTTCCAGGCTTATGAGGAACTGGAAGTCGGGGCGGTCATTGCCGGCGACGTGCCCAGCTTCCGCATCGACCACATGCCCTACGGCGGCATCAAAGATTCCGGCCTGGGACGCGAGGGGCTGCGGTATGCGATCGAGGAAATGACCGAACCCAAATTGATGGTGATGAACCTCCGCTAGTGAGAGAATTGGTGCGAATGTGTTGAAAATCGCGACCATTTTTCTTGCGAAGCAAGATTCACAAAAATTCTTTCGAAAGTTGTTAGGGCCGTGTTTGCAGGTGCGGGTGGACTGCTATAATCAGTAGTTTTCCAGTGTGGGTTGAAAGTCAATTGTCGATGTCAACCGAAGTGAATCGGCAACAACCGGGAAGGCGTTGGGGCTTCCTGTTTCTCCCGATCTGATAGATGCAGATTTTTCATCGCAGCACGAATACGCTATCGCGCGCCACCATTTTCGGGGCGGTATTTGTCGTGGCCGCCGCTTTCCTGGTGCTCGCGGAAGTGCAGCGCTCCCCCTACATCACGTATGAGGGAGTGCGAAAGCCGCAACCCGTGCCCTTCAGCCACCAGCATCACGTCACCGGGCTCGGCATCGACTGCCGCTACTGCCACACTTCGGTAGAGCAGTCGAGTTTCGCGGGAATTCCGCCCACCAAGACCTGCATGAATTGCCATTCGCAGATCTGGACCAATGCTGCGCTGCTGGAGCCGGTCCGCGAGAGCTACCGCTCCAACAAGTCGCTGCAGTGGACTCGCGTCAACCAGCTGCCCGATTACGTGTACTTCAACCACAGCATTCATGTGAACAAGGGCGTCGGCTGCAATACCTGCCACGGCCCGGTGGACCAGATGCCGTTGATGTACCAGAACGCTTCCATGCAGATGGAGTGGTGCCTGGAGTGCCATCGCGGCGCCGAAAAATTTGTCCGGCCGCGCGATCAGGTTTTCAATATGCGCTATCAGCAACCTTCCACCACGACCCCGGTGGTCTTCGCTGGAGCCAGCTTCACCGATCAAGAATCACTGGGCCGCGCCATCGTGCAGAACTATAAAGTGCGCGCGGTGAAAGACATTACGAATTGCGACACCTGTCACCGTTAGGCGGCGACCGGGTAGGCGGCGAGCGGGTAGAGTTAGTTGGCATAAACATGGCAGAAGAAGCAAAACCGAGGCGCGCTGAGGATGTTTGTCCCAGCAAGAAGTCTGCGCTCGACCTGACCACGGTCGAGGCGGCGCTGGCGCAGACCAAAGGCCCGGAATGCTGGCGCAGCCTGGAAGAACTTTCAGGCACGCCGGAATTCCAGGAGATGATGCATCGCGAGTTTCCGAAGGGCGCGTCGGAATGGCTGGATGGAGTTTCGCGGCGCGGTTTTTTGCGGCTGATGGGCGCGTCCATGGCGCTCGCCGGCATGACCGGCTGCACCAAGTTGCCGTTGGAAAACATCGTTCCTTACGTCAAGCAGCCCGAAGAATTCATCCCCGGACGTCCCTTGTTTTACGCAACCGCCATGACCCTGAGTGGTTACGCCAGCCCGTTGCTGGTGGAGAGTCACCTGGGGCGTCCCACCAAGATAGAAGGTAATCCCGAGCATCCTGTGAGCCAGGGCGCGACCGATATTTTCGCGCAAGCTTCGCTGCTGGAGCTTTACGATCCCGACCGTTCGCAAACCACCACCTACCGCGGCGATGCGCGCTCCTGGAATTCGTTTCTGCAAGCCACTCGCGGCATGCTGAGCGTGCAAAAAGGATTGCAGGGCGCCGGCCTGCGCGTTCTCACCCAAACCATTTCTTCGCCCTCGCTCAACGACCAGATGCGCAGCTTGCTCAAGCTCTATCCCCAGGCCAAATGGCATGTGTATGAGCCGGTCAATCGCGATAGCGTGAACGCGGGGGCGCAAATTGCGTTTGGTCAAGCGGTGGAAACTCGCTACAACCTTGACAAAGCCGATGTGATTCTGTCGCTGGACGCGGATTTCCTCTATGCGGGATTTCCGGGATTCACCCGCTATGTCCGCGATTTTTCCAAGCGCCGCAATCCCGATGGAGCGATCAACCGCTTGTATGCGGTGGAGAGCACTCCCACCTCGACCGGGCTGAAGGCCGACCATCGCTTGCCGTTGCGCGCGTCAGAAGTCGAGGAGTTCGCGCGGACGCTGGCCGCGGAAATCGGAGGCGGTGGTGGTGGCGCGTCGGCGGCCGCGGCTAACGCAAAGTTTGTGGCAGCAGTCGCCGCCGATTTGAAGGCGCATCGCAGCGCTAGCGTAGTGATTCCCGGCGACCACCAGCCGCCCGCAGTGCACGCCCTCGCCCACGCCATGAATCAGGTTTTGGGAAATGTCGGGCATACGGTGGAATACACCGAGGCCGTGGATGCGAATCCCATCAGCCACGGCGATTCCATTCGCGATCTGGCAGCCGACATGCGCGCCGGCAAGGTGGATTTGCTGGTCATCCTCGGAGGCAATCCGGCCTATGACGCACCCGCCGACTTGGGCTTCGCGGATCTGCTGATGAAATCCGGCGTTGCCTTGCGCGTCCATCTTGGTCTGTATCAGAACGAGACTGCCGAGCTTTGCCATTGGCATATTAACGAAGCGCATTATCTGGAGTCGTGGGGGGATGGGCGCGCCTATGACGGCACCGTCAGCATCGCGCAGCCCATGATCGAGCCGCTCTACGACGGCAAGACTGCTGTCGAACTGGTTGCCATTTTGAATGGACAGTCAGGCACTCGCACGCACGAGATTGTCCAGGCCTACTGGCAGAAAGAACACCCCGGCGCCGATTTCGACGCATTCTGGCGCCGCGCTTTGCATGATGGCTGGATTGCCGGGACCACTTTCGCGCCGAAAGCAATGGCGTTGAAAGCGGGCGGCATTCCCGCTGCCAGTGCACTCGGCCCCGCTGGCATCGAGATTAATTTTCGCCGCGATCCTTCCGTCCACGACGGTCGTTTCTCTAACAACGGTTGGTTGCAGGAGCTGCCTAATCCGCTGACCAAGATCACCTGGGACAATCCGGTGATGATATCGCCAGCCATGGCCGACCGGATGAAGCTGAAGGGCGAAGACATGGTCGAACTGGCCGTCAACGGAGCCAAGGCCGTCGCGCCAGTGTGGGTTCAGGCCGGCCATCCCGATAATTCCGTAACTGTCTTCCTGGGATACGGACGCCGCCGGGCTGGGCGTGTTGGCACCGGCGCAGGCTTCGACATGTATCCGCTGCGCACCGCTGCGGCTCCATCGTTTGCGGCCGGGGTGCAAATGCGAGCGACGGGTGAGACCTACAAGCTCGCCAGCACCCAGGGTTACCAGACCATGGAGACTCCGGTGGGTTCGCGTCCCCTGGTGCGAGTCGCCGATCTGGAGGAATATCGCAAAGATCCGAAGTTCGCGCAGGAAGACGAGCCGCCCAAGGATCTGACGCTCTACACGCCTTATGACTACGCCAGCCAGACTTATGCCTGGGGTATGACGATTGATTTGAACTCCTGCGTGGGATGCAACAGTTGCATGGTCGCCTGCCAGTCGGAAAACAACATCGCGGTTGTGGGCAAGGAGCAGGTGGTCAAGGGCCGCCACATGCACTGGCTGCGCATCGACACCTACTATCAGGGCGATCGCGCGAATCCTGCGGCGCACTTCCAGCCGGTGCCGTGCATGCATTGCGAAAACGCGCCTTGCGAAGTGGTGTGTCCGGTGGGAGCCACGGTGCACAGCACGGAAGGCCTGAACGATATGGTCTATAACCGCTGCGTCGGCACGCGCTATTGCTCCAATAACTGTCCCTACAAGGTGCGGCGCTTCAACTTCCTCTTGTACCAGGACTGGGAAACCCCGCAGTACAAGATGATGCGCAATCCCGACGTTACCATCCGCAGCCGCGGCGTCATGGAAAAGTGCAGCTACTGCGTGCAGCGTATCAATGAAAATCGCATTGACGCCGAGCGGGCGGACACCACTATCCCGGACGGCAAGCTGCAGACCGCTTGCCAGCAAGTGTGCCCGGCCGATGCCATTGTCTTTGGCAACATTAACGACCCCAATAGCCGGGTGTCGAAGTTGAAAGCCCAGGCCAGGAATTATTCTCTCCTGGGAGACTTGAATACCCGTCCGCGTACCACGTACCTGGCGGAAGTGCGGAACCCGAATCCGGAATTGAGCGCGTAAGTTATGGCACAAAGAATCGAAGAAGAGCGGTCAGGCCGGAAGCAGGCTCCGGTGATCGAGCCTGGCCACACCTTCGGCTCGGTCACCGACCAGATCAGTTCGATCGTTTTGAACCGCCCCACCTCCACCGGCTGGTTCATCGGCTTCGGCTTCTTCTTCATGCTCACCATGATGCTGTTGTACGCGCTGGCCTACCTGTTCCTGAAAGGCACCGGCATCTGGGGCGTGAACATTCCGGTGGGATGGGGATTCGCCATAGTCAACTTTGTGTGGTGGATTGGCATTGGCCACGCCGGGACGCTCATCTCCGCCATTCTTCTTCTGCTGCGCCAGTCGTGGCGCAATTCCATCAACCGCTTCGCCGAAGCCATGACCTTGTTTGCGGTGGCCAGCGCGGGCATTTTCCCGCTGATTCACACTGGTCGCCCCTGGCTGGCTTACTGGCTGTTCCCCTATCCCAACACCATGCGGGTGTGGCCGCAATTCCGCAGCCCGCTGGTCTGGGATGTGTTTGCCGTCTCCACCTACTTCACCATCTCCCTGCTGTTCTGGTTCATCGGGTTGATTCCGGACTTGGCCACCCTGCGCGACCGCTCGGAAAACCCCTTCGCCAAGATCATCTATGGCATCCTCGCCATGGGATGGCGCGGTTCGGCCCGGCACTGGCACCGCTACGAGACTTCCTATTTGTTGCTGGCCGGATTAGCCACGCCGCTGGTTCTTTCCGTGCACACCGTGGTCAGCTTCGATTTCGCGGTGAGCATTGTTCCGGGCTGGCACACCACGATTTTTCCGCCCTACTTTGTCGCCGGCGCCATCTACTCCGGGTTTGCCATGGTCCTGATGCTGGCCATTCCTATCCGCAAGATCTACAACCTGGAAGACTTCATCACCGAGCGGCATCTGGAGAATTCCGCCAAGGTCATGCTGGCGACCGGTTTGATCGTAGCCTACGGCTACGTGATGGAAGCGTTTCTGGGCTGGTATGGCGGCAGCAAGTACGATGCGTTCCTGCTGTGGAACCGGCTGCACGGGCCCTACGCGTTTTTCTACATCATGCTGTGGGTGTGCAACATCATCGTGCCCCAGGTTCTGTGGATTCGCAAGCTTCGCACTACTCCGGCTGCACTGTTCCTGATTTCCGGCGTCGTGCTGGTTGGCATGTGGCTGGAGCGCTTCATCATCGTTGTCGTCAGCTTGCAGCGCGACTTCCTCAATTCGTCCTTCGGGATGTACTACCCCACGAGATGGGACTGGATGACCTACATCGGTACCATTGGCATGTTCCTGGCCGCGATGTTTCTGTTCGTGCGAATCCTGCCCATGATCTCCATCTTCGAAATGCGTACGTTATTGCCTGAGGCGGAGGTAAAAGAATGAGCCAACTTCCGATCTACGGCATGATGGCCGAGTTCGATACCCCCCAGCGCTTGATGGACGCGGCCCACCACACCAGCGCCGCCGGATATCGCAAAATCGACGCGTACAGCCCTTTCCCCATCGAAGGGCTGGCCGAAGCCATTGGCTTTGAGAGCAACGCCGTGCCGCTGGTAGTGCTGATCGCCGGCATCGTTGGCGGGGTCACCGGATATGTAATGCAGTATTGGATGGCGGCCGTATCCTATCCCCTGAACATCAGCGGCAAACCCTACCACTCCTGGCCGTCCTTCATCATCGTCACCTTCGAGATGACCATCCTGTTCGCAGGAGTTGCCGCGGTGCTCGGGATGCTGGCGCTGAATGGATTGCCCATGCCCTATCATCCCGTGTTCAACGTCCCGCGTTTTGCTTTCGCCTCCAAAGACCGTTTTTTTCTGATTGTGTTCGCCAGCGACCCCAAGTACGACGCTTCCTCTACGCGGAACTTCCTGGAGACGCTGGATCCGCGCGCGGTGATGGAGGTACCCAGCTAGCTATGCGGAGAATGTCCTTTACGCTGGTTGTGCTGCCCGTCCTGCTGCTCGCCGGTTGCCGCCTGGATATGCACGTGCAACCGCGTTTCAATCCCATGGCGAAGAGTGATTTCTTTGCCGACCAGCGCTCCGCCCGGCTTCCGGTGGAGGGTACAGTTGCTCGCGGCCAGTTGCACGAAGACACTTACTTCTACACCGGCAAGATTGGAAACAACGCCGGCGATTACCTGCCGTTCCCGGTCAGCGACGAAGTGTTGCACCGTGGCCGCGAGCGTTTCAACGTGTTCTGCGCCCCCTGCCACTCCCGTTTGGGCGACGGCAACGGCTTCATTCCGCAGCGCGGTTTCCCGCGCAAGCCGCCATCGTTCCACATTGAGCGCTTGCGCAAGGCGCCCTTGGGTTACTTTTACGACGTCATTAGCAATGGCTTTGGCATCATGCCCGACTATGCTTCGCAGATTCCGCCGCGCGACCGCTGGTGCATCATCGCCTATCTCCGGACCTTGCAATTGAGCCAGAACGCAGCCTCTAGCGACGTTCCCGCCGGACAGTCCGTGCCCTCGGTCCCGCCCGCCTTCCGGGGCGATCCTGGATCCGGCGCGACCTTGCCCGTGATCGTCGAGCCTTCGCCCAATGCGATGAACGGAGCCGAAATGAAGCAGGAGCCGAAATGAGCGCGACGCTGCACATCAACCAATCCGAGCTGGCTGCGCCGCCGGTCATGGCGACGCTAGGTCAACGCTCGCTCGTCATCGGCCTGGTTTTTGTGGTCGTGTGCGCCTTCGGTGCGTTCACCTCTCCGCACACGTTCTACTCGGCTTACCTCACCGCCTACATGGATTGGCTCGGCGTCACTCTGGGCTGCATGGTCATTCTGATGTTGCAGCACATGACCGGTGGGGCGTGGGGATTGGTCATCCGGCGGGTGATGGAGGCTGCGGTTGGCACCCTGCCGCTGATGGCCGTGCTGTTCATCCCGGTGGTGTTGGGTATCCCCTATCTCTACGCCTGGGCCCAGCCGCAAGCCCTGGCCAAGGATGTTCCCCTCCAGCAGATCGCTCACAGCTACTTGAATGCTGGCGGCTTCGTCACTCGCGCCGTCATCTACTTTGCCCTCTGGGGCGCGATTGCATTTTTTCTGCTGCGCTGGTCTGCAGAGCAAGACACCTCGTCCCAGCACAGCACCTTGCGATTCCGCGTGGTGAGCGGACCCGGCATTCTGATTTACGCCCTTACTATTTCCTTTGCCTCGGTGGATTGGGTCATGTCCCTGCAGGCGCGCTGGGTCTCGACCATCTACGGCATGATGTTCATTGCCGGTCAGGTGCTGGCGGGTTTCTGTTTTGTGGTGGTCATGGAAACCATCCTCTCCAAACGCAAGCCCATGTCGGAGTACCTGCATCCCAAGGAAATCCACGATCACGGCAAGCTGATCCTGGCCTTCGTGATGGTGTGGGCTTACTTCAATTTTTCGCAGTGGCTCATCATCTGGAACGGCAATCTGCCCGACGAGATTCCCTGGTACCTGCGACGGCTCAATGGCGGGTGGGCGGCGGTCGGCTTGGCCCTGGTGATCTTCCACTTCGTCGCCCCGTTTGTCATGTTGTTGGGACGTCAATTCAAGCGCCGCACTCGCACCATGGTTTGGATCGCGGCCATGTTGCTGGTGATGCGCTACGTGGATTTGTGGTGGAACATCGAACCCGTATTCTCACCCACCATTCGCGTCACTCTGTGGACGATTGCTTGTCCCCTGGCCATCGGCGGAATCTGGTTGTGGCTTTTCGCCCGGAACCTAAGGCAGCGTCCGCTGTTGCCTCTTTACGCTCCGCACGTGCGCGAGCTTTTGGAGCCGGCCCATGAGTAATCTTCCGCAGGACCATGGAGACTACGAGCGCCAGGACCTCAATACCCGCGGGCCTATGCTGTTTTTCGCCGGCATGATTTTGTTTGGCGTCTTTACCTACTTCATGATCCTCGGCATGCTTCGTTTGCTGAATCGCACTAACCAACAAGACCAGTCTCCAGTGAATCCCATGGCGACCAGCGTGCCTGCCGATACCCGGCATGTACAGCCCGGGGAAATCGCCGCGTTCCCAGAACCTCGTTTGGAAGAAGATGAACGCGGTCAGTTGAACGGCGTGCGCTTGAAAGAAGAGCAGACTTTGAATTCTTACGGCTACATCGACGAAAAAGCCGGTGTGGTGCGGATTCCGATTGAACGCGCCATGCAGTTGCTGGTGGAGCACGGCCTGCCGCAACGCAGCGCAGGCGCAGCCACTCCGGCGGTGGCATCCGCCAAGCCAGCGGCACCGGCGAAGAAGAAGACGGCATCACCCAGAAAGTAGTGAATCCGGCGCAAGCGTCGGGAAGGGAAATGCAGTGCGCACCATGCAAAGCAACAAACGGTGGTACATCCTGGCTGGCATGATCCTGGCGCTCGGGTGCCCCCATCTGTCCGCCGCACAAGCCATGATGAAGGGCATCATCGCGCCGCCCGCCAGTGTGCGGCCCATTGGTCTGATGAACGTCGGAATCGAGCAGCATCTGAATGCCAAAGTGCCCCTCGACTTGCCATTTGTGGATGAAGACGGCAAGGCGGTTCGCCTGGGCGACTACTTCGGCAAGAAGCCGGTCGTTCTCGATCTGGCCTATTTCAACTGCACTATGTTGTGCGGGGAAGTGATGAACGGACTGGCCGGATCGCTGAAGGCCATCACTTTTGACGCGGGCAAAGAATTTGAAGTCCTCACCGTGAGCTTTGATCCGAAAGACACTCCGGCCCTCGCCACCGAGAAGAAGAAAACCGTGCTGGCGCGCTACGGCCGAAAAGACGCCGCCCTGGGTTGGCATTTCCTGACCGGTAAGCCCGAAGCCATCAACGCTCTCACCAAAGCGGTTGGGTTTCAATACGAGTACGACCCGAAAATGCAACAGTTCGCCCATGCCGCGTCCATTATCGTGCTGACCCCGGAGGGCAAGATCGCACAGTACTTTTATGGTATCGAGTTTGCCCCCAAAGACTTGCGGCTGGGCCTGGTCGAGGCCTCGCAGAACAAAATCGGCAACGTGGTGGATCAGGCGTTGTTGTACTGCTACCACTACAATCCGGCAACCGGAAAGTATGGTGCCATTGTGGCCAACGTGATGCGCTTGGCGGGAGGAGCGACCATCCTGATTCTAGGATCGTTCTTGCTTATTATGTTCCGCCATGATCCGCAGCGGAAAGCGCTCCAAGTCAAGTAGAGATGTCAAGTAGAGATTATGTTTAATAACTTTCCATTATGGCCCGAACGGGCGTCGTCGCTGGCGCCGGGAGTGGACGCGCTCTACATCTTCCTGGTGATCTTGTCGGGGTTCATGAGTGTCTTGATCTTCGCGTTTGTCCTGTTCTTCGCAGCTAAGTATCGTCGCCGCCCGGGAGTGCTTGCCGAACAAATTGAGGGTTCTAACGCGCTTGAATTGACCTGGAGCATCATCCCCATGTTTGTGTTCCTGGCCATCTTCGTTTGGGGCGCTGCTCTCTATTACAAGATGCGCACCCCGCCGCGCGATGCCACCGAAGTTTACGTCGTGGCCAAACAGTGGATGTGGAAGTTCGAGCATGCGGAAGGGCAGCGGGAAATCAACGAACTGCACGTTCCCGTCGGCCAAAACGTGAAGATGATCATGACTTCGCAGGACGTGATCCACAGTTTTTTCGTTCCCGCCTTCCGCGTCAAGCAGGACGTGCTGCCCGGACGCTACACCATCACTTGGTTCAAAGCCACCAAGCCCGGGACCTATCACCTCTTCTGCGCCGAGTACTGCGGCTCCCAGCACTCCGGCATGATTGGCTGGATCGACGTGATGGAGCCGGCCCAGTATCAGGCCTGGTTGAGCGGCGGAACTGCCATCCCCGCAGCCCAGGCCGGCCAACAGCTTTTCGCCTCGCTCGGGTGCGTCACTTGTCACCGTGCTGACACCCAGGGCCGCGGTCCCAACCTGGTCGGAGTCGCCGGCAAGCCTGTCTTGCTTGAGGACGGCCGCACCGTAACCGCCGATGACGAGTACATTCGCGAATCCATCCTCAACCCTGGCGCCAAGATCGTGGCCGGATTCAAACCCATCATGCCGACGTTCCAGGGCATGGTGACCGAAGAGCAATTGAATGAATTGGTCGCCTACGTAAAATCCTTGAACCAGACCCCCTTGAACCAGATCCCGAAGCCCACTTCGGTCACGCAAAACAACTCTGCGCCCTCCGGCGCACCCCAGATGCAGGTGCAATAACATGGCTACCACTGCTGTCACCCCCGAGCGGGCGAATTACCTCAACGCAGAATATGGCGTGAAGTCGTGGTTGCTCACCGTCGACCACAAGCGCATTGCGTTGCTGTATTTGCTGTCCGTCACATTGTTCTTCTTCCTCGGTGGATTCTTCGCCCTGCTCATTCGCCTCGAACTGCTTACTCCGGCGGGCGACCTGATGCAGGCGGACACTTACAACAAAGTGTTCACCATGCACGGCATCATCATGGTGTTCTTCTTCCTGATCCCGGTGGTGCCCGCCGTTCTTGGTAACTTCCTCATGCCGATTATGATCGGCGCCAAGGACCTGGCCTTCCCTCGCATCAACCTGCTGAGCTGGTACCTGTATGTCATCGGCGGCCTGCTGATTCTGCACTGCATGTTGACCGGCGGCGTGGACACTGGTTGGACCTTCTATCCGCCCTTCAGCACCAGCTTCAGTAATACCAAGGTCGTCGAAGCCGGACTGGCCGTCTTTGTCTCCGGCTTCTCCTCCATCCTCACCGGCCTGAATTTCATCGTGACCGTCCATCGCATGCGCGCTCCCGGCATGACCTGGGACCGCCTGCCTCTGTTCGTGTGGGCTAACTACGCCACCAGCATCGTCATGATTCTGGGAACTCCAGTGGTCGCCATCACCATCGTCCTGGTCGCGCTGGAACGCACCTTGCACCTCGGGATTTTCGACCCCAAGCTGGGTGGCGATCCCCTCCTGTTTCAACACTTATTCTGGTTCTACTCTCACCCCGCCGTTTACATCATGATTTTGCCGTCCATGGGAGTCATCAGCGAACTCATCACTTGTTTTTCACGCAAGCGCGTCTTCGGCTATAAGTTTGTTGCGCTTTCCAGCGTGGCCATTGCGGTTCTCGGCTTCCTGGTCTGGGCTCACCACATGTTCGTCGCCGGCATGTCGCTCTACGCCGGCCTGATCTTCTCGTTTCTCAGCTTCTTTGTCGCGGTCCCCTCCGCCATCAAAGTCTTCAACTGGACCGCCACTCTCTACAAGGGCTCCATCTCCTTCACCACGCCGATGTTGTATGCCTTCGGATTCCTCGGTCTATTTACCATGGGTGGACTCACCGGACTCTTCCTCGCCGCGCTGGGAGTCGACGTCCACGTGACCGACACTTACTTCATCGTCGCCCACTTCCACTACATCATGGTGGGAGGCGTGCTCATGGGCTATCTCGGCGGCATGCACTTCTGGTGGCCCAAAATCTCCGGCCGCATGTATCCCGAATTCTGGGGCAAGCTCTCCGCCCTCATTGTTTTCCTGGGTTTCAACCTCACCTTCTTCCCCCAGTTCATTCTCGGCTACATGGGCATGCCGCGCCGCTACTGGCAGTACCCGCCAGAGTTTCAAATCTTGAATGTCCTCTCCACCGCCGGCGCCTCTGTGCTGGCCGTCGGCTATTTGCTTCCCATGATCTACTTCGTCTGGTCGATGCGCTATGGCAAGCCCGCGCCCGACAATCCCTGGAATGCCGCTGGCCTGGAGTGGATGACCAGTTCTCCTCCGCCCACTTATAACTTCGATGAGACTCCGGTCGTCACCTGGGAAGCCTACAATTACGAGGAATTGAACAAGAAAGAGGAGGTTCCGGTTGAGCGATAGCGAAGTCGCCGTTCATAATCCGGCGCTACGCCACCACTTCGCGGAGGTGGAGCAGCAGCGCAATGCCTCTAGTCTTGGCATGTGGCTGTTCTTAGTGACCGAAGTCATGTTTTTCGGCGGCATGTTCTGCGCCTATCTGGTGTACCGCACCGCGCACTTCGGAGACTTCGCCGCGGCCAGCTCCACCCTCGACTTGAAGCTGGGCACCATCAACACCGCAGTCCTCATCCTCAGCAGCTTGACCGTGGTGATGGCGGTTTGGGCTGCCCAGACCGGCAAGCAAAAAGCTCTGGTCATGTACTTACTCCTCACCATCGTGCTGGGCTTGGCATTTCTCGGCGTCAAGGGAGTGGAGTACGCGGAGAAGTTTGAAAAGCATCACGTCCCCGGCCCGACCTTTCATTTCGCCGGCGCCATCCCCGGCCACCCCGATCATCCCGCCGACCCGCGCCATGCCGAGATGTTCTTTTCGCTGTACTTCGTCATGACCGGCATGCACGCCGTCCACATGATTATTGGCATCGGCTTGTTCGCTTTCCTGGCCTTCAAGGCCTCGCGTGGCGCATACACTCCCGCCTACTTCACGCCCATTGAGAACGCGGGCCTGTACTGGCACTTCGTGGATATCATTTGGATTTATCTGTTCCCCTTGTTGTATCTGATTGACCGGCACAAGTGAGACTGCTATGTCTGAACACATTTCTTCGCCCCGGCTCTATGTAGGCATCTGGCTCAGCCTGATGGTGCTGACCGTGGTGACCGTCGTCGCCGCGCAGATTGATCTCGGCGCCTTCAATACCATCGTCGCCCTTACCATCGCTTCGTTGAAGGCCGTCCTGGTAGTGTTGTTCTTCATGCACGTCAAGTACGCCCACGAGCGAATGATCAAGCCGGTCATCGCCGCGGCCCTCTTCTTTTTGTTCTTGCTGCTCGCGCTCAGCATGGCCGACTTCGCCACTCGGCTGTGGATCTAGTCCGCTGAGCCCCATCGTCAACCACAGTTCCACCGCCTCGTGGCCTCTGGCCCTGCTGGAACGCGACCTGCTTCCTGACTTATTGATCCGTCCCGCCATCCGCCGCCTGCTTCGGCAGCGCCTGCGCGAAGAAGACCAGGGCGACCCCGCCCTCAACCAGCAACGCCTGATGCAATTCGTGGCCGCGCTGAAGGCCAGTCCCATCGCCATCGAAACTTCTTCAGCCAACGCCCAGCACTACGAAGTGCCTGCGCCCTTCTTTCAACTCGCTCTGGGCAACCGCCTCAAATACAGCTCTGCTTACTGGCCCAGCGGAGTGACCACTCTCGACCAAGCCGAAGAAGCCATGCTGGCGCTCACCGTCAGCCGTGCCCGCCTCGACCGCCTCGCCCCGGGCCAGCGCATTCTCGAACTCGGCTGCGGATGGGGTTCGCTCTCGCTTTACATGGCGGAGAAATTTCCCGGCTGCGAAATCGTCGCCGTCTCCAACTCCAGTTCGCAAAAACAATTCATTGATTCCCAGGCCGGCGCCCGCGGCCTGCGCAATCTGCAAATCATCACTGCCGACATGAACCACTTCCAGGCCCCGGGCACATTCGACCGCGTGGTTTCGGTCGAGATGTTCGAGCACATGCGCAATTACGAGGTGCTGCTCAGCCGCGTGGCTTCCTGGATGAAGCCCGACGCCCTGCTGTTCGTCCACATCTTCACCCACTCCCGCTTCGCCTACCCTTACGAGGTCCGCGACGCCAGCGATTGGATGGCGCAACATTTCTTCACCGGCGGCATCATGCCCAGCGACGATCTCCTGCTCTACTTTCAGCGCGACGTAGAGATTGTGGACCACTGGCAGCTCGACGGCACCCACTACCAGAAGACGTCCGAAGCCTGGCTCAGCAATATGGATCGCCATCGCGCTGAGGTGCTGGATTTGTTTGCCTCGACTTACGGTGGCGAGCTTGCCGGCAAAGCCCGCCACGCCGAAGCTCTGCGCTGGCTGGTCCGGTGGCGGGTATTCTTTATGGCCTGCGCCGAACTCTGGGGATATCGCGCCGGCCGCGAGTGGCTGGTCTCCCACTACTTGTTTTCAAAAGTGTAGGGCGGACACTCCTGTCTACACATAACCCTTGCATTTGACCGTCCCGACAAACGCAAAAGAAACTTGCGGGTCACCAAAGAGGGTGCCCCGTTCAAGCTCCGCTTGGGCGGGCAGGTTTACCGCCTGCGCCTCGAAACCTGGCCGACGGTGCCGATGACAACGGCGGGTGGCAAGGATGGAGAAGGATCTACCTGACGTCCTCTGTGGTACCGACGGCGATTGAGGACACCAGACCTGCGGCAGCCCGAGCTTACTTCTTGGCGGCCTTCGCCAGCAAAATTTTTCAATATTGAATATCATGGAAATTCCGCTCTTTCCGAAGGGGTACCACACTTGGCAGAAAAGCATACGAACGGTCTCGAAGTCGTTGAAACGCGCGAGTGGTTGGATTCGCTGGACTACGTACTTTCCTCCGGCGGCCCCGAACGCGCCGGACGATTGCTGCAGCAATTGGCCCTGCATGCCCGTCGCGCGGCTGGCATCAACCTGCCATTCACCGCGACCACTCCCTACCAGAACACGATTTCCTCGCTGCAGCAGCCTCCGTTTCCCGGCAGCCAGGAGATGGAGCGGCGCATCAAGAGCCTGGTCCGCTGGAACGCGCTGGCCATGGTGGTCCGCGCCAATAAGCAGCAGGAAGGCATTGGCGGACACATTTCCACGTTTGCCTCGGCGGCTACGCTCTACGAAGTCGCTTTCAACCACTTTCTCCACGCCAGCACTGAAACTGGCGACCGCGATATCGTGTACTTCCAAGGTCACGCAGCGCCCGGCATTTATGCCCGTGCTTTTCTGGAAGGCCGCATCCCGCGCCAGAAGATCGAGAACTTCCGCCGTGAACTGAAGGAAGGCGGGGGGCTGTCATCGTACCCGCACCCCTGGCTCATGCCTGACTTCTGGGAGTTCCCCACAGTGTCCATGGGTCTCGGCCCCATTCAAGCCATCTACCACGCCCGCTTCATCAAGTATCTGGAGAATCGCGGCCTGAAGACTTCGACCGGAGGCAAAGTGTGGGCTTTCCTCGGCGACGGCGAAATGGACGAGCCGGAATCCCTCGGATCCATCACGCTGGCCTCGCGCGAACGTCTGGACAACTTGATCTTCGTGGTCAACTGCAACCTGCAGCGCCTGGATGGCCCGGTGCGCGGCAATGGCAAGATCATTCAGGAACTGGAAGCCATCTTCCGCGGCGCGGGATGGAACGTCATCAAGTGCATCTGGGGAAGCGATTGGGACGCGCTGATCCAGAGCGACCGCGACGGCTTGCTGGTACGCCGCATGGGCGAAATCACGGATGGCCAATATCAGAAATATTTCGTCGAGAGCGGCGCCTACTTCCGGCAGAATTTTTTCGGCACCGACCCGCGCTTGCTCAAGATGGTGGAGCACTTGTCCGATGAGCAACTGGCCAGGATGCGGCTGGGCGGCCACGACCCCATCAAAGTCCACGCCGCATTCCGCGCCGCGGTGGACAACGTCGGTTCGCCGACCATCGTGTTAGCCAAGACGATCAAGGGCTACGGGCTGGGCGAAGCCGGAGAAGGCAAGAACATCACCCACCAGCAGAAAAAGCTCAATGACGAAGAGCTGCGCATGTTCCGCTCGCGCTTCGGGATTCCAATTTCCGACGACGAACTGCACAACGCCCCGTTCTATCGCCCCGCCGACGACAGCGCGGAAATCAAGTACATGCAGGAGCGCCGCAAACAGCTGGGCGGATACATGCCCGAGCGCAAAGTCCGCTCCAAACCGCTGGTTCCGGTTTCGGAATCTCACTTCGAAGAGTTCTACAAGGGCACCGACGGCCGCGAAGTCTCCACCACCATGGTGTTTGTGCGGATGCTGGCCAAGCTGTTGCGCGATCCGGAAATCGGCAAGCTGATTGTTCCGATCGTTCCCGACGAAGCCCGCACCTTCGGCATGGAAGCGTTGTTCCGCCAGGTCGGCATCTATTCCAGCGTCGGCCAGCTCTATGAGCCGGTGGACGTTCACACCCTGCTCTATTACAAGGAAGCGCAAAACGGCCAGATTCTCGAAGAGGGCATCACCGAAGCCGGCTCCATGTGCTCCTTCATCGCCGCGGGCACGGCCTACGCCACCCATGGCATCAACATGATCCCCTTCTTTATCTACTACTCCATGTTCGGACTCCAGCGCATCAGCGGCCCAGAAGAGGTCGCTGAT